>CBDVBX010000258.1:0-4730 GCA_965372335.1 uncultured bacterium | reverse complement strand
CTAACTAGGGAGGATCACAGCGTGATCGAAGGCGACCGCGAATTCGTCGCGTTCATCGAAGACCAATCGACGTGATCGAGGACGACGGGCTTTTGCTCGAATGGGCGCGGAAGGCGGTTCAAGCCCAGATCGAACAGGGACGGGCAACGGGCAAGAAAAAGAAGAAGTAACGGCGCTCGTGGCGGGCGTAGAAAGCGGAGATAAACGTGAAAACGGAAAGAGTTGAATTTCAGAACGCCGAGGGTGAAACGCTTTCTGGTCGCCTCGAACTCCCCGTCGACGAAAAGCCTGTTGCATTCGCGCTTTTCGCCCATTGCTTTACCTGTACGAAGGACTACAAATCGGTGACCTATGTCAGCCGAACGCTCGCGGAGCAAGGGATCGCCGTGCTTAGGTTCGATTTCGCGGGTTTAGGCGAGAGCGAAGGCGAGTTTTCGGACACCAATTTCTCGTCCAACGTCGAAGATCTGGTGGCGGCGGCGAGGTTCTTGGAGGAGGACTATGAGGGACCAGCGCTGTTGATAGGTCATTCGTTTGGCGGCGCGGCGGTACTGCAGGCAGCAGCCAAGATTCCGTCGTCAAAGGCCGTGGTGACAATAGCGGCGCCTTGCAGTCCGAAGCATCTCGAGCATCTCATCACCGGCAAACGGGAAGAGCTCGAACAACGGGGCGAGATCGAGGTGTCCATAGCGGGGCGTCCGTTTCGAATAAAGAAGCAGTTTATCGATGACCTCGCGACGTTGCGTATGGACGAGACCATCCGCAATCTGAAACGCGCCTTGCTGGTGATCCATTCACCTATGGATAGAGTGGTGGACATCGAGAACGCGGCCCACATCTTTCAAACCGCAAGTCACCCGAAGAGCTTCGTCTCGCTGGACAAGTCGGATCACTTGTTACTCGACGCGGAAGATGCCAGATACGCCGGCGGCGTAATTGCCGCGTGGGCAGTTAGATATATCGGCGCCCCGGAGGCACAGGCCGTAGGGGAGGCCGCCGAAGACGGCCAGGTGGTTGTCCGCACAGGCGAAGATCACTACCATACCGACGCCCGAGTGCGTGGTCACAGCCTTATCGCCGACGAACCGGTGAACGTCGGCGGCACAGACCACGGACCCTCTCCGTACGAGCTGCTTTTGGCAGCGCTGGGCGCGTGTACTTCGATCACCCTGCGGATGTACGCCGATCGGAAGGAGTGGCCGTTGGAGGCCGTCGAAGTACGGCTGAGACATCAAAAGGTTCACGCCAAAGACTGCGAGGATTGCGAATCGGATACCGGTTTTATCGATCACATCGACCGTGAAGTGGCGCCCATTGGCCCGCTGGACGAAGATCAGCGTAAGCGATTGCTGGAAATCGCCGACAAATGTCCAGTCCACAAGACGCTGCATCTTAACGAGGTCAAAATCCAAACGACGCTCGAACCGCAAACATAATCGAAGGAGTGACAATGCGACGAATTGCGATGCTTACACTGTTATTAACGGCCGTGCCTGTGGTGTTGGCCGCCGGCGACCCATTCAGCGCGCATTGGCACGACGGCAAGGCCGAATTGGACGGCTACAATCTTACCGTGTCGCGGTACGGCCAGGATCGCGTGAGCTACGCGGTGATGATTTACGTTACCGAGCCTTTCAGCGAGTCCAAACGCGTGAAGGTCGACGACGCCACTAAAAAACCGGACGACACCTTTGACGCACTCAAGCTAAACCTCATACGCGATTTTCAGACGGGGATATATGACTACAACACAATGGTATCTGTTTTTGTACGGAGTGCAAACTTCAAGCCCGTCAAAGTCACGTTCACCAGTGCCGAATGGTGTGGTCACGTGTATTCGGAGTTACTGTTCGACGAGACCAAAGTGCGCAGTTCATTCTTTAGTTACTTCGAGGACGAATCGGCCACCAGGGTGCTACCCCGTCCCGCCGGCGGCGTGAGCGAAGACAACTTGTTTATACTACTGAGAGGTCTTCGAGGTGACTACCTCGAACCCGGGCAATCGAAGTCTGTTGACTATTTACCCGGCGTATTTTTCAGCCGCCTGTCGCACACGAAACTGAACTGGACCAAAGCAACCATCAGCCGACGCTCCTCCACCGAGAAAGTCGCGGTGCCCGCCGGCGAGTACGATGTGATCGTCTACGATGTATCGATAGACGAGCGTCGTGGTGTGTTTTTTGTGGAAAATGCTTACCCGCACCGGATCATTCGGTGGGAGCTCGCACCCGATGTCAAAGGGGAACTAACTGGATCGAAACGATTGGCGTACTGGCGCCTCAATAATGAGGGCGGCGAACAGTACCTGAATGACCTGGGCCTCCCCCTGGCCACGCGATAGCCACCGCTCGCATTTTGCACTTACAGTCAGAATCCGGATGTAATACCCTCTAGCAACTCGTATCCTTTGGCGCTAGAGCCGAATACCGAATGTTTTGAGGTGCTTTTATGGGAAAGAACTCTTACACGACTCTTGAAGTCAAGCAGCAGGCGTCAACGTTACACGTTTTACTCGATCGTCCCGACGTTCGGAACGCTTTTGATGACACGTTAATCGCGGAACTCACCCAGCTGTTGAACAGCGTCGCCGCCGACGAGTCGATACGCGTAATGACGCTGTCCGGCAAGGGAAGTGTGTTTTCGGCTGGTGCCGACCTCAATTGGATGAAAAAGGTTGCGCAGTACTCACACGAGGAAAACGTCGAGGACGCCCGCCTGTTCGCCCGTATGTTGGAGTTGTTTTACCGGTTGCCCAAGGCGACGATCGCCAGGGTCAACGGCCCGTGTATCGGAGGTGGTGTGGGATTGGTAGCCGTGTGCGACGTGGCCGTGTCTGCAAATAACGCTGACTTCGCCCTGCGCGAGATCCTGCTGGGGATAGCTCCAGCGGTAATATCGCCGTATGTCCTCCGGAAGATCGGGCCTCAACAGGCGCGCGATTACTTCCTCACCGGCCGGAGGTTCGACGCCGAGCGGGCCGCTGTTATCGGACTGGTCAACGAGGTTGTCGATCCGTCGGGACTCGACGAAGCGGTGGCGCGGTGGGAAAAACGGTTCCTGCATGCGGGCCCCAAAGCGGTCGCTGTGACCAAACAACTGATCAACACCGTGGCGTGGTCGTCAATCCGCGACGCCCAGGCGTATACTGCCGAAACGATCGCCAAGCTTCGGGGTTCCGACGAGGGGCAGGAGGGCTTCGCGGCTTTTTTCGAGAAGCGCAAGCCCAACTGGGACATCGGTGACTGAGTCGAGGTTGTTCTTTGGTTGATAACAATGTCGCCGACATCTCGCGGCTAACAAAAACATGATTTACTTCTTCGCGGTCATACTGGGTCTGATCCAGGCGCTTACCGAATTCCTGCCCGTCTCGTCATCGGCGCACTTAATACTGGCTCGCGGTTTGCTCGACTTCGGTTTTGCCGACGGATTGACATTCGACGTCGGCCTGCACGTGGGCACGCTGATCGCCGTCATCGTCTACTTTCACCGCGACATTGCGAATCTAGCCCGGGGGTTCTTCTCCACTTTCAAAGGATTAGATTTCGAGCGAAATCCCCACCAGAGACTGGCGTGGTACATTGTGGCAGCCAGTGTGCCGGCGGCGATCGTCGGTTTCTTTTTCGAGAGTCAAATAGAAGTGTACTTCAGGAATCCGTCTGTAATAGTCGTCACGCTTGTCGTAGGCGGAGTCCTGTTTCTCCTCGCCGAACGATTCGCAAAGCCGCGACGTGATATGCCGTCGATATCGTTCCGGGGTGCCATTCTGGTGGGGGTTGCGCAGGCCACTGCCCTCATCCCCGGGGTTTCACGCTCGGGGATCACTATCATCACCGGTATGACGCAGCGACTCAAACGTGCCGAAGCCGCACGCTTCTCATTCCTGCTGGGGACGCCCGCCCTGGCGGGCGCCGGCCTCAAGAAGGGGCTCGATATGATCGGCCAGCAGTTCAGTAGTGGCGAGTATGTCGTACTTTTGATCGGGACGGTCACGTCGGCCATCGCAGGCTGGCTGGTGATCAACTTTCTTCTGCGATTTCTCCAGAAACACCGCTTGAACGTATTCGCATACTACCGCTTCGTCCTGGCAGCGGTGATCGCCGCCTGGTTGATGCTGCATTGATCTTCGCCGTCGCTTGGACCCTTGTTTACTCGCGTATAACGTAGCACGCCATGTGTGATTTGCCGTAGACTTCCTCGGCCGTAAACCGGTTGTGCTTTCCACATAAGAGTCTCAAGTTACGCGCGATATTTGGACCGCCCCTGGCATACGGGATCGGATAGTGATCGAGCTGTAGATTGTGCGTGGCGTTGCATCTTTTTCCGCCCGGTCCCACGTACGCGCATTGGCCCTTGTCCCGCACCCACACTTTATCTTGCTCTTCCACAGGAATATGCCGTGAGCGCTTTGGTTTCGAGACGCTTTTCTTAGATGTTTTTGCTTCGCCTGGCGCTTCTTTCGTCTCTCGGCTCTCTTGGCCGGATCTTCTCTCTCGCGCACATACCGAAGCGCGTATTTATACGCCTCCAGTAGCCCCACGCCTTTGGGATACTTGTTCGAGAGATGCGACTTCATCCACTTCGCTGCGAAGTGAGGTCTCCGAATCATGGGAGGGGGGTCCCCCCCTTCGGACTTCGCTGCGAAGTGGCAAGAGGGCCCGGGCCGGCACCGGCTTTAACCGGCCGAAATACCGTCACCGGCCGCATCTGGTCCCGGATCGCTTTCTTGGGAT
>CBDVBX010000257.1:0-4758 GCA_965372335.1 uncultured bacterium | reverse complement strand
CACCCCCCCCCCCCCCCCCCCGGGGCGCGGCCCGCCCCCCCCCCCCCCCCGACGGGTATGAGACACTAATGTCATACAATAACTCTTACACCCTGAGGGTCGTTAGACCCGAACGGGTGTAGGGGACTGTCTGTCGCCTTACGGGCCTGGCGACGGGGCCGCGCAACCGCGCGGCCCCGTTCTTTTTTGCAGTGGCGGTCACAGGAGGTGTCGTGGTAACGATAATAATAACAATGTATTACACAGTAACGGTGTAATGATAATCCTTCACCAGGCCCAGTTCTCCCCATACGGTAGCCTCAAACCCCCTCTTGAAGCGACTAGGAGCGATATGCTATAATTAGGTATCTCAATCAATGGCCAACAGCTAGTGGTTTTACATCTTGAGGAGAACGGCCATGAGGAAGTACCTCATTATCCTTTCCGGCCTGCTGTTTGTCTTCACTGGTTCCGCGTTCGCGGAGGACTACAAGACAAAAAAAGTTCGCTATGGCGTCTCGGTGACGGGTGCCCGTTACCGTAAGAACGTGCGTCATCTATTGCTGGTCGGAAATCTAAGGGGCGACAAAAAGCTCATCTACGAGAAGTACGGTTTCACCTTTCACCGCTTGCGTTTCAACGCGGCAGGCAAAAAAACCGAACGGTGGAAGTACTACGACGAAGGTCTGGAGTTCGTATTCGACGACGACAGCAATCTCATCGAAGAGCGGAGGATCTTGGTAGAACATCGTCGCGACTGGTAGACGCAAAAACGCATAAGGAGCGTGTGCGGCTCCGAAACCTACTGCAAGGTGCCATCACTCTGCAGGCGGGACAAAGAGGCTCATAAACCTAGTCTGAGCCTCTTTGTTTTGCCTGTAGTTTTTTTCAACGCGGCGGACATCATAACCTGCTTTATAATAATGGGTTGCATAGGCTCCCTGGGCGCCGTCTCGCCCCTTTCGGTTGCGCCGACTACCCTTGACATCACCGCTTCGAATTGATTAGTTTGGAGTGTTTATAATCAACCTCATCACCTCTTAATACAGGTATCAACCTGCCAAAAAGGCACAAGGGCAAGGAGACATCATGGCGGATTCTACCCACGCGATATCCCAGATCAACGTTAAACCCTCTAATGTTCTCGATACCATTCGCAAGTATATGCTGGTCGACGGATTTCCAATCGTGGTCGACCTGGAGAATAGCTCGGGTACCCGACTCAAAGACAAAGCCGACGGCAAGGAGTATCTCGACTTCTTTCAGTTTTTTGCTTCGATGCCGCTGGGATTCAATCATCCGCGACTGTTCGACGATGAATTCAAAGAGACGCTCATGACGGCTGCCGCCAACAAACCGTCGAATTCCGACTTCTACGCGCAGCAAATGGCCAATTTCGTTGAGGCCATGGGCCGTTACGCGATCCCCGACGAAATGAGCAACATGTTTCTCATCGAGGGCGGGGCGCTTGCAGTGGAGAACGCGCTGAAATCGGCGTTCGATTGGAAGGTGCAGAAAAACTTCAAAAAGGGTCACAAGAAGGAACTCGGTTCGCAGATAATCCACTTCCGCGAAGCGTTTCACGGCCGTTCTGGCTACACCATGTCGCTCACCAACACCGATCCGGTCAAGGTGACGTACTTCCCCAAATTCGATTGGCCCCGGGTTAGCAACCCCAAGATCACCTTCCCGCTGGAAGACCACCTCGACGAGGTGATCGCATCCGAAGAAAAAGCCAAGAGAGAGATCAAGGACGCGATAGCGAAACACGGCGACGACATCGCCGGGCTGATCATCGAACCCATTCAAGGCGAGGGCGGCGACAACCACTTTCGTCCCGAGTTCATGCAGTTTCTGCGCGAGATCACGCTGGAGAACGACATCATCTTCATTGTGGACGAGATCCAAACCGGAGTCGGAGTCACCGGCAAATTCTGGGCGTATCAACACACCGGCATGACGCCGGACGTGATCTCGTTCGGCAAAAAGCTCCAAGTATGCGGTATCCTGTCCACCGAACGGATCAACGAAATCGACAGCGTGTTCAAGGTGCCGAGCCGGATCAATTCAACTTGGGGCGGAAACCTGACGGACATGGTACGTGCGACCCGCTACCTACAGATAATCGACGAGGAAAACCTGGTCGAAAACGCCCGCGTGGTGGGCGAGTATCTGCTGAACAAACTCGAAGAGATTCGCGGCACGTACGACGGATTCGTCACCAACGCGCGCGGCAAAGGACTATTTGGGGCCTTCGACCTGCCCGACGGCGACACGAGAGACAAGCTCCTTGGCAAGGCAAAAGAAAACGGCATGCTCATCGTTGGGTGCGGCGAGCGTACCGTTCGCTTTCGGCCGCCGCTCAACCTCACCAAAGCAGAGGTCGACGAAGGTATCGATATCGTCGAACGATCGATCAAGGCGATCTCTGGTTGACGGTGAGAAGACAACGCTGTACGTAACCCCAAGGCCGCGATGTCGGATCTTTTATTTACAAACGTTCGGAAGATCTTCCCCGGCGGCGTGACAGCCGTGCAGGATTTTTCGCTCTCCATTTCCAGTCCGACCATGGTCGTTTTAGTGGGCCCGTCGGGCTGCGGCAAGACCACCTTGTTACGAATCGTCGCCGGATTGGAGACGCCGACTTCCGGGACCATCCATCTGGGCGAGACCCGACTGGACACGTTGCCGCCCAGAGCGCGCGATATCGCCATGGTATTCCAGAGCTACGCGCTCTACCCTCACATGACGGTGTCGGACAATTTGTCGTTCGGCCTCAAATTACGAAAAACGCCCAAGAGTGAGGTCGCCGATCGCGTCGCAAAGGTCGCGAAGACGCTCGAAATCGACGACCTGCTGGCCCGCCGGCCGGGGGAACTCTCCGGCGGCCAGCGGCAGCGAGTCGCACTCGGCCGAGCCGTCATCCGCCAGCCGCGCGTGTTTTTGTTCGACGAACCCCTGTCCAACTTGGACGCACGTTTGCGCGGCGACATGCGCACGATGATCAAAAAACTCTACAACAGGCTCAAAGTCACGTCGATCTACGTCACGCACGACCAGGTCGAAGCGATGACGATCGGAGAGCAGCTGGTCGTGATGAAGGACGGCCGAATCCATCAGGTGGGGACGCCGGAGTCGTGCTACCGCGAACCCAAGGACACGTTTGTCGCCTCGTTTTTGGGAAGTCCGCCGATGAACTTCCTGGACGCCACCGTCGCGGCCGAAGGCGGGGAGTTGGCGGTGGCCGGACAGCGAGTGGCCATTGCGGCGCGGACGACCCGGTTGTTGGAAAAGTCGCGCGAAAGAGATGTTCTGGTGGGCGTTCGCCCCGAAGACATCCAGCCGTCGCCGCCCGGCGGCGCGACGACGCTGCGTTTGAGCGGTAAAATAGTATTGGTGGAACCTTTGGGCCACGAAACGCTCACCCACCTGAGTGTCGGGCCGCACGAGATTATCGCCCGGGGAGCGCGTCCTTTCGAAAGCGACGGGGAAGGCAACGCGTCCCTTTATGTCGACGGTGATTTTCTACACCTGTTCTCGAAACGTGACGGGGCCCGCCTGGCGCCGGGTCTGTGACGCCCGCCACGAGTCGGCGCGCGCTGGGAGAGCAGATGTTCGAAGGACGGTGCGATTGGTCTCCTTGATACTGCTATTGAACCGGGTGTTTCGACCGCCAAACGTGGAGGGAAGGGAGTCGGGCGAGGCGTATTCGCGGTGGGAACACCGCTGGGGGCTGGAAACGGCCAAGATCTACCTGGAACCCGCCGGCGACATCGGCGGTAAAAGGGTATTGGACGTCGGTTGCGGCTTGGGGGGCAAAACGGTAGCATACCAGGAGTGCGGGGCATCTGCCGTAGTCGGCGCGGACATATTGGAATCGCACGCGGAAGCAAGCCAGGCGTTCGCCAGTCAACGCGCCGCCGAAGGCGATTGTGCGTTTCTTACCGGCGATGCGGCGTCGCTGCCCTTCGTCGACGAGGTGTTCGACACCGTCGTGGCCAACGACGCCATGGAGCACTTCTCCCGGCCCGAATTGGCCCTGGCAGAAATGCGGCGTGTAACCAAGAGAGGCGGCGCCATTTGGCTGTTTTTTACACCCCACTTTTCTCCCCTGGGATCTCATTTATATGATTATATTTATACACCCTGGTGTCACCTGTTGTTCACCCGCACGCAGATCGAGCGGGCGATCCGCCGCATCGTCGCCGAGCGCCAGGAAGGCGCCGGCGGGGGCGACGTGGAGGGGCAGGTCCTCGAGATCATGAGGTCGTACGACGAGGACCTCAACCACATGAGCGTGCGGCGGTTTCTGGGAATCGCTCACCGGCAGCCGACATTGAAAGTAACCCGTCTGGAGCTGCGGCCGGCGAAATTTCGAGCGTTGGCACCGCTCACGCGTGTGCCGCTGGTACGCGAATTGGTAACGGGCTTCGTCGTGTGCCGGCTCGAACGAACGGACTAAAAGGAGATGACGACCACTTCCCGCATACCCTCGCCCAAGGAGCGGATGATCCTGTGGGGTTTCATTCTGTCGATTCTGCTCCACGCCTTGATGTTCATTCCGGGTATCAGGGACGCATTCCAGGGATGGGATCTTAAGCTCCAGGACCCGATCGAGGTGGCCCCGCTGGAGTTTCAGTTGGTATCGCCGCCGGAGAATCCCATACCGACCGACGAACTCAGCCAGTACCTTTCGACGGTCTCATCGGCTGCCAGCGACGTGGTGGACACCGAAGAGAAGACGGACCTGCCGCACGGAGAGGGAGAAATCCCGATTCC
>CBDVBX010000256.1:0-4758 GCA_965372335.1 uncultured bacterium | reverse complement strand
GTTGCCCGGCCGTCGGGCCCAGTGACACCTCCAGGCTGATTCAGCACCGCGTTGCCGGTCGGATTGACGAACAATTCCACGCTGGCGCCTTCTATCGAATTGCCGTAGATATCGCGCGCCGTGACAACAATCGAACTCGGCGTCGCACCGTCGGCCACGACCGGCGTGTCGGCAATGATCGTACTCGAGTCGGCATCGGCCGTAGCAGCTACAAAAACAATCGGCGCCGAAGTGGGAATAGGCTGAGTGTTTGCCGTAGCAAACACGTTCACTGTTTCTGCGGTTGTGTTCGTGACTGCCCCCGTTGCCTCGCCGTTAGCATCGGTCGGCGCGATCGGATCGACTGCAATGGCGTCACCCGTTACAGTCAAATCAACCGTGACACCCGAAACGGGGTTCATGTAATCGTCCCGCACCGTGACAGTCACCACACTGGCCGGTCCACCCGCCGCCGCGGGCGATTCCGCATCCACTAAAGAGTTCGCCAAGTTGAACGCCCCGGCAACGACGGTAACACCGGTCAAGCCGTTGAGCGGTGGAGAGAAGGCGTCGGTCGTAAACGCCACGATAAACCCGATTATCGCGGTGGTGCCCTGGTAGTCAACCCGAAGCGAATCCAAACCCAAGGCCAACGTGAAAGTCGCCGGCGGCGTGGTGTGGTTGGACGGTAAATAGAATTCGCCCGACGGTCCGGTCACCTGGACCGTGCGGGTGTCGGTCACCGGGGCCCGGTTGCCTTCGGTGTCTACCGCGAAAAGCGTGTAAGGCACGAAATCCCCGGCCGTGACAGAGGTGTCGCTGGGGACGATGTCGAATCGCGCCACAGGACCTGCTACGACCGTCTGCGGTTCAGAATCCGTCCAGGTCGGCTGCCCCACCGCCTCTGCCGTAATCGTCCAAACCCCTTTTTTGGGGCTCCGGTAGTGAATGTCGATCGAGCTTTGACCATTCGGTATCGCCACGGTGGAGACCGGTGAAAAGTCGTCCCCTCCTAGCACCGAAAACTCGCCAAAGGGACAATCGGTTGACAGTGAGATATCCTGGTCGGCTGTTACGGCGCTTAGATTCCCGTATTGGTCGCGGACTTCCAGCGTGTAGGGACCAGCGATCTCGATCGAGGTGATCTCGTAGGTCGGCGTGGCAAACACCAGCTGCGTGATCGGCCCCGCCACCACGGATACCGACGGCTGCGACGCGATCGCCTGCAGGCCGTTCCGGCTGTTGGGATGGCTGGAGAGAGAGAACGTTGCGGGTCCCGGTGTGGTCGGCGCGGTGGCCCGTCCGGCGGGGTCGATACTGTCCTCGCCGTAGGCGATACGGATCTCTTCGCCGGCAACCAGCGTGTCGACCCAGACCGTGATGTCGTTTCCGACAATCGACGAGACGTTAAACGTCGCGCCCGGATCGCTGCTCGTCACCGCCACATAACCGGCACTGGTCGGCGATCCATTCTGCGGGGCCGTCCAGCCGGCGGGGATCGTCAATCGAACCGCGCCCGTGAGGAAGGTGTCGACGGCGGTGTAACGAATCTCCCAACGCCCGTCGGTGCCCACCACGACGTCGCCCGGCGGGTCGATGGTGGCCGTACCACTACCCGGCCCCGCCTGTACGGTGGGCGGAAGCCCGACGGCGAGAAACAGCAATCCTAATACTAAGGCTTGTTTGAACAACCAAAGGACTTTCTAAAAACGTGACGTCAGACGTTTCACCGTCCAGGCGCGCGGCGCGCGACACGCGTTCACCGCACGCGTACAGTGCGTTGACAGCGCACACCTCGGGCGTATCCGGCTATTCTAACCGGAAAAACCCACGTCAGAAACAGCAAAAGCTATGCCCCGGTCGGACCGATGCAATGCAATCTATTAAAATGTCGTAAGTTACGGTTCCGCGAGAAAACTTCAGGGGTGTGATTCCCAGGGGTATAGCTCGTTTCCTGGGGTAATTCTACCACCGAACTGAGGAAAATGCAATGGGGACTATGAATTAGTCGAGCGGGCCGTCCTCAACGTACCCCATTGTCCGTTGTCAATACGTGCCTGGCACGCAACCTAAACAAATACACCTCTGCAGGTTATGACGATCGCGCCCTCCCCGAGCGGCTACGATGTCGTCGAGGCCTCGGTGATTTTGACCACGGAGTTGATGTCGTCAAATCCGTCGGGCTCGCTGTCGGGGTTGTGGGGATCGGGCAACCACCGGCCGTCGACGACGAATTTGTACTGATAGGTACCGGGACGAAGCGGATAGAACAACGACCAGTGGCCGTCGCCGTTGAGGTCTTTCATCGGGTCAGCGGTCGGCGACCAGTTGTTGAAATCGCCGACGAGGAATACTTTTTTTGCGTCTGAATTGACGTAACGGAACATGGCGCCCCCCTCGACGATCTCGGGACTTGGCTCCCGTCCCACACCCGCGCGCCTGCCGGATCCGCAGCCGGCCATACTCAAGCCGACAACACACAAGGCGAGCACCAGTAGCACCGCCGTTTTTGTCTCTCTCTTAAAATTCATTTACCGGATCTCCAGTTTACCGTCGCTCAAGAATACAATCAGTTGCGATGCCACGCTCCGCGGCCCGCCCCGGACTTCCACGGGGTTGCCGGGATCGAGGCTCCACGTCGTGTCATTCGACCAGAAAAGGTACATATACCGCCCCGCCTCCAGCGGAACGATGATCTCCCACACGCCGTCGCCGCCACGGGTCATCAGACCGACGTTGGCCTCGCCGACGCTTCCATCACCCCGGGCCCAATTATTTTCGGGCCAGTTTCCCGCCAACTGCACGCGGGCCGCCCCGGGGTCGTAATAACGAAATTTCACACCCTCCGGTGTCATCACCGGCCCGGGAGTGGTGTTGCGGGACGCGAACTGCGAGCACCCAGAGATCGACATCGATCCCACAACCACCAGCAGTCCGATGCAGATGATACGCGTCGACATGGTACCGTCCGAGTGTCCTAAAATTGGATGATCACTTCAAGAGATATCGTCTGCACGTTTTGGAGCTTGCGCTCTTGCTCCAGGAGGCGCTCCCCTATCTCGACCGACTCGTCCCTGGTCACGCCGCCGACCAGCGATCGGCGCAAAAACTTCGTGAGCCCGACGTCCTGGTAGTCGTTGATCACCCGGTCGAACACGATGGGGTCGAATCCCCACCCGAGTTCGGCGTTGAACCAATTGCGATACCGATAGCCGATTTCGACGAAGCCAGACTTAAACGTGTGCTTCCCCCCCCATTCCTCTCTGTCGTACATCGACCACCGGCCATCGACCATCGCGTAGTAACGGCTTCGATACACGTATCCACCCGTCAACCGGACGCGGTTGTATTGGAACGCCTTGAAAAACCCGTCGGTGGTGGTACCCACCTCGACACGAACGGGCGGCGGTGCCCACGCGGGTCGCGCGCTTTCCGCGGCGGCCTCGGTCTCGCCGTCCCCGGGCAGACCGGCCAGATCGGCCGTACCACTCCCCTCTCGGGTCCACGGGCGGTTCCACGCGGCGGCGAAGGTCAAATTGGTGTACGAGTCGGTATCGATCCCCACGATGTTGGCCACGGTGAACTTGTCCCGCCAGTCGAGCCACATGTTCAAAACGGGCGAGTCGATCAACAGCGCCTCGGGTGTGTTGCCGTAGTCCTGTTTGGTGTACTGCAACCACCCCTTGATGTGCCACTCCCTGGGCGTCCACTCGCATAGGGCGGTCACACGGTCCACGGTAGCTTTTGCCTGCTGATACCGGGTGCCGTCGAAGTCGAAGGTGACGCGGTCCCAATCGGCCGATGCCGAGACCCGATTGGCCTTCCAATCGAGACCGGCAAAGATACGGTTACTTTTTTCGAACCTCAACTTCCCGTCGACCGGGTACGACAGCTGCGTCGTTTGGAGATCGCCCGCCGGGTCGAACGGGGTGTGTTCTACGGTGAGCTGCTGGAGATCGGCGTGACCTCGCCCGTAACCGATAACGGCGCCCACGCCAAACAGCTTTTTTATTTCCAGCCAGTAGAAGGTGGCGTCGGTATTCTCCCGCGTGTCGAACAACACCGCCGTGGTATCGGCAAAGGACAGGTCAGCCATGATGCCGGGCCGCATGCCACGGTTGAGCCGCGAGACGATGCCGGCCTGAAAAGAACTCGACTCAATCGCAAACTCGAGCCCGAACACGTCCGAGTCTCCCACAACGTTGTCGAACGCATACACCGTCGTATCGGCTCCCGACGCCACACCGGACAGGTCGGGTAACGAGAACGCCGGTTGGCCGCTCACGAAGGGGCCGAAGTGATCGCCGTACATCGCTCGAAACAGGAGCGGGTCGCTCAACCGGTACTCCGCCGATACACCGCTGCGTTCGTAACCGGCGTTGTAGTTGAAGACGCCCAAGTTGCCGACGACGTTGGTGGGGTCTTTGGATGTCCATACGCTGGCTTCGTTGTGGAACGCGTCCAGGCGAAGGCCGCCCACGCCGGTGCCTACAAATCCTCTGTCCATGGTGATATCTACCGAGCCGTTGTCTTTGTTCCACGTGGCGTTCGTCGCCTTGACCAACGCGCGGCCGCGGAGCTTTTCGCGTTGGATCAACAGGTCGAGGTCGAAAATGTGAAAGTCGTCGAAGGGCTTCTCCTCCGGCTGGTTCCAGTTGAGATCCCCAATGTAGCGAAACCTGGGCTTGAGACCGGGCGCCGCCTTCCGCTCCGTCGTATCCTCCGTGCTCAGCATCAGGCCGGCCGGCCTCTCCACCAGGACCAGCGGCGACCCACGCT
>CBDVBX010000255.1:0-4865 GCA_965372335.1 uncultured bacterium | reverse complement strand
CAGCGGCGGGAGGGGCAGGAATAGAGGAGGGGTGAGTCCTATATCTCCTTTACAGCAAGCGATTAGCGGAGTATTCTCCCAAAATATCACCCAACAACGGAGCTCCTATTATGAACAATCTGTCCGCCATCGCCATGTCGACCGTCGGGCGAAAAATACTCAATGGGCTGACCGGCCTGCTGTTGTGCATCTACATTTTGGTGCACATGGCGGCCAATATACTGATCATATGCAACCCCACGGCGTTCAACCTGTACGCCCACTTCCTGATGAGCCTTGGCGCACTCCTCATCGTCATCGAAATCCTGCTCCTGGCGGTGTTCGTCCTCCACGCCCTCACCGCCATCACCGTGTGGTGGAGCAAACAGAAGGCGCGCCCCGACCGGTACCACAAGGTCACCGGCGCCGGCGGCACAAGCCGAAAGACCTTTTCGTCGATTACCATGATCTACGGCGGCGTGATAATGATCGTCTTTCTCGTTTGGCACGTGGCCACGATGAAGTACGGCTCACACGCCGTCTTCGTGCACAACGGCAAAGAGATGCTCGACCTCTACCACACCGTGGTCGAGCAGTTCACGCAGGGCTGGGTCGTGATCTTTTACGAGATCGTCATGATCACCGTCGGATTCCACCTGTGGCACGGGTTCTGGAGCGCGTTTCAGTCGCTGGGTATGAATCATCCCAAATACACACCTATTATCAACGCGGTCGGCTATGTCTTTGCGATCGTCATCGCTGTGGGTTTCCTCGCCGTTCCGCCGTACATCTACTTCACCGGGGGTGCGCCATGACACTGAACTCAAAAATCCCGGAAGGCCCGATCACCGATAAATGGGACCAGCACAAATTCCACTGCCAGCTGGTTAGCCCGGCGAACAAGCGCAAGTACACCGTGATCGTAGTGGGGACGGGGCTGGCCGGCGCGTCGGCGGCGGCGTCTCTGGCCGAGCTCGGCTACGACGTGTTGAACTTCTGCATACAGGATTCGCCGCGCCGCGCGCACTCGATCGCCGCGCAGGGCGGCATCAACGCCGCGAAGAATTATCCCAACGACGGCGATAGCATCTGGCGCCTGTTTTACGACACCGTCAAGGGCGGCGACTATCGCGCGCGCGAGGCCAACGTTTACCGGCTGGCGCAGGTGGCCAACAACATCATCGACCAGTGCGTGGCACAGGGCGTACCGTTTGCCCGCGAGTACGGCGGACTCCTCGACAACCGTTCGTTCGGCGGCGCGCAGGTGTCGCGCACGTTTTACGCGCGCGGGCAAACAGGACAGCAACTCCTGCTCGGCGCGTACAGCTCGCTGATGCGGCAGGTGGACAAGGGTAAGGTCGAGCTGTTTCCCCGTCGCGAGATGCTAGACCTGGTCGTCGTCGACGGCAAGGCGCGCGGCATTGTGGTGCGCGATTTGACCAACGGCAAGGTGGAGTCGTACGCTGGACACGCGGTGCTGTTGTGCACCGGCGGTTACGGAAACGTGTTCTATCTCTCTACCCTTGCGGTCAACTCCAACGCCACCGCCGCGTGGCGGTGTTACAAGCGCGGGGCATTATTTGCCAACCCGTGCATGACGCAGATCCACCCCACGTGCATTCCCGTTTCGGGCGACCACCAGTCGAAGCTGACTCTCATGAGCGAGAGCCTTCGCAACGACGGCCGGGTGTGGGTACCCAAAGCGAAGGGCGACAAGCGACCACCGACCGAGATCCCGGAAGACGAACGCGACTACTTTCTCGAGCGGCGCTACCCGAGCTTCGGCAACCTGGTCCCCCGCGACGTCGCCTCGCGCGCAGCCAAAGAGGTGTGCGACGAGGGGCGCGGAGTGGGCTCGACGGGAATGGCGGTCTATCTGGACTTTGCCGAAGCGATCGAGCGCCTGGGCAGGGACGTCGTAACAGAAAAGTACGGCAACTTGTTCGATATGTACCAACGCATCACCGACGACAATCCCTACGAAATGCCCATGCGGATCTTTCCCGCGGTGCACTACACCATGGGCGGTCTGTGGGTGGACTACAACCTCATGAGCACCATCCCCGGCCTGCACGTCCTGGGGGAGGCCAATTTTTCCGACCACGGCGCCAACCGCCTGGGCGCGAGCGCGCTGATGCAGGGGCTAGCCGACGGTTACTTCGTCATCCCTTATACGCTGGGCGACTACATCGTATCGAACGAACTGCCGGCAGTCGACACCAGCCACGCGGAGTTCAAGAAGGTCGAGGGAGAGGTCGACGCCAAAGTCCAAAAGCTCTTGTCGATCAACGGTAACAAAACCGTCAAGGAGATCCACCGCGCGCTGGGGCTGGTCATGTGGGAGTACGTTGGTATGAGCCGCGAGGAATCTGGCCTCAAGAAAGCGATCGGCGACATACAAGCCCTGCGGGCCGAATTTTGGAGTAACGTCAAGGTCGTCGGTACGGGGGACACGCTCAACAAGAACTTGGAATTCGCGGGGCGTGTGGCCGACTTTCTCGAACTGGGTGAACTGATGGCGGCCGACGCGCTCTACCGCGCCGAGTCGTGCGGCGGGCACTTCCGGCTGGAAAGCCAGACCGAAGACCACGAGGCAAAACGCGACGACGAGAACTTCGCCCACGTGGCCGCGTGGGAATTCAAAGGCGGCGGCGCCGAACCGGCGCTTCACAAGGAAGAGTTGACGTTCGATAACGTGCCTCTATCCACTCGTAGCTACAAATAATAAGGAGTCACCGGGCATGAGCAACGAGCATATGACACTCCACCTGAAGATCTGGCGTCAGAAAGGCCGTGATAGTAAAGGCCGTATGGTCGACTACACCGTAACCGACGTCGACCCGGATATGTCCTTTTTGGAAATGCTGGACGTGTTGAATGAAGACCTGGTCAAGAAGGGCGAAGAGCAAATCGAATTCGACAACGACTGCCGCGAGGGGATCTGCGGCATGTGCAGCCTGGTGATCGGCGGCACGGCGCACGGTCCGTGGCGCGAGACGGCCACCTGTCAGCTCCACATGCGCGAGTACAAAGATGGCGACACCATCACCATCGAGCCGTTCCGGGCCAAGGGGTTTCCCGTCATTAAAGACCTGGTCGTCGATCGATGCGCCTTCGACAGAATCATTGCCGCCGGCGGATACACGTCGGTCAACGCGGGCGGCGCCCCCGACGCCAACGCCATTTTGATCCCCAAGGAGAAGGCCGACCTCGCCATGGACGCCGCCTCCTGCATCGGCTGCGGTGCGTGCGTGGCCGCGTGTCCCAACGCGTCGGCGTCGCTGTTCGTGGCAGCCAAGATCTCGCAGTTTGCGCTGCTGCCGCAGGGCCAGGTCGAGCGCAAGCGCCGCGCGCAGCGGATGATCGAACAGATGGACAAAGAGGGCTTTGGCAACTGCTCCAACCACGGCGAGTGCGAAGCCGTTTGCCCGAAGAAGATCTCGATCTCCAACATCGCTCGCATGCGGCGGGAGTTCTTCAAGTCCGTGTTGGGTTAGTTCCCTCTTTCATCGGGGGCTGCGCATGAATCCGCAAAAGCTCATCGGGGTCATCGGATCGCACGACTGCGACCGGGACACCTACGATCGCGCCGTCACCGTGGGGAGACTGTTGGTGGAGAATGGCTGGGGCGTGATCTGCGGCGGCCTCTCCGGTGTGATGGAGGCGGTGTGCAAGGGCGCGAGTGATGCCGGCGGTTTGACGGTGGGGGTGCTTCCGGGAGACGATCCCCAGTCGGCCAACCCGTATGTGCAGGTGCGAATCGCCACCGGCATGAGTATCGCGCGTAACGTGATCATCGTCCGGTCCTCCAGGGCGGTCATCGCCATGTCCGGCGGCGCCGGCACGCTGTCCGAAATCGCCCATTGCTTGCAACTCGGTGTTCCCGTCGTCGGCCTCGACACGCACGACGTTTCGCAGGATATCGTCCACGTCACCTCACCCGAAGAGGCCGTCAACAAGGCGATCTCACTCGCTGATGGCCGCGAATAAAATCGGTTACGTATAATAGGAGTCGTCGAACCATGTTTACCTACCAAGTCGGTGAGGCCCTCGTGCGGCTCACCAAAGGCGACATCACCCAACAGGACACAGACGCGATTGTCAATGCCGCCAACTCGACGCTCTTGGGCGGTGGCGGCGTGGACGGCGCGATCCACCGCGCGGGTGGCCCGGCGATCTTGGCAGAGTGCAAGAGAATCGTCGCCAAGATCGGACAATGCGACACGGGCGAAGCGGTGATCACCACCGGCGGAGACCTCCGCGCGCTCCATGTGATTCACACCGTCGGTCCCGTCTACCGAGGCGGCCAGCAAGGCGAGCCCGAGCTACTGGCCAACGCCTACAAAAATTCCTACCGTCTCGCCATCGAAAACGGACTGAAGCGCATCGCGTTTCCGTCGATCAGTACAGGCGTCTATGGATATCCCATCGAAAAAGCGTCAAAGATCGCACTTCAAACAGTCTATACACTCTTGAAAGAACAGGGTGGCCTGGACGAAGTTCGGTTCGTGCTGTTCTCCGACAAAGATCTGGATGTGTATCGCCAAACGGCGGGTGACGTATAATTTTTGTATCAACTCAACTAATTTTTTTTGACAACGAACTTTTCTGCTTGACAACTTTTCTATCCTCTCAAAAGCGCTCTCCTCTTCGAAATCAAACACTACACGCCGTCTGACGGTAACAAAAAGGTGTGTGTTATAATACAAACCCGGCTGGCAAGTGATGACGAAGGATTTGAACGACGGGAGGATTGCCATGAATTCGCTAAAGACGCTTTCTGATAAAGAACTGCTGAATCGGGTATCGAAGTTAGTCAAACAGGAACATAATTTAACTCTCGAAATCCTCCTCCATTCTGCTTGCGCCGGACACGCTATAATATC
>CBDVBX010000254.1:0-4897 GCA_965372335.1 uncultured bacterium | reverse complement strand
CTGACGCCCCTCGGGGTGTAGGTGCATTGTATGACACTATTGTTACCTACTTCAGTAGGACCATTTTCTTGGTGTCCACGAATCCCGGCATCGTCAACCGGTAGAAATACACACCCGAGCTCACGCGGTTTCCGCGGTGATTCGTGCCGTTCCACTCTCGTGTATGACGCCCCGCGGTCATCGGCCCGTCGGCCAGGGTTTTTACACGGGCCCCCGTAACGTCGTAGACGACCAGCGATACCCGGCCAACGACACCCCCTGGGGGTACGTTAAAAACAATGGTCGTCGTCGGATTGAACGGGTTGGGTATATTCTGTCCCAGCCCCGCTCTCAACGCCGGGGCTACGTCATCAGCGATGTCGGTGGCTACGTAGAAGCCCGAGCGGCCGTTGTTGTGTGAGTTGGCGTAGAACTGCGGCCACGGCGAAGCGTCGGGATCGTACGGCTGGTCGACATCCCACACGTACACTTTGCGATCGTAACCGGCGGCGATGATTTCCACGTCGCCGTCACCGTCGAGATCGGCGGTGGCGGGGGTGCCGCGTATGGCGTCTTGCGTGGCCAGGGGGAAGCCGTCCAGCAGGTTGCCGGCCACGTTCCATGCGTTGATGAACTTGGATTCGTCACCCAGGAGGATATCCGGCGCGCCGTCGCCGGAAACGTCGGCCACAATGGGAGACGACTCGCTAGTCGCCGTCGTCGAATAATAGATCGGCCAACCCGGCAGATCGGAGCCGTCGTACTTGACAATGTACAGCTTGCCGTTCGATGCGGGAAGAATGGTCTCCAATTTGCCGTCGCTATCGAGGTCTGCCAGCGCCGGAGAAGGGTTGAAAAACAGACCCTGAGGAAACCACCGAACCCACAGCGTCGACCCGTCGTGGTGATACGCGCGGATCTCGGAGGCGTTTTTCGACGGGCAAACGATCTCGAGGTCGCCGTCGCCGTCGATGTCGCCGATTGCGACACCGCCTCCGGCAAAGTCGGGGAGCGCCTTCGGCCAACCGGGAAGGTCGGCGCCGTTTCCGTCCATCACGTAGAGCGTCGAGTCCTGTGTCGCCGCTATGATTTCGTCGGCGCCGTCGCCGTCAAGATCGCACAGGGCCGGTGTTTGATAGTGCCACCACGGTGTGTTGGGGAAAATACGGAACACCCCGTTGGTTCCCGGATTGCCGTCGCCGTCTCTGACTTCGCTGCCGTCGTGGTGCCATGCGTACATGTAAGCGTTCTGGTCGATGGCCACAATCTCGAAATCGGCGTCGCCATCCAGGTCGCCGACTGCTATGCCGGCCCTCACCCCGTACAATGTCGGACGGGGCCATCCGGGAAGAACGGCGCCCGTATAGTCGAAACAGTACACCTCCATCGTGTTGAGAGAAGCGGCCACGATGTTGAGCCCGGGCTTGCCGTCGAGCCTCGCCAGTGCCACCGGCGCGACAAAGCCGTTCCCCTGGTCGGAGAACACACCCCAGGAGAGGATGTCGTTGTCGCCGTCGCGGAGTTCCTGCCCGTCGTCATGCCAGGCGTACAATTGGTCGTTACCCACGACGACCTCCAAGTCGCCGTCACCGTCTAAGTCGCCGACGGCCACCGAGTTGGCAGACGGATTGGTCACAACGTTGGGCCACCCACCGAGTTGCGGCGGATTGGTCGAGGCGAACGCTTCGTCGGAGTAAGGACTCTCGTTGCCGGACTGGTCGACACCGGCAATTACGTAGAAGTACCGGGTGCTGGGATTTAGTCCCACGTCAGTGTAGACGGTGTGCGTTACCAGGTCGGTGTTGGCGGTGACGTACGGACCGCCAGAAGTCGTCGATCGGTAAACCCGGTATCGATCGATGTCGACGCTCGGGCTGGCAAACCAACGAACCAGTATCTGGTCCTCACCCATGCTGGTGTCGAAGGTGAGATTAGAGGGCGCCATCGGCTCGCGAAACTCGACCGTGTCGGCGGTGACGCGGCCGTACGCGTCGACGATGGTTATCCCCAGGCGGTTCTCAATAAGCGTATTGGTCTCGGATAAGCGGAACCCATTGTTGTTTTCCAGTTCGGTGAGCGGTGCGACGTCGGGAAAAGTGTCGATGCTGTCGATCAACACGAATCCGCCATCGAGGTCGCTGATCGACGCGGAGAGTCCGACCGCCTCGCCGGTGCCATAATTCTTGATCGAACAATAAAGCAAAAACTCCTCGCCGTCTTCGATCGTGCCATTCCCGTTGCCGTACGGGGGAGAGTCGTCTCTTCGTAATGTGACGAACTCGAGCTTAGGTGCGTGAACGAGGCGGGCGAAAGAATCGTCCCAACTGCCACCGGCCGGCATTTCGGCCGACGCGATGGTAAATTCGATCGCTTTTTCATCGGGAGCGGTTGCCGAAAACTCGACCATCCAGGGGTCCACTGCGGTCCCAGTTTGCCCCGGTTGGATCGATTGCACCAATGAAAGGCTGTCGGCGATGGTGATCAGCGAATCGTTACTGCGGAGCGCGACCGATACCCAAACAGATGCCGAGCCACCGGAGTTCGCCATCACCGGGTATAGATAGACGGTTTCACCGGCGTCGATGATTCCGTCGCCGTTGCCGACAATCATCCCTGCCGAGGTGTCGTCTACCACCAGGCTGTCGAATCTCATGTACGGGCCGGATTCGGCACCGACTGTGATCCAGCTTTGGTGGCGCATGTGGCCAAAACCGGTCGCGACGACACTCACCGACCCCGGCGACTCGCAAACGAAGTCGAATGTGATCAATCCGGCCGCGTCGGTCAGCCCAGTTTGGTAGTCGTCCTTGTCCTTCCATAGGCATACCATCACCGATTCGGCCGGCGCACCTCCCGTAGTGACGTCCACTTGAATCGGGACTGCACCCATGCTCACCGCGGCGACATGGCTTACCTGCAACGTGTCCACCGGTCCGATCCACAGCGGCATTTCCGGGTCGGCCAACAGCGTGTAGATGTAATGGGTCCACAGGTCCGCGTTGTCGGATAATTCAGCGAATGGGGTCCGAGGCAGCCGCGAATTCGTGAACGCCTCGCCAATATGCACGCGCCGTTCACCAAAGAGCAACCGTGTGTACTCGTTCATGTAGTGGACAGACGCGGTTGGGAACGCGCTCTCGCTGGCGCCGACGACCGAGACCGCTCCGCCAATGGGATTTTTGAGAAAGTGTTCCCCGAGACAGTCGAAGTCGAACGCGACAGCAGTACAGTTGAGCAGGTAGAGGTTGCAGTAACGGTCCTGATTGAAAAGCGCGTCGGCGTCGGAAACCAAGACGTTGGCGTCGCCGACGTGCATGTTGAAACGATATCCGTGTCCGATGTGTTTGACGAGATTGTAACCGGCATTGAGCGAATCGATCGTCTGTTGTCGAGATTCGTGAATCGAACCAGGATACAACTCATCCGTCTCGTACGCCCGGACAAGGTCCGTCGATAGCAGTCCAGGGTTGTTCTGAATGACGTATTCCGCCGTGTCCGCGCCGTTCATTTCGATCCCCTGACCCGGGCTCCAAGGGTAAGGAAACAGCACCTCCGCAAGAAACATCACCTTGTTCATGTAAGACGGATCGTAGGGAGTTTCGTAGTTAATAATCTTCTCGATCAATATGTCGACGTCCGACACACTCGATGTCGGCAGGCGTCCGAGGTAAACTTCGGCGTACAGGTCCGGAGCGTCACCAAACATGTTGGTTGGTTCACCCCAAACCTCGTCGTGATCCTTGTTCCACGATCCATCGAGACCGGCAAAGTAGAGATCGACGGGTAGGAACCTGCCGCCGTAGTAGTAGGTGCTAAAGCAGTACCTTGCGGGGATCTCCGGTGTGTCCCCGCCGAGCAGTACATACGTTACACCCCATTTTTCGTACGCATCCCTGATAAAGAACCGGAGAGTTTCCTGAACGTCCACGCCCCTGCGATGATTGTCGTAGATCCATTCCAGCGTACGGATTACCGTGGGCACGCCCTTTGCCGTTTTCCAGTCTGCAAGACGTTGATAGGCGGCGGCCAATTCTTCGGTAGTGATAATGAGATACTCGACGGGACTGCCTTCCAATGACGGGGCCGGTGTGGGCTCAAATCGACCGGAGGGCCTTTCTACGGTAGCGAAGTTGTAGCCGTCCAGGGCGCTTCGGTTTACCACCAGCGCTGATAGTCGATTTTGGATCTCATCGAGTTGGGCGCGGGACAGGCGCTGTGGCCGTACGATTGTTTGCGAGTCGGTCCGCGGACGCGATTCCATGGTGAGGGTGATGCGCCCGTGAAGGATCAGGCGTGACCCGTCGACCTGGAACGGAAAGACTGCAAAACTGGCGATGGCGTAGCCGTGCCAGTATCCGGTTCCGAGATAACGGGCCGGTTGCGCGGGAAACGGGCCGCCCTCCGGCGAATCAAGCAGACGGGGTAGCGGTTTTTCTGGCGCGGTTTGAGGATCCAGCGGAGCCGTCGCGATGGCGGGCCGAAACGTCGTCGACAGCACCTCGCTGTGTTCCCAAACCGCTTCGAATCGACCGACTTCCTGGCCCTCTGGAAGCAGGATGCGGACGACGCGAAATGGGATGGCGGGGGAACCGGGATCGGTCACCGAATAGAACTGGCCGGCCTGGCCGGCCTGGACGGCCTGGACGGCCCCCGATCCATTCGAAGGGCTATCCTCTACGTGAATGGTCTGAAAACCGGCATTCGTTGACAGGCGCACGTACTCCGGCGACAACACCGAGGTGACTCTCAGTGTTTCTGCACCGGCCCCGCCGGCAATGATAACGGCTATCAATATCAGGGGGATAGCAAAGACCAGCCGGATGCGTCGCGCGGGGAATGCCCTCATAAAAGCCTCACGGTGTGTTACAGCGAATGGGCAGAATTGGGACCCGACCGAGTGAATGTCTATAGGGTTAAC
>CBDVBX010000253.1:0-4945 GCA_965372335.1 uncultured bacterium | reverse complement strand
TTTCCGCTGGCCCCGGACGAATTCGAGGAGAACTGGGATCCGAGCTTTGGCGCAATTTTGGATGTCGCTGTTCAGCGTTCTCTTTTGGAGATGTCGGTGTCGTTCGATTATAACTTCTTTTTATCCAACGGGATAGATCCGGACGACGCGAACATCCTGACGATCTTTCTGAACCTCAAAATCAAGCCGATCGCCAAGACGAGCGTGCGGCCCTACATATTGATAGGCGGCGGGTACTATCGCTTCTGGATCGTGGATGCAAATGTCCTCGAGAACACGACGGGATACCAGGGCGGTGCGGGCGTCGAACTGGACATCAGCAAGACGCAACGGTTGTTCATCGATGCGAAGCAGGTGATCGGCCGCACGCGTTCGCAATACGTGAACTCGACGGGCGAGAATACGTCGCACGTTGCGGTCCGCATGGGCTTGACATTTGTCTTCTAAAGCTCGCAAATTCATTTTTTGTCACTAACTCCCTCCCGTGGGCCTTTGACCACGGCCGGCCGACGACCCGCCGTGGGCGGTTCGACTATCTAAATGGGTCGCGCGGAGTTCGAATCCAATCTGGGTAGACAGTTTGGGGAACTGCCGCAGAGTCGCCCGCCCCGCCTCAGCGATTGGTCGAGTTGTCTTCATCCTCAAGAATTTCCTTGAACCAATTCCCGATAAAACCCCCAACAATCCTGTGTCCATGGGCATTAAAATGTGGGTCTCCTGGGATGAAAATATCTTCTCGTTTATCACGGACATACTCACGGAGAGGGGGCAGAAGATCTAAATACGGCACTCCATTTTCAGCTGCAAAGGCTTCTACATGTCGCTGAGGCAACTCCAGGTCATAGTCTTTACCTGTTACCCTCTCGACATATATTTGCTCACGATATGGAATTGCGACTATAAGCAGATTCATGTCTCTCGAACGGACATACGCGTCTATTCTGTTTAATGTCTCCAGTGAGACTGCTCGTGCACTGTCAGCAACAGTTGGATATCGGGTCTGCGACCAGAATGTATAAGATGTAAATACTCCACTGATCTCAAGCTCATTTGTGAAAATGCTCGTACTTTCTGGTGCAGCCTTCGAATTACGAAGTTTGAGAGCCGTCGAGTCGGGACGGTACTCAGGGGGTAACTTTTCTCTAATGACATCGCTATTCCACCGAGCAGTTCCTTCAACAATGTTGTATTTTTCGTTACCAAGATATGTATCTCTGAAATCATTGCCATTGAAGAAGGCCAAAATGACATAGGCTGGATGAAAACGTGACACCTCCTCCCTGAGCAATAATTCAATATCGGAGAGACCGTATCCGCCGATACCAAAATTCAAAACTTCATATGTTGTGTCTGGCAAGTTCTTTTCAAAAACACCGACAAAGGTGGACTGAATACTCTCTACCCAACAGCCGAACGTGAAAGAGTCGCCAACAAACGCAATTCTGACTTTATTGTGAGAATTGTTCAAATCCACTTCACGCCAACGCATGCCATGGGAGTTGGTGCTAATTTTTATGTTTGTGTTACTAACATTTGTGCTTACTTTCAAATTCGGTCTCAGTCTAAATGAACCGGTTCCATGGGGGTTTTCTCTGAGTAACGCAAGCTCCTTGGGTTTCTCCAGATACTCGAGTGTAAATTTTGTGGCTGCAAAAAAGACAACTGCCAAAGTGGAGAATATGATTGCAGAAAAGGCAATCTTCTTGCGCACCGACAAAGAGTCTATTTCAAGTTGTTCCATTGTTGTGAGCTCTTCTTAGACGGACAATCCCAGCACTCCCATTGCTGATTTCTTTATCATGCTGAGGTTTTCAGATTAGCCTGGTTTGACTGCCAGCGGCGCTATCATTGAACCGAGATGCCACGATCAGCTGGGATTATCGCCCAGAATTTGCGACAAGTCGATTTCTAACTTCGTCCGGTTCGGGGATCCAAATGATCTTGGGCCGTATCGTCGCCCCTTTGGTGGACGTGGAATCCTGCTCTTTGATGAGGGTGGGTTGTTATATATGTCGTGGTCCCAAAGGATTTGCGAGGGCAAGAGCCTGGCGCCAAGTGTGATTTTGGACTTGGGAACAAGCCAGGGGATCAGGTCACAGTCTTCGGGGAGCAGGCCAAGCACAGAAAATGGCGATTAAGGCGATTTTGAACATCCAAAAATGCTATTCTCAGATCCGAATGTCAGCAACTGAGGTGATGCGGACGGAATGCTTGGAGGGGAGAAGGGAGAGCCAATCATGGATGACCAGATACGGATTGTCGACTGCTACTATGTCACGGTGCATGACCGTCCAGGCGAGGGGAGCCGACTCCTGGAGCACATCAGCGAGAGCGGCTTGAACCTAACGGCGTTCACGGCCGTTCCTACCGGCGCGGACGAGACCCAGATCTGCCTCGTCACCGATGAACCGGAGACACTGCAGGAAGCCGCAGCTAACGCGGGCGCTGTGCTCGTCGGCCCGAAAAAGGGCTTCCTCATCCAAGGCGACGACAGGATCGGAGCACTCCACGCGTACTACCTGACCCTGTCCAACGCCGGCGTCAACGTGTACTCCTCTAGCGGGGTGTGCGATGGGACGGGGAGGTTCGGATTTATCCTATGGGTCGAGGCCGGGGACTTCGACAAGGCCTTCGATGCCTTCGGCATAGGGGGCTGAGGACGGCGGCAGCACGGTTCAGCAAATACCGACCGCTGCGGACTCCTTGTGCATTCAAGATCTCCTCGTAGAGATCTGCTGGCTCGATGTGGTGCCCGGCCAGGGTCGTTGAAGATAGCGCGTACGTCGCTTCGGTTAGCGCACGCGGACCTGGTAGGTGAAGGTGCCGCTTCCGCCGGAGGCGACGTAGTACGGAGTGTTGCGCGACAACACCAGGCGAAGCAGGCGCTCCGCCACGCTGTAGTCACATTCGTCGCCGTCGCTGTCGTCGAACGTCAGGTACACCGGCGGCGCACCGTCCGGTTGCCACTCCACGTCTTGGCCCGGGCCGAACGCGTCCGGTACCACGTCGACGAAACCCGACACCGGATCCAGAAGCACCAGATTCTGCACACTGTCTGCGCCCGAGTTGAAGAAGCGAACCGAGTACGTGATCACTTCCCCCGGAACTGCGCCCGGCTTGTCCGACTGTTTCGTCAACTGCAAGCTTCCTGTAGAACTTCCCACGACGACGATCGCGTCGGTGGCCGTTGCCGTCGACGTCAACGGCGTGCCCGATATCGTTTGGGTGGCCGTGATCGTGGCGTGGAACGTGAATCCCGGCTGAAGCGCGTGGGGGACGAAGACGCGCAGCAACACAGCAACCGTGCCACCTCCTGGACCCGACGGATCCAGGTCGAGGTCCGCCGGTTCGAGCGCCCGATCGGCTCCGTCGAATACCCCGTTTCCGTTTTCGTCCAGCATGAACATCGTCACCGCGCCCGCGTCGTTGGTGGCCAACAGATCGACGTGACCGGCGGTTCCAGCCTCGAGCGTGTGTGGAAAATCGACGTAGCTTCCGGCGACTCCCTGCGCGGCGGTACCGTCGGAGAGGTAAAGCGGCGGAACGTCGGCAAAGGAGACGTTCACAACGTCTCCGGCATTGACGGTAAAAATCCCCAACGTATCCGGACTCAGCGAAATAAAGCCCGACGGATTGTGCTCAACGACCGTGACCGTGGATCCGCCGCCGATCACTAGGCTGAACGTGCCGTCGCCACCGGAAATCGCCTCGATTCCTGCACCCGGCGGCAACGTCGTGATTCGAACACCCGCCAACGGAATGTCACCGGGCGAAAACGCGGCGCTGTGATCACGGTCATCGAATACTATTCCGCTCACCAATGCCGTCGTCCGTGTTATCAGCTGGATGCTCTCGGGTAGATTAGGCGGCAAGCTGGACCACGCGTCGATGATCGTGGTGGCACCGGTTGATTGCAGCCCGACAGGCACGTCGACGGTTACCGTGAAGTCCCGAAATCCACCGTCGGGAATAACCGCAGTCCAAAACGGCGCAAAGCGATTGGTGACGCCGTCGGATATCGTGACGCTGCCGACGGGCCAACCTGCGGGTGGATTCCAAGCTACCCGAAATGAGTCGGAAAAAGACCCGACGTTTCGCACCCTCAGCGACGAAGTGTAAGACGTTCCGGCGTTGGCCGACCGCGTGGACGAGCCTCCCTGTCCGGAACCCAACGGCCCGAATACCCACAATCCATCGCCGTCGATCACCAAATCGGCACGCGGTGGTCCTGCGATCGTCACCCGCGCTTCGAGACTCTCGAACGTCGTCGAGTCGGTCAACGACGCTACATCTATGATGTAGGAGAAATCGCCCGTCATTGTCCCGGCCGGTATTTGAACGTTGAACGTCATGAGAGCCGAGCCGCCCTGCCCAATCATCCCGGTAGTCACAGGTGACGGACTGCCGTCCAAAGTGGCCGTCCACAACGGCACGGTGTTCCACGTGACGCGATATTGATCGGGCGCGCCGCCGAGATTGTTAAGTTCGACGGTGAAATTGAGCGACGCGGGCGCCAGCGCCGACTGACCGGAACTGCCGCCAAGTCCCGTGCTTGGTGCTCCGAAGACGCCGCCGCCGTCGCCGTCTATCAACCCGTCCACAACCGCCGGCGGCTGGACGGTCACTCGACCGGTTACGCTGTCCATGTAGTACGGCTTATCCGTTTTGTACGCGTCGACGATGATGTCGAACGTTCCACCCAACGACAGCGGAGAAACGACGACCTGTAACTGATAGGTTCCCGACACGGCTCCGGAAATCGGCGACGACTGCCCGTCGAATATCACCTGCCATCCCGGTGGAGAATTCCACGAAACCTCGAAGCTGTTGGTCCCCGCAACGTTTTCTATCGATACCAGAAACGTGACGGTGTCTCCCGGTGACGCCGTCTTGAGCGACGACCCGCCGAGTCCGGTACCGATCGGTCCATAAATATCGACCCCGT
>CBDVBX010000252.1:0-4978 GCA_965372335.1 uncultured bacterium | reverse complement strand
TCCTCCGAAGCAATCTCATAGTTACGCCGATGCGTCGTCGTTGGTGCCGACGTGGTTCCCCAGAACCCGTAGACAATCTGGTCGATCCGGGCTGTGATTCCCGGCATCGCCGGTTCGCTCCGCTTGCGCGTGGTCGGATCGCCGGTGAGCTGTTCTCGCAGGTCCGTAAGTCTCAGCTCCATTTCTCTAGCTTGCGCCAACAACGAGGGATCGAGACCCGGCGTTTTTTCGATGGTGTATTTGATGTACTCGATCCGGTTCGCCGCCTCTTTAGCCGCCTCGTTGGCGCCGAAGACGGCACGTTGCAACTCGCCGGTCTCACGCGCAAACACCAGCACCGCGGCGCGGTCGGCCTGCGGCAATGACGGCTCTCCCAGCGGTGCCACATCGAACTCGACCGGCCCGGCGATCGTTGTTAGCGTACCGTCGATGCGCTTGTCCAGGCTCACGGTGTACGTTCCGGGCAGTGCCAGCGGGCCGTAGCCATCGTCCTCGAGGTCGGTGGGAGCGAAACCGGGGTAACGAAAATCCCACGTTTCCCGGTGAATCCCCGCCTTGGTCTCTCCGGCGATGCGACGTACCACGTCTCCGCGATCGTCTCTGACCGTCAATACGACCGCCGGCTTTTCTTCGCGATCTTCCTTCTTCAAGTCCTCCCACGGCGGGTAGAACACGCCCTGCCCCTTCTTAACCAGCTCCTTCTCTTTTTTCTGTCGCACGGCTTTATTTGTCTCGAGCGCGTCCTTGAGATAATACGTAAACGTCGCCCCGAACGGCGGGTTGGGCGCAGTAAAGAAACTCGCCCCCTGATAGGCTTTGTCTTTGCTCGCCAGCGGACGTGCCTCGATGTACATCCACGCCTTCTTCACTGGAAATATCTTCGCTTCTTCTTCGAGCATCTCCGCACTCAGGTCGCGCAGCGGCGTGTAGTCATCGAGTATGTAAAAGCTCCGGCCAAACGTCCCGGCGGCCAGGTCATTCTCACGCCTTTGTATGGCCAGGTCGCGCACGCTTATCGTCGGTATGCCCGATTTGAGCTGCGTCCATTTCTTGCCCCCGTCGACGGTGAAAAACACGCCAAACTCGGTGCCGACAAAGAGCAGCTCGGGCCTCACGTGGTCCTGGGTGACCGCGTACACCGAACCGCGTTCGGGCAGGTTGCCGGAAATCAACTTCCATTTGCGGCCGTGGTTCTCGCTCTTTGCGACGTAGGGTTTGAAGTCGCCCTGCTTGTGGTTATTGAACGCCGCATAGACGACGTTTTCGTCGAAGAGAGACGCCCGGATGTCGTTAACGTAGGCGAACTCGGGGACCTTGTCGAACTTCTCGACACGCCGCCAATTCTCCCCGCTGTCCTCTGTTACTTGAATGAGACCGTCGTCGGTCCCGGCATAAATAAGTCCTTCTTTGAGCGGCGACTCGCTGACCGAGACGATCGTGCCGTAATACGACGTCGAGTTGTTCTTGGCCACGGCGTCCACGCTCCACACCGTTCCCATAACCTCTAATTTGTTCCGGTCGAGGTTTCTCGTGAGGTCGCCGCTGACCGCGCGCCACGTGTCGCCGCGGTCGTCGCTGCGAAACAGAATCTGCGAACCGTAGTAAAGTCGCGTATTGAGGTGGGGGCTGATCATCAGCGCAGAGTCCCAGTTCCAGCGGAGCGGCGGTCCGCCGGCCTCTTCTCGAGGCTTGATGTCGATTTTCTCTCCGGTTTTTCGGTCGAACCGCACGAGCCCGCCGTACTGCCACTGCGAATAAACAATGTTGGGGTTTTCCGGGTCAATCGCCGGTTCGAAACCATCGCCGAAGACGGTTACATACCAGTCGCTGTTGCGGATCCCGTGGATGTTGTTGGTCCGCGACGGGCCGCCCTGTGTGGCGTTGTCCTGCGTGCCACCGTACACATTATAAAAGGGTGTGTCGTTGTCCACGGCGAGTTTGTAGAATTGCGTCACCGGGAGGTTGGCCGTGTAACGGTAGTTCTTCCCGAAATCCCACGTCTCGTACAGTCCCCCGTCGTTGCCCAGTATCAAGTGGTTGGGATCGTCGGGATCGAACCAGATGGCGTGCTCGTCGACGTGCTTGAACTCGCGGCCGAACCGCTCGAACGTCTTGCCGCCGTCTGTCGTGATCATCACATACGTGTCCAGCGAAAACACCCGGTCGAAGACATGCGGGTCGGCATAAATCTCCTGGTAGTACTGAGGGCTCGATGATATGTAATCGCTCATGTTGACCCAGTTCTCACCTCTGTCCGCCGAGCGGAAGAAACCGCTCTTTTCCTGGGCGGCCTCAACGATGGCGTAGAGAACGTCGGGATCGATGGGAGAGATGGCCAGGCCGATGCGACCCTTGTCCACGGAGGGCAGGCCCTTGTTGATCTTCTTCCAGTTCTCACCCGCGTCGGTCGATTTGTAGATCCCCGACTCCGGCCCACCGTCGATGAGCACCCAAGTGTGGCGGCGGCGTTGGTAGGCGGCGGCGTACAATACGTCGGGATCGCGCGGGTCGAAGTGAACGTCGGTCACACCTGTGTTTTCGCTAATCTCGAGCACGAGATTCCACGTCTTGCCGGCGTCTGTCGTCTTGTACAATCCCCTGTCCCCGCCGGGCGACCACAACGGCCCCTGCGCGGCGACGTATACGACGTCTGTGTCGCGGGGATCGATCAGGATCTTTGCGATGTGCTCGGAGTTTTCTAGCCCAACGTTCTCGAAGTGCTTGCCACCGTCGACGGACTTGTAGATCCCGTCACCGTAACCCACACTCCGCTGGCTGTTGTTCTCGCCGGTCCCCACCCACACGACGTGACGGTTATTCGGGTCGATGGCGAGACAGCCAATCGAGTACGAACCGTATTTGTCGAAGATGGGCTCCCAAGTCGTACCCGCATTGACCGTTTTCCACACGTTGCCCGAGCACACGGCGATGTACCACGTGCTCCGCTCGACGGGGTCGACCGCAATGTCGCCGATGCGTCCCGACATGAATGCCGGGCCGATACTGCGAAACGACAACCCGGAGACGGCTTTGGCCATGGGGTCTTTTTCTTCGTCCTTTTTGTCGTTCTCGTCGTCCTTGTCCACTGCAAACGCTTGAACGCCGGCAAACAGAGTGGCGAACACATAACAAACCAATAAGAGAAGTCGCGCCGCTTTCATAAATTCTCCTTTTTGGGGGGCTTGACGACTATGCGGGGGGCGTGGCGCCCTCTTTGATATCAATCGCACAGCTTGCGAATCATCTCACACAAACGCGATTCTGTCTCATTGATTCCAAATGGGAGCACCCGCCAGGTCTTCGTTTTCGCCTCGCGACATCTAGAACACGATCGAAACGGTGTAATCGACTAGGGAACGCGTGGCAGTCGCCACTCATCGAACAGAATTATCTCGATCGCCGATTTCGACTGGACCGGATTGAACATCACCGGCGCAAAGCCGAACACGGCGCTCCTCGCATAGACTGCGCCGGGCACATCCGCCTTCCGATCGAGAAAGACCGATGTCCAAAACGCAACCGGCGCGCCATACACCGGTTCACCGGTGTCGATACACTCCAGGCCATAGATCGGCTCGAAACAGTCGCGCGGAGACGACGGCACGAACATGCACAGATCTGCAAAATACTGCGGATTGTACACCTCTGCATCCAGGCCGCTTAGCTCGGGGGCGTGGGCTTTCCCTGGCGAAGCGGTTTCTGGCCGCAGTTCGAGTCGTGGAAACCGGAGATCCACCGGTATGGCGGCCCGCATGGTGTGGTCGCGCAGACTGGTGTCCAGCGTGCGGTCCGACGAAATGGAACAAGTCAGGCGGGAATCTCGCCATCTCGCCGCGGTCACATACGCAAACTCCATCGTTTCCAGACACAGATCGCGGTAAGGGAACGATTCGTCCCCGGTCGGATCATTTGGATCCGGCGGGACATCCTGGCCGTGGCGGCGTAGATCCAGCTCGTATTGAAACATGACGGGAAAGCGGACCGTGGGCGCGACGTTTCTGTTGATCGACATCTTCACCGGGTGCTCGCCGGCGATCAGAATGTGCCCACCCGCGGCCATGTACAGTGCCAGCGGGTTGGCCCACAGCTCACCCGGTGGCGCAGAGCCGTCTTTGGGACGGAACATGATCAGGTCTTGGAGGTGCGGATAGGCACCATCCGTGCCGGGCCAACCGTACACGCTCCAAACGATCGATTTGTAATCGAGCAGCTGCCGGAGCGTAATCCACGCGCCCCCCAGGTCGGACACATCGATCACATCGGTGTCCGAGTTAAATCCCGCCACACCCGCCAGCGCGTCCGTCCAAAACTGGTCGTGCTCATCGTCATTGGGAAGTACCCCCTTCCCCACCGGGTCACTCCAACCGCTGCCGGCAGGTTCTTTGAAATCGTCGACAAGCAATAGGTTCTTTGCCATTGGGAATTGTAAAATATTGAACTTCAGCTCGAGGCACGATTTCTGATCGTACCCGTCTTTGACCTCGATGCGGAACGTGCGGGTGCCAGTGAAAAACGTGATCGCCGGAGTGCGCGCGCTAGCCGGTTCGTCGTCGGCGTGCGGCGGAAACGGCGTCCAGTCCATCGGCCAGCTGCCGGGATCTTCCGGAGCGGCCACGTCCCAGCCGTAGCGGTATCCGGCGACGGTTCCGCCGTAATGGTACGAGTCAGCGGTGAATACGAATTTGATCGGCACACCCGTGGGGATTTCCACTATCGAAAGCGGTGTCGTGCAGGTCGACGTTAGCAGCCGGTCGAAATAAGGATTTTTGAGCGCGAGAATCGGGCCGGTTTGGATTTCCCGTACGATCACGCGGCGTACGTTTCTGGTCTCGTCGAATACCGGTGTGATGGCACCCGCTTCATCCTTAGCGCGGATCGCGAATACATAAAAGCCGCGCTCCGTTGGTGGCGTCGTCCAAGACTTCCCGCTCCCGTCCGGAGCCCCGTACGGCATCCACTCGCCCCACTCATCGCCGTC
>CBDVBX010000251.1:0-5056 GCA_965372335.1 uncultured bacterium | reverse complement strand
GCCTTACCGCCAGTCGGAGCGGCTGGAGCTGTACACAGCTGCCGCGGGCGCGTGGATCGACGAAGGGCTGGCCTACCCCTGCTTCTGCTCCGACGAAACGCTGCAACAGAAGCGCGAAGAGGCGTTTCGGGCGGGCAAATCGCCTCACTACGACGGCACCTGCCGCGACTTGACCCTGGTACAGATCCAGGAACATCGCGACGCGGGCACCCCGGAGGTCGTCCGCTTCCGCGTGCCCGACGAGGCGGTAGAATTCGAGGACCTGGTTCGCGGAACCATCTCGCTCCACACCGATACGGTGGGCGACTTTGTGCTCCTGCGCTCGAACGGTCTTCCTACGTACAATTTCGCCGCCGCGTACGACGACCACGCCATGGGCATCACGCACGTACTCCGCGGCGAAGAGCATCTGCCCAACACGCTGCGGCAGATTTTGATTTACCGGGCGCTGGGCGCCCGGCCGCCCAATTTCGGCCACGTGTCCCTGATACTGGCAGACGATCGCTCAAAACTGAGCAAACGACACGGCGCCAGCTCGGTGGAGGAGCTGCGCAAGGCAGGCTTTCTGCCGGCCGCGGTGGTCAACTACCTCTCACTTCTCGGCTGGTCGCACCCCGACGAAAAAGAAAAGCTCACGCGCGAGGAACTAGTCGAGGCGTTTACGATTGAGCGGATCAACAAGTCGGCCGCTGTGTACGACCCCAAAAAACTCACCTGGCTAAACGGCCTCTACATCCGCGACCTCACACTGGACGCGTGGGTCGCCACCGCATCGCCGTTTCTTCCCGACGACATCACGCGGCGGTTCGACGCCGGTGAACAGCGCGAAATCCTGGATATCCTTCAAGAAAAAGTAGAGACACTCGATCAGATCGCAACTCAGACGCAGATCTTCTTGGACGAGATCGCGTACGAGGATGAGGCGCGCGACGCGCTGGCCGAGCCGCCCGCGCGAGAGGTACTCACCGCGCTGGTGCAAGAACTCGAGTCGATGACGGATGACTGGACGCCGGAACACATCAAGGCGGCATTCAAACACGCCGGGAAACAGACGGGCAAAAAGGGTAAGGAGCTGTTCTTCCCCATCCGGGCTGCCGTAACCGGCAACCTCCACGGCCCCGATCTGGCGCGGGTCACCGCCGTTAAGGGCAAAGCGGTGGTATTGAAGTTGCTTGAGAAAGCGGATGGAGAATAGTCTTACCGGGAACGGTGACGGAAGCACAATGACCAAAAGAAAACTCACAGTATTGGTGTTGGCCGGGGGCGACTCGGCCGAGCGCGAGGTGTCATTGGATAGCGCTCGCGGCATGGCCGAAGCTGCCCTGGAGGCCGGCCACCGGGTACTGGTCGCCGACCCCGCCCGCGCCGAGTTCGAGCCCTCCGAAGACTGGTCGCCGATTTTCGGTGACGCGTCTATCGGCGAAACCCCTCCCGACGTGATCGACGACGTCTACGGGGCGCGAAAGGGTTTTGTCAAATCGCTGGCAAACTACGAGACCTATGGGATCGACGTGGTGCTGAACGGGCTTCACGGCGGCGCCGGCGAGGACGGCACCGTTCAGGCGGTTTTGGACTTTGTCGGTATTCCCTACACCGGGAGCGGTGCTGGAGCGTGCGCGTTGGCGATGGATAAATACCGCTCGAAGCACATCGTCCAGTCAGTCGGCGTGCCGGTGGCGAAGTCGGTGTATATCACGCGCTCCACTCCCGCTGCCGTAGACGTCGAGGGCACGGTACGAGAGAACCTCCCTCTTCCCGTGGTGGTAAAACCCAACAGCCAGGGATCCAGCGTGGGACTGAGCGTTGTCGCATCTCACAAAGACCTGGCCGAAGCGGCGGAAAAGGCGTTTCGCCTCGACGATCACATCGTGATCGAAGAATATATCGCCGGTCGGGAGATCACGGCGGCCGTCCTCGACACCGAGGATCTGCCGCTGTTGGAGATTCGACCGGTCTCGGGCTTGTACGACTACTTTCACAAGTACCAGTCGGGCGCGTCGGAGTACCTGGTGCCGGCCCCGCTGGACGAGACCGTTGCCGCGGCGATCGCCGAGTCGGCACGCCGCGCCTTTACGATGCTTGGGTGCAGCGTGTATGGCCGCGTGGATTTTCGACTCGGCGAAGACGGCCAGCACTGCTTCCTGGAGGTCAACACCCTCCCGGGAATGACGGCGCTCAGCCTGGTCCCGAAGGCGGCAAAAAATATCGGCATCGGCTACACAGAATTAGTAGACCGCATTTTGCGCTTATCACTGACAAAGTAACCTGTTACAATGATGTTTTGAAATAGCCGGCGTCCCCCGTCAGGGGGCGTTTTCTATTGGGTGGGATTGACGGTGAGGTAGCGATCATGACTCTCAAAGTTTACGATACGTTCACACAGAAGAAAGTCGAATTCGAACCGGTCACACCGGGCAAAGTAGGGATCTATTTCTGCGGGATGACCGTGCAGGACAAACCCCACATGGGCCACATGCTGGCGTTCGTGTCCGGCGACATGATCCGACGGTATCTCGAGTACAGCGGTTACGAGGTCACCTACGTCCAGAACTTCACCGACATCGACGACAAGATCATCGACAAGGCGGCCGAAGAAGGAATCGACTACAGCGAGGTTGCCACGCGCAACATCGACGCGTATCACGCGGCTGCCAACGCGCTCAACATCAAGCCGGCCACCCTGTACCCATACGCCACCCAGCACATCGGTGAGATCATCGCGTTGATCAAGCTGTTGGAGGAAAAGGGCCACGCGTATGAAGCGGGCGGCGACGTGTACTTCCGTGTGAGGACGATGAAAGACTACGGGAAACTTTCCCGGCGGAACATCGACGACCTCATAAGCGGTGCCCGCATCGAAGTGGGGGAGCTAAAGGAAGACCCGCTCGACTTCGCGCTGTGGAAGGGGTCACAGCTTCCGGCGCCGGGCTGGGACAGCCCGTGGGGCCGCGGCCGCCCGGGGTGGCACATCGAGTGCTCGGCGATGTCGATGAAATACCTGGGCGAGACGTTCGACTTCCACGGCGGTGGCGAGGACCTGATATTCCCCCACCACGAAAACGAGATCGCCCAGTCGGAGGGGGCAACCGATCGACCATTTGTTAACTTCTGGCTTCACAATGGGTTGCTCAATCTGCGCGGCGAAAAGATGTCCAAATCCACTGGCCATTTCTTCGCCATGGAAGACGTACTCAAGGAGTACTCCGGCGAAGTGGTGCGGTTCTACCTGCTCTCCACCCACTTTCGGTCGCAAAGCGAGTTCTCGCGCGACCGGCTGGAGGAGGCCAAAAGGGGCTTCGAACGGCTCACCAACGCGTGCGTCTCGATAGACGAGCACCTCACCCGGATCGGCGAAAAACCGGGCGTATCGACACCGGCCGGCGAAAGTCTCCGGAAGGCCGCCGCAACTGCCAAGGAGAAGTTCCTCGCCGCCATGGACGACGACTTCAACAGCGCCGGCGCAATCGGACAACTGTTTGATCTGATAAAGAGTTACAATGTTCTTCTGGACGAGCACGGCCCCGCTCTCGCGTTGGACCGCGACGCGCTCAATACGGCAAAAACGACGATCGAGGAGTTCGACTCGATACTGGGATTGTTCCACGATGGCCTGCCGGCCAGAGCGATGGAAGTGCCGGCGGAGATCCTGGCCATGCTGGACGATCGTCAGAAAGCAAGGAAAGACAAGGACTTCCAGCGAGCGGACGAACTCCGCGACGCAATTGTCGCTGCCGGCTACGTCATCGAAGACACCCCCTCCGGCCCCCGCGTCCGTAAAAAGTGACCATGGCCAGCCCGGGTCCGAAGTTTCGGGGCGACCGACCGCGAGTTTCGCGTAATCGGGGCGGACCGTGAGCTCCTTCTCCTCGCCGGCGCCCGCTACGCTCGTACCGCGTTGCGTACCGCTTTGCGGCACCTCGCTCAGTGCTAGCCTGCGGGAGCTCTGGCTAACTCGCTTCGCGAGTGGTCCCCGCTGGTGCAGGGCCTTCGGCCTCGCTAGCTCCGCGCAACGGCTCGTCTAAGGACTCACGGCCCACCCTTGACGTTCGGAGGTCAGAGGCCGGCCGGCCTCTGACTTTCGTATCTTCTTATTTAGTAATGGGATAGGATTGTGCTGGAGGTCCGGCGAGCGATATTCAATGTCGGTATCGGCGGCGCGGAGAACCCGTGTGCACCGGTACCCAAGCAGCCGGAAAGTTATCCACAATTGGGACGCGATTGGCAAGGGAGTTATCCACAGGTTTTTTCGAAAAATAATCCTTTTCGGGCGTTGACTTTGGTACTATTTCTAGTATCTTTAGGCTTGACATTTTTCCGCTAGCTGACGTAATATATCGTTTCTCTACCGTTTATTAAAAAAGAGTTACGGTGATCTCGGCTGGCGTAGCTCAATGGTAGAGCACCTCATTTGTAATGAGGCGGTTGGGGGTTCAAGTCCCTTCGCCAGCTCCATGATAAGAGTGCGTCGCGACCGCGGGAAGACCCATCGCTTCTCTTGAATCTTAAGTACGTACTTAACTACAAACGCAACACAAGGAACGGATACGGTTTCCCCACTCGCGCCGTTAGGGGAGTAACGGGAAAAGTATCCTTATATTTTTAGCAAACTCTTTCTGCATCCGGCGGGCTAAAACATAAACACAACTTAAGTTTATCGGGGGAGGTTCCCGAGTGGCCAAAGGGAACAGACTGTAAATCTGTCGGCGATGCCTTCGGAGGTTCGAATCCTCCCCTCCCCACCAGCGTTATCGAATAGCGGGCGGGAATAGCTCAGTTGGCTAGAGCATCAGCCTTCCAAGCTGAGGGTCGCGGGTTCGAGCCCCGTTTCCCGCTCCAGACCACCGGGCCGTTGTATATAGAACACAGTTGACTCGATTGCAGATGGTTGATTGGACCCGGCGCCCTCGTAGCTCAGCCGGTAGAGCATTTGCATGGTAAGCAAAAGGTCACCGGTTCGATTCCGGTCGAGGGCTCCAGAAATCCATTAGAGGAGGAATGGTTCAGATGGCGAAGCAGAAATTCGAACGGACGAAGCCACACGTAAATGTCGGAACGA
>CBDVBX010000250.1:0-5074 GCA_965372335.1 uncultured bacterium | reverse complement strand
AGCTGAGGTGGTTGGACTCAAGTAACGGAGCCTCCGGAAAACCCGGGGCGGTTCAACCCACCCCAGGGGCTTCTCCTGTAACCCAACAAGGATGACGCCAGTGCCGACGAGAAACAGAATACTCACAATTGATTGAGACGCTCGTCTTTGCATATTGACACAACCTGCCCGCGGAGTTTACCCGCCTCACCGACCTATCTGCCTCGTATTCGAATTGCCTAATATAAACGCGTCGAATTACGTTGCAAGCGGACATCAAATGATTTCGTAATCAACTAAATACTAGGTTGTGAATTTTGTAGCTAAATATTGCTGTCTCGAAACTCCTGAATCGCAAAACGTCGAGACGCAATCCCCTAGGCGGCCTGTCTAACGTGTCTTTCTGTATTCCGTCAGGATCTTGTGGGCTCTAAGTAGGTGGGCAGTCGTGGCGATTTACGCGCAAATCGGCGTGAGGTTAACTTATTGAAAAACATGGTGCCCCCGGCGCGACCCGCTTGGGTCGGCCGCGCTATAACAAGCTTCGCGTCCGGCCCTAGGGCCCTACGCGCTACAATATTGCGCGCGTAGGGTGCTTGCACCGTATGCGCTAAAAAATAACTGCGCGTTCGGCTGTTTGCACGCATGAGACCCGTACACAAAGGATGCGATTCGGTGGCAAACACAGATACGGACAGCGTTTGAGCCATCAGTGATTATTCCTCGATGATCAGCGTCGGCCGCCCGTCAGTGCCCCACCGGAATCTTCCCGTATTCAGGTCTCCGTTATCCAGCATATGGTCCAGCGTAATGATGGCGCGAGGCGGCGCGGTGGGTTGGAAGATCGACAATCCGGCGTACGGGTAGTTGTCGGGCCCTTCCCAATTGTAATGCCCCCCCAGCGGCGTTTCATTGGCCCATATGGCGGGGTTGATGAAGTCCTCCATGCCGGGCGGCAGGGTGAGGTGGCTGTCCGGCGGGTACAAATCGGTGCCGGCCTTGTACGCCACGAATGCGGCCGAAAGGCCGCGCATTTCGGCGGCGGTTCGGGCTACTTTGGCGTTGAGGCGGTAGTTGTTGTAATTGGGAACCGCGATGGCGACCAGGAGGCCAATAACAGACACCACGATCATCAGCTCGACCAACGTAAAGCCGGCGATGCGTAGTTTCCTCCTCAGCAGCTTATGTTGCGGTTTCCCAGACATACCATTCACCTCCCCCGTTTCCATGCAGCAACGAATGTGCCGTAAGAGTATTCTGTTCAATGCCTAAGCACTGAAGGCTGAAGTTCAACGTGAACAATGCGAAACGACAGGCAACGATGGGGTGTCTCGGGTGAGCACGGGTAAAGAACGGGACAGCGGGAGATTGGTGTCTGCGAGGAGTCGGTGTCGAGACCGCGCTTCGCCAACCAAAAACTGGTCATCAAAACTGCCGAAAACGACGCAGTCGGCCGGGAGTGATCGGGGGATATTGCGCAGCTCTTTGAACGACTCGGCGTCTGGATGAAAGCCCGGTTTAATCCGCCCCGTCGAATTAGATCGACGCCGGCCAAGTCCATGCGCGTTACCGTTGTGATCAGCTCGCGTCACGTATGCTCAGGCTGATGCGTCTGCGTTCGAGGTCGATCTCCATCACCCGCACGCGCACGTTCTGCCCGACGTGCAGGACATCTGCTGGGTCGCGTACAAAGCGATCGGCGATCTTGCTGACATGCACAAGGCCGTCCTGATGTACGCCGATATCGACGAAGGCGCCGAAGTTCGTCACGTTGGTGACGACGCCGTTCATCACCATATCCTTCTTCAGGTCCTCAATGTCTTGGACGCCCTCGAGAAACTCCACCGCCTCGAAATCATCACGGGGGTCACGCCCGGGCTTCTCGAGTTCTTGAACGATATCCTCGAGAGTGTAGAGTCCGACCGTATCATCGACGTAAGCCTTGATATCGATTGCGCGGACCGACTTGCTGTCTCCGATGAGTTGATCGACCTTGCGGCCCAGGTCGGACGCGATCTTCTCGACCAGCGCATATCGCTCCGGATGAACCGCCGAGTCATCGAGCGCGTTGTCGCCCTTCACGCGAAGAAAACCGGCTGCCTGTTCGAAGGTCTTCTCACCGAGGCCCGACACCTTCTTGAATTCCTTACGGTTGTGAAAGCGCCCCGACGCATCCCGATAGGCAACGATATTCTTGGCGATTTTTCTGCTGATACCGGACACGTATGAGAGCAATGCGGGCGACGCCGTGTTAACGTCCACGCCAACGTTGTTCACACAGGAACGAACGACGGCATCGAGCTTCTGCTTCAAGAGCTTCTGGTCGACGTCATGCTGATACTGCCCCACCCCAATCGACTTGGGATCGATCTTGACCAGCTCGGAGAGCGGATCCTGCAGGCGGCGGCCTATCGAAACCGCACCGCGGACGGTCACGTCGTGGTCCGGGAGTTCCTCGCGCGCGATCTCGGAGGCCGAGTACACGGATGCCCCGGACTCGTTTACGGTGAGGGCAGTGACACCGGGGCGCGACGCTTTCAGGTAGCGCGACACAACCGCCAGCGTTTCCCTGCCGCCGGTGCCGTTGCCAACGGGGACGCCTTCAATGTCGGGGAAGTTCTCGAACCACGCATCTAAAGCTTTCTCGGTCCCCGCCACGTCCTCACGCGGCGCCGTGGGATACACCACGCCATGATCGAGTAGTTGTCCGGTGGGCCCGAGCACAACGACTTTGCACCCTGTTCGGTAGCCCGGGTCGATGGCCATGACGGACTTGCTTCCAAACGGGGCCGCCATGAGCAAATCGCGGAGGTTGGACGCAAAGACATCGATCGCGGTGGTGTCCGCCTCTAGTTTCAGTTCCGTCCGGATCTCGGTCTGCAGCTGAGGCGCGAGCAGGCGATCGTAAGCGTCCTGTGCCGCCTCGCGCATTTGATCGGCCCAGATAGAGGAGCGGCCTCCCAGGACGCGATCGGCCAACATGGACCGCGCGACCTCGGCGTCTGGCCCGATGCGGTAGGTGAGGAAGCCCTCTTTCTCGCCTCTCAATATGGCGAGAACCCGATGCGATGGGATACGCATCAGAGGCTCGCTGAAATCGTAGTAGTCTGTGAATTTGCTCTTCTCTTGCGCCTTGCCTCGTGCCGCACGGGACTCGATGAACCCCTTCGTCCACGTTAGATCCCGGACTGTCGCTCGCCACTCGGCGTTCTCTGTAATCCGTTCCGCGACGATATCTCGCGCCCCGGTAAGCGCATCCTCGGCGGACTCAACGCCTTTGTCCGGGTCAACAAAGTCGACCGCGAGGATCAGCGGATCGCCTGACACGTCATCCTGAGCCCACATGCGATCTGCCAGAGGTTCGAGACCCTTTTCTTTTGCCATTGTCGCCCGAGTCCGGCGTTTGGGTCGATACGGCAGGTACAGATCTTCCAGCTCGGTTCGGGTCGTGGATGTGACGATGGCCGCACGAAGCTCGGGTGTGAGTTTGTTCTGCTCGTTGATGCTGTCGAGGACGACCTGCTTGCGATCGTGAAACGCGCGATGGAACTCAAGACGTTCCATGGTCTTTGCAATTGTCGCGTCCTCCGCGCCGCCCGTTGCTTCCTTGCGGTAGCGTGCGATAAACGGCACTGTGCACCCCTCATCGAGCAGGCCAATCACCGCGCCGGTGGACCCGGGCGCGATCTCGAGCTCCGAAGCGATGATGCTCGCAAAGTCGGGTGCTGGAAGTTTGATTGATGGCTGTGTCATGTTGTCTATTCCTACGCGTAAGGAGAGTTTTACCCAAGAATATCAGATCTTGAAACAAATGGCAGCCCCGTGGCCGGTGCCATACCAAATAACTTGCCGACTTCCTTCCCCGAGTCACATTTGTAGTAGTCGATCTTTCGTTCCAGCGTGGTGTATGTCTTCCTGGAAGAGCGAACGCGCAATTCGATATGGTCTTTGTGGTCGTTTACCTCCGCTATTTGCAGATGGTCGTTCCTTACAAGATTAACCGCTTTTTCAAAGTCCGGCAGTTGCCTGTCAAATGCGCGATACCTCCGTCTGGTCTCCTTGCTCCAATATCCCTTGGCCTTCTCTCTATCGCCCGCTTGCAAAGCCTCTATGTAATCCTCCCATACAGAGATGGCGGTTTGGAGTCTTCGATTCATTAAGGGCTTGATTGTGTCCAATGAATCTTCCGTCTCTTCTGCAACGGCAGACGTTGCCATTAGCATGAACACAAGGATGATGAGCGATCTTTTCATATCTCCATTTCTGGTTTTCCAGACAGATACATAAGAGCATATCAAAATCGAGTAATCCATTTTCAAATAAGGGGATTGAATCTAAAACCGACACCGAAAATCCGGTACTCAATCTGCGCCTGCTAGAACCCCTAATATGCATGAGAAAATTATCACACAGTAGTACTTTTCGGAATAATGATTCTCTTTTCCTCGTGTTTTCGTATAATTGATTTGCGCATCCGAACATCTTGAACCCAGTCTCATCAGGGAGGAGCTGCAATGCCGATTCGCAAACGGTTTCTTCAACGGTTTCGTGCGGTGCTTCCGTACTTTCTGGCAGCCATGTTTGTGTTTCCCTGCTGTACCGAAGACGAGACCGGCCCGCTACCGCCGACCGCCAGGTACCTGGTATGGAATTTTGAGAGCGATTTAAACGGGTGGAGTACCGGGACCGGTGGTAATGGGTGGGGTACGGTCACGTGGCTGGATTTCGAAAGCGGGATCGTGAAACTGGACGGATCTGACCAGGGGACTCTCGATGGCGAGCCGAATTCGTGGATACACAAGTCCATCACATTGCCAGCCAAAGCGTCTAAATTCAGCTTCCGTACTTGCGCCCACAATCGGGACGGCGCAACAGGGAGTCTGAGGGTCCGACTGGCAGATGACGGGGGGACTTGGCACACGCTCCTGGATTGGGAGCAATTGACGGGCATCGAAGGCGAGTATAACTGGGTGAACAGATCCGCCGATATCACGGCGTTCGCCGGAAAGACGGTTAGATTCTACATCCAACAGGGCGACGACGACATCGGTACACACGAGCAGCGTTACGTTGACACTATCACGATCAAGTACAC
>CBDVBX010000249.1:0-5099 GCA_965372335.1 uncultured bacterium | reverse complement strand
ATTTACTCGATGGGGATGAAGCTCCGTCCCGAGAGCCAGCCGATACCGTCGGCGAGGAGCGCCGTTCCCAACAAAAACAGTGCGATTATTACGATCCGAACACCCCACTTGCCGAGAAACTGTTGTAACTTGGCCATGATCGCGTCCCCGCGCTCGCCCATTATCGCCCGGGTCACCACGATCAATGCCAACGGGAGAATGAAAACGGCGTTGTAATACAGAAACAACAATATCCCCGTCGTTACCGGCGGGTCCGCCCGCAGAATCTGGTCTACGGCGGCGAAGTAGGGAACCGCTCCCGGCATTCCGACGATGATGAGCCCTCCCCCGAAGGTGAACGCCCCGAATGGCGATACCGATTGGGGCGTGCGCTCTTTGCGGGCGGGTTTTCCCGTCCGCGTCATTCGAATGGCCAGAAACAACAACAACGCGCCGATGGCAATCTGGATATACAGATCGGTGGTGTCCGGGTGGTCCATGAATTCCACGAACCACTGGTTGAAGACGTCGATAATGCTGTCCAGGCCGAGAAAGATCAAAACACCGAAAGCGAAGTACGTCACGAATATCCCCGCCAAGAACGCGATCGACGACAACAGCGGACGGGATCCGGTCATCAATGTGATCAACGCGACCAGCGCCGTCGGGATCATCGACGTGCTGTCTAAGAGCGCGATTGTCGCGAGTACTGTGAGGAGTTCTGCCATAATCACCCCGCTTGGCGATTCAAAAACTGAATCTGCCGATGAAACCGATCCTTTCGGCGTTACCCTTTTGACCGTCGTTGTTGACTCGCCGTCCGACGGTGACGCCAAAACCAAAGGAAACCGTCGGCAGGATTTCCCAAAACGTATCTACGGTTCCGTAGTCGCCCCGCCGGAAAAAATCGGGAGGCACGTCGACGTCGCTCCGTACATTCGTGCTCCCCACCACAACGCTGGACAAAACGCTATTCGACCAGTTCCACTGGTAGGCCAAATACCAGCCAAACGCATCGAATAACTCGAGCTTACCACTGGGCGTGATGACGCCGTCCAAACCGGCGCCGCTCAATCCATTGATGTAGCGCGAAATCCCCTTGCCGGCGATCGCCTGCAGGAGGATATTGCCGTCGCGGTGTGTTTGGCCACGCGCGCTCAACACGACACCGCCGCCGTACGCGTGTTGTTTGTCGCCACTGTTGACCGTGTAGCCGATCGCACGAAATATGCCGGACAGCTGGACGTGTCCGCGCTCGCGCCGGTACTTGATACGAGAAGTGACATCGAAGTTGGACTGGCGCGACGCGACTTCGAGGGTATCGAACGGATTGGTAAAATCGCTCTTGGGATTTTCGACTCCGATTCCAAAAATGTACGGTTCGCCAAACCGGCGCTGGAATCTCGCCAGTCCCTGGCGAAGCAATACGGCGCTGTTGGGTCCCTCGAAATCGACGGTTAACGGCAACGCTTCGAGATCCATGGCCGTCGACCACGTCTGGCCCAGCGTCCAGTACTTCAATTGCCCGTATGCGTGCCGCAGACGAAACGTAAACGTTCCTTGGGGTCCCACGAAGTCGCCTTCGATGTAAGTTTTTAGGGGGCCGAGGCTCGTCAACGCTGTCGACTCCACCCCGAGCCTCGACTGGCGGGCGCCGAGGTAAAGTCCCTGGAACCGCTCGGTGTCGTCGGCACCGACGGGTATGTCGATGGGTCGGAACCCCTCGCTGTACTCCATACCTTCGAGGTCGTAGAACGCGTTCACCCGCACGACGCCTAAGACCTTTGCCTCAAACTTCGACTCCTTGAGTTCTTCGGGATGGACGTCTTCGACCACAGCGGTGGTATCCACGACCACCGTGTCGACTGCCGATGTGTCGGCGTTCGATGAGGCGGTCTCCTGGCCGGGGGCGGCCGCCGCCCCGACGACCAGAACGCAAGCGATTATGAAGTAGAAGCGTTTCACCTTTGACATCCAATGGGGATAACTGTCTTTATAACAGCATTTTGCAGGATTGTCAACTAAACGGCGCAGCCCGGCCGCTACGGGTTTGAAAACACCGTCTATTGCGGTATGCTTAGGACCTTAGACGTGTAATGTGCTCGAGTTCGTCGACTGCGGAGTGTATGTCGTGGCAGAAATCCTCCATTTCTTAAGCCAAAACCCGGTCGTACCGCTGTTCCTGATCCTCGGTCTCGGTCTCCTCTTCGGTAAGATCAAAATCGGTGGTGTCCAACTCGGCGGCGTGACAGGTGTTCTGTTTGTGGGACTTGCATTCGGTCACTACGGCTTCGAGTTACCGGCCTCTACGCTCAACCTCGGGTTTATCTTGTTTATTTTCTGCGTCGGCGTCCAGGCGGGTCCGCAATTCGTCGGAGCATTCAAAAAAGACGGCATCAAATACGTGGCGCTCGCCGTGATTTCCGCGCTGACGGCAACAACCGTCGCGTTGGTATTGACCGGGCTTTTTAGTTTTCCGATCGGCATGAATGCGGGCGCCCTCGCCGGCGCCCTCACCAGCACGCCCACGCTGGTCGCAGCGCAGGATGCCGTCGCCGCCGGGCTAAAATCGACGGCGGGAGTACCCGCCGAACAGGTGCTCGGCAACATCTCTTCTGCGTACGCGATCACGTACGTGTTCGGCCTGGCCGGCCTCATTATCTTCATATCGGTGGTACCGAAATTGTTCCGCCTGGACGTGCCGGCTGAAGCGCAGGCGTACGAGAGCGAAGGCGGCGCCGTCATCGGCATGAGTTACGAAAAGGCGATGCGTCTCGCCGAAAATCCGTCGATTCGAGCGTACCGAATCGAAAAGGACCTTTTGTTGAATGAAGAGGCGGCAGACCGGCCTTACACCCTGCCGGGAGAGGTCCAGAGGGTCAAGCGGGGCAATGAGGTGTTTACGCCGGATCACGGGTTTGAGTACGACTTGGGCGACATCATCTCCGTGGTGGGGACGGGCGAAGTCCACGAATTCGTTCTCGAAAATATCGGCCCAGAGGTTTTCGATCTGGACGTCCTCGATCGGGCCACCGAGTCGCGCAACATCATGGTGTCGCGCAAAGACGTCGCGGGCAAAACGCTCGCCGACATGCAGTTCGTCAGCAAGTACCAGTGCACACCAACGAAGGTTTCACGGTCCGGGATCAGTGTGCCGAGGCGTCCCGATCTTCAACTCCGCGTCGGTGACATTATCGCCGTCACCGGACCGAGGTCAAAGCTCGACGCCCTGGAGGAAGCGATGGGAAGCAGTGAAAGTGACCTCCACCAAACCGACTTGCTTTCGTTTGCATTTGGCATCGCTATCGGCGTGGTGATCGGTACCTTAAGTGTCACCGTCGGCGGAATCAAGATCGGACTGGGAACCGCCGGCGGTTCGCTCCTGGCCGGATTGGGATTCGGCATTCTCAACACCAAAAAACCGACAATTGCCCGGTTACCGTCCGCCGCCCGCAACGTCTTGATGGAACTGGGGCTGCTGCTCTTCATGTCGGGGATCGCCGTGAGCGCCGGCGCTGGCATCGTCGAGACGGTGAAAACTGTGGGAATGACGCTCGGGCTTTGCGGTATCGCCATCACGCTGAGTCCTGTAATCGTCCTCTTTGTCGTGGGCCGGTACGGATTCAAGATGAACGCTGCGATTTTGTTGGGTGCCATCACCGGGGCGATGACCAGCACACCGGCGCTCAACCAAGTCACCAAAGTTGCCAAAAGCTCGGTCCCCACACTTGGTTACGTGGGGGCGTACGCCTTCGCCAACGTATTGCTTGCCATCGCCGGCACGGTGATAATGCTGCTGTAGACGTGACCGCCGACCTTCCCGTTTCCGATCGACGCCCCTTATAGTGGACTTGTTGGTCGCATTTGGTCACGAAACCTGCATCACGAAAAGCAATTTCTGTGCTCCAATTGGCGTCAGCGAAGGAGGGCCGGTCGTGTATAAGACCCCATATCGTATTGTAATTATTGCTGTTATATTGATCCTCGCGGGATCGTTCGCTTGCGGGGGCGACGACGCCACCCGTGTTCCCAATGGTAACGGCGACGGCGATCTTGCACTGATCATCGATCACACGTGTTGCGATATTTCCGTGGTGCCCTCGAATTGGGTCCAGGCCGCAAAGGACAATCTGGTCATCGCCTACGGTCATACGTCACACGGAAGTCAGCTGGTCAGCGGCATGGATGGCCTCGTCGGCTTTGCCGGCAGCGACTATTGTTTCGATGGCGCCGGAACGGGCGGATGCCTCGAGTTCCGCGATACGCCGTTCTCGGGAGCGTCCGACCTGGGCAATCCGGACCGCACGGCATGGGCGGGGGCGACACGCGCCTACCTGGACGCCCACTCGGAAGTGAACGTCGTCATCTGGTCGTGGTGCGGCCAGGTGAGCTCGGCGAACACTTCGGACATCGACACGTACCTGAGTCTGATGGACGGCCTCGAGCTGGATTATCCCGCTGTGCAATTCGTGTATATGACGGGCCACCTGGACGGAACGGGCCACGCGGGAAACCTCCACACGCGCAACGAACAGATTCGGAATTACTGCCGGACGAACAACAAGATACTGTATGACTTCGCCGACATCGAATCGTGGGATCCCGATAGCAACTACTACTGCGACAAAATGGCGAACGACAACTGCGATTATGACTCGGACAATAATGGGTCACGTGATGCGAACTGGGCGACGGCGTGGCAGAACGCTCACGCGGGCGAGTGGTACGACTGCAGTTCGGCGCACAGCCAGCCGTTAAATGCGAACCTCAAAGCGTACGCTGCCTGGTGGCTTTGGGCACGCCTCGCTGGCTGGCCCGGCCACAGCTAAATTCTCCTGACTCTCAATCAGGAGGTTCCAGGTTCGACTCCTACGCGGCGCACCATCCAACTTTTCGCGGGCCGTTCGTCGAGTACGTGGAACGGCTTTTCGTATGTAGGAGAGAGATTGTTTACCGAGGACACGGGTTCAAATCCCGTTGGGGACGCCACTTTATTTGTGCCCCCACAACCCGGAAAGGTCATTCAAGTTAGCAGTTCAAACAGGTTACAGCTTAGGCGTCATTTTCCTGTCGCCGCCGATAAGTCGTTGCGATAACATGTGAAGCGAGTTCAAATTCCG
>CBDVBX010000248.1:0-5099 GCA_965372335.1 uncultured bacterium | reverse complement strand
GGGAAGGCCCTTAGTCGGCGAGCATAATCGAGGGTCCAGTGGGCGAGCCGACTACGGAGGCGAGCGACAGGTTCGGAGATGCTACATCTAAGGACGTGGTCAGCGAGCCGTGCCGCGAAACCCGCGGTCGGGCGGCCCCAAACCATAGGAGTCCCGAAGGGAGTCGTGCCGGTGAAACCCACGACGGCCGGCCCCACACCTCGAAGCCCAAGGTGGCCCGCCCCAGAACCACGGAAGACCTGCGGTCGGCCCCGGACCTACCAAGATCCGCGATGGTCGGCCGACTACCACCGAAAAGCACAGGCCTACGCGTCGTAGTAGAGGTAGAACTCGTACGGGTGCGGGCGCTGTGCCAGCTCTGCTATTTCACGTTCCCGCTTATAGTCTATCCACGTTCGGATCACATCTTCCGTGAAGACATCCCCCTTCAACAGATAATCGTGGTCCTCTTCCAACGCCTCCAACGCCGCATCCAGAGATACCGGCGTCTTGCGGATTTCTTCCAACTCTTCCGGCGGCAAATCATAGATGTTCTTGTCCAGCGGTTCCCCCGGATGAATTTTGTTCTCGATTCCGTCGAGGCCCGCCATCATCAGCGCTGCAAACGTCAGATACGGATTGCACGTCGGATCCGGGCATCGAAATTCGATCCGTTTCGCTTTCGGCGACTGTGAGTACATCGGGATACGGACGGCGGCGCTGCGGTTGCGCTGCGAGTACGCCAAATTGACCGGCGCTTCGAACCCTGGCACCAGCCTTTTGTACGAGTTCGTCGTCGGATTCGAAAACGCCAGAAGCCCCGGAGCGTGCTTGAGAATGCCGCCGATATAGTGGAGCGCCGCGTCGCTTAGGCCCGCGTACCCGTTGCCCGCAAACAACGGTTTGTCTCCCTTCCACAGACTTTGATGCACGTGCATCCCCGAACCATTGTCGTTGAATAACGGCTTTGGCATAAACGTCACCGTTTTGTTGTGCCTTCTGGCAACATTCCGAACGACGTATTTATAAATCAGAAGCTTGTCTCCCATGTTGACCAACGTGTCGAACTTCAGGTCGATCTCGCCCTGGCCCGCGGTGGCCACCTCGTGGTGCTGCGTTTCCGGTTCGAGCCCCAGATCCTTCATGACCAACAACATCTCCGTACGGATGTCGTGGTGCGAATCCGTTGGCGGGACCGGAAAGTACCCTTCCTTGTAGCGAGGTTTGTAAGCCAAGTTCGGAGATTCTTCGCGGCCGGTGTTCCACGATCCTTCCTGCGAGTCGAGATAGTAATAACCGGTGTTCTCCCTCTGATCGAAACGAACGTCTTCGAAGATAAAGAACTCTGCTTCAGGACCAAAAAAAGCCGTGTCGGCGATACCGGTGCTGCGGAGGTAGTTTTCAGCCTTGATGGCGACCGCCCTCGGGTCGCGTGTGTAGCGCTCTTTCGTGATGGGATCAAAAATGTTGCCAACCAAGTTGAGCGTTGGCTCCTGTGTGAACGGATCCATGAAAGCAGTATTCGCGTCCGGAACGACGATCATGTCGCTTTCGTTGATACTCTTCCATCCGCGGATGCTGGATCCGTCGAATCCGAATCCTTCTTCGAACGATTCTTCCGTGAGCGCGTCGATCGGCACCGCGAAATGCTGCCACGTACCTGGAAAATCCAGGAATTTCAAGTCAAGAATCAAGGCGCCACTTTCCTTGGCAAACTTGATCACTTCGGTTGGGTTTCGCTTGTCCATGGAAAAACCATCCTTTGGGCTATGGGACATTAATCGCGGTACCTAGGGGCCGCAATGGGGCTCCAGAAATCATATATCTATAAAATTCAACCCGGGGTGTCAATCGGCTTTGACGATTCCAGTAGGGGAAATCGAGCATCAACCTCCGGCGATTGCCTCCAATTCGAGGACGGCGCCGCCGAGGTACAAAAGAAGGTCGCTCGCGATGACCCCTCGTACTCCGTGATCCTCCGCAGCGAATTCCCCCGCCCTTCCGTGCAAAAAACAGGCCGCGCAGGCTGCATCCATGGCGTCAGCGCCCTGCGCGAGCAGGCTGCCCACCAAACCGGTCAGCACATCGCCGGTGCCGCCCGTTGCCAGTGCCGAGTTCCCGCTGGTGTTGATCCAAAGCCCCTCTCCGGGGGCGGCGACTAGAGACGGCGCACCCTTGTGAACCAGGGTCAGGCCGAGTTGCTCCGCCAGCTTCGCCGTTGTTTCGGCGCGCTCGGGCGGCGTGAGGGGGATTTCGACGCCCAGAAGCCGTTTGAGCTCTCCCGAGTGCGGTGTGACCACCACCTGCGATCCGGCACTGGCGAGCAGTTCGCTTTGGCCGGCAAACGCCGTGATCCCGTCGGCGTCGATCACAATCGGCTTTTCGCAGTGGGCTACAAACTCTCGGATAAACTTGTCTGTTTCCTCGTCGCGGCCCATACCAGGTCCAATCGCCACCGCGTCCGCCCGCTCCAGGTATTCTTCGATCGCCGACGCCGCTCCTGCGGCCACTGTACCCTGAGGTGTTTCCGGCAACGCAAACGTGATTGCTTCCCGAAGGCCGATGTCGATCTGTGGCCGGATCGACGACACTACGCCGAGGTAGACCATACCACATCCCATTCGCATCGCTGCTTCGCCCGCCAAAACGGCGGCGCCGCGGTACTGGTTGCTGCCCGCGATCAGCAACAAGGTGCCTGCGCTGAATTTGTGCGCGTCGGGAGCGCGAAAGGGCAAGCGATACGCCGCCTCGATTCGATCGAGTAGATGTACGTCGGACGCGTGCTTCTCGATGATCTCTTCGGGAAAACCGATGTCCACTACGGTGACTTCGCCGGCGTACGACTTGCCGGGATGGAAAAGTAGTCCCATCTTGGGTGCACCAATGGTCACGGTGTAATCGGCCACGATCGCCTCGCCGGGCGCCTCGCCGGTGGTGCCGTTGACACCCGACGGGATGTCGACTGCGACCAACGGCGCTCGCAAGCGGTTGGCGAAATCGATCACCTCGAGCGCTTTGCCGCGGGGGGGACCGGAAATACCCGTACCGAAAACGGCGTCCACGATGACGTCAGCGTCGGCGGCGTCTTCGGCGGCTCGTTCCGGCCAATCGGGCCGATTGGCGTCTATCTCCACCGCCCGGCTATTTACCTCGAGGATCCCCGCGAATCGCTGGTAGTTCTTGGCGGCATCGCGTGTGAATTTCTCCGGGGGCTTTAACATGTGGACGGAACATTTCCAGCCGGCCTCGCACAGGTAGCGAGCGATCACCAGTCCATCACCACCGTTGTTGCCGGATCCAACGAAAATCACCGCCTTCTTGGCTTCGGGTTCGAACTTGTGTCGGATAAAAGTGGCGACATTCCTTCCGGCGCGCTCCATCAACTCCAGCCCCGGACATATGGTGTCGATCGTCTCGGCATCGACTTGTTGCATCTGATCGTTGGTAAGTACGTACATCTAGTTTTTTCCGTTTAGTTGATCGACCACGTCGACTAACTCGTAAATGTCGTTGATGTCGTGGTGCGCGCCGCTATCGACACTACCAAAGGTGTTGCCATAACGCGCGAATACCGTCCTCATGCCGATCTTCGACGCTCCCGTAATATCCCGTTCCGGCCAGTCGCCGACCATGATTGCTTCGCTCGGCGCGACATCGAAAAACTCCAGCGCCCGTTGAAACGGCACTGGGCTTGGCTTGCGTTCGCCCACGTCCTCGAATGTAGAGACAAAGTCGAACATATGGTGGAGCTGGAGATAGCACAGCCTCAGCCATGCTTCTTTACGCGGCGCATCCGAAACCACGGCCAGACGAATTCCCCGTTTCATCAACTCGATCAACGTGACCCTTACGTGCGGGTAGAGAACCAGAGACGCTTCTTTGGCACGGCGGTAGCCCACAATTCCGGCGGCCAGGATTTTGAAATCCGTATCTCCGAGCAGCTCCTTCAACGCCTCGTCAAAGACCTGTTGAAACTCGATCCCTTCCCGCTCGTACACTTCATAGATTTTATCCTTGATTTGCTCCGGCGGAAAGCGGAGTCCCGCGTCCACCATCGCCCCGACGGCGGCGTCCACCGCGCTCTCCTTCATCCGCATAAAATCCGTAAGCGTATTGTCCAAATCGAAAACGACGACTTTGATCATGATGTGTAACGAAGTTGGAGGATAGCCGATCTTGCTGTATACTCGACGATACGACGGGCATCCTGCCGCGGCCACCGATTGGGCGGGTGGAGCCCCGGAAAGAAGATCAGTTTAATGGAAGAAAGACCCGAAAGCAATACAGAACTGAGAACCGCCGACGTGTTCACCGTCGTGAACAATTATTTTCTGTTGTTCTTCTGCGGCAGCTGCATGCTGAGCAGCATGTACCTGCAACAGTTATTTCTCTACATGGGACATTACCGGCTCGGGATCGGCGTTTCGTCGCTGGTGGCCGTCATCCTGCCCGTATTCCTGTTATTGCGTCGGGTCGGGCCGGGGTTCGCCAGACAGGTCCGCCTGTCCGCCCCGCGGGCGCCGCAGGTGGTGTACGTACTGCTGGCCACACTGGCCACCGTGGTTATCGTCGACCAGATCTACCTTATCAACCAACAATTCAGCCCGGTACCGCAAGAGTACATCGAAAGCCTCAGAGACCTTCGTCCCGCGGACGGTTGGAATTTCGCGATCATCTTCGTGGGGTTATGTGTCATGGTCCCGATCGCCGAGGAGTTGGTATTTCGCGGAATGATCCAGCAGATATTCTCGCGAAACATGGGACCCGTGTTGGGATTCTTGCTGACGGGACTGGTTTTCGGCGCGTTCCACCTGAACCCGCATCTTTTGATCAGCATAAGCTTTTTCGGGATCTTTTTGTCGTTCATCTTCTACGCCACCGGGAACCTCGCCCACACCATCATTTCGCACTCGTTATTCAACGTGGTCGCGTTGTTACAGCTTACCTTTTCCGGTGCCGTCGAGAGTGCCGACCTTCCGTTCTACCTGAAAGATGTGCGCGTTTTTGTGGTCTCCGTCGTCTTACTCATCTTCTTCCTCTATAAACTAAAAACAGGAGGCCCCGAATCGGAGCCTCCCGCCGAAGAACAAATTTAGGCACATCCGGCCTGCGCCGTCGCG
>CBDVBX010000247.1:0-5107 GCA_965372335.1 uncultured bacterium | reverse complement strand
GGCGCAAGGCGGTACAGTCGCTTGCGCTCGTCCAGCGACTTGCGCACCAATGCCCAGCGGCTGTGTTCGAGGTAGCGCAATCCCCCGTGGATCAATTTTGAGGAAGTGGAAGAGGTGCCGCTGGCCCAATCGTCCTTTTCAATCAAAGCCGTTTTGAGTCCGGAAAGCGCAGCGGTGTAAGCGGTCCATGCGCCGTAGATCCCGCCGCCGACGACCACCAGGTCGAAGACGCCGTCTGCTAAATCACGCGTGTTTCGAATCATCCGATTCGCCTAGTCGAAAACGCTGTTTGCGGGGATCGATGTACTCGAAGATAAAATTGTCGCAACACTCCCGCGCATGTCGCCGGTCGTTTTCCGAGCGGACCGTCCACCCCAACACCGGCATTCCGCGCTCTCGCAGCTCCGTTACCGGGTCAAACGGCAAATACCGAACATCGTAGCCGACAAACGCGGGCGCGCTGACATCGATCAATTCGAGGCGCCTGAGCATCTCCAGGAGGTCGTCTTCCAGGGGCGAGTCGCGGAATCCACCGGAGAGGTGACCACGGATGATGTTGGGAGCTCGTGCCTTGAACCACCCCATCGAGAACGGGTTAAACGACTGGACGGCGAAGCGCCCGTTGTACGATTGTAGAGCGGCGCGTACCGCGGATTCCAGTCGGCCGGGTATGCCGAAGTTTTTGAGCTCGATGAGAAGCGGCACCTTGTCGCCGATTACGTCGAACACCTCTGTTAGAAGCGGAACGGTCTGGTCAGTTCCGGCAAGCTGAAAGGACTTGATCGACGTCGAGTCCTGGTTCTCTAATTGCGTTGCCCGTCCGGTCAGGCGTCCGAGGTCTTCGTCGTGGAACCCGGCCACTTCCCCGTCGCGCAGCGGACGCACGTCCAGCTCGATTGGGTACTCCGCGTCGCGCGCCGTTTCGAACGCGGCCAGCGAGTTCTCGGGCACACCGGCGTTGGCGTCGTGAAGGCCTCTGTGGGCGATGGGTGTTTCGATCAGCCAGTCCATTGGCCGAATCATCGCAGATTACATGGTTCGAGGGAAGGGCCTGATTTGTAGGGGGAGGTGACTGCGCCGGCAGCACACCAGAAGCGGTCACTCGGTTACCCAACTTCCTTTTACACCGCCGGCGCAATCTTTGTGAAGTCTGTGAAGCGGCATCGTTGCCGAAGTCAATTGAACTTGCCGCCGGAACGCCCCCTTTGACCAGCCCCGTCGTTACCGGCACAGGCTTCCTAGCGCGCCTTTCCGGCTTGAACGCTCCGGCGACAAATTTAGTAGCGTTTGTCGCGTTGTGTATTTCGGCGGCCGATTCGCAGGGAGGACCAACCGACGAGCAGAGTGGGGAGGGAGACTAACGCACCCGGCCCGCCGGCTGAGTCCCGCCACATTTTCGACCCGCAGGGTCAATTTCGGGTCGTTCGATTCGGCAGTCTGATCGTGTGTCGGTGAAGAAATGGAATCCTTACATCGTAACAATTATGGGAGGGGAAAAACGGCTTACTGCGGCAAGTGATATACGCTTGATTACGTTAACGCGCGAGTTCGAGGCGATAGACGCGCAAATTATTGTGCTCGACAACGCGATCGACCGCTTCGCTCGGTGTCAGATAAAACACCGTGACTTTGTACCACTGGTTTACAGGTATATCGATGAATCCCGCGCCCGGCGGAATTTTGTCCGGTTCAATCTTCAAGACATGAAATGCCTCTTCCAACGCGTCGACCGTGGTAATTTGCTGGAATGGCCTGGCGATCGGGGACACGCGCGGGTGTCCGATGACCAAATTGACACCGACCCCCCTCAAGTACGCGTGCGGGGCCAGGCGCTGATGACCGGGACGAGTCGCCCACAGTACTCCGCGCCTCGCGACAAACTTGTCATTAATTCCCATCTGGTCGATCGTTCGTAGACCCGAATAATATGGAATGGCGCCTGCCGCCGTGGTGGCAATCGTCACTGTCTCACCGTCGAACAGGCGACCCAGCGTTTTTCCAATTCCGATCCAGTCTTCATCCGGATTGTCGAGGTGACCCTGGAGTTTGTTGATCGATGCGATGCCGTGGGCCGCTCGAAACGTCGCGGCATGCCATATGGAACCGGCTATCACGAGTGCGACCAGAGCGATGCCTACAGCTTGTCTGCGAAACGACATGATGAGGCAGACCAAGAACATCATTCCGAACGGCATGACGGGTACCAGAAAACGGAATTCCATGAAATCCCCGCCAACACCAATCACATAAACGCTCCATGTCACCAGTATGGCCGCCAGAAGCCTCATGCTGGGCGGGAATGATATTTTCTTTGCCCGAATCGGTGCGATCAATACGAACGGAAACAGCACATACGACAGAAAGAAATATCCAATATAAACAAGGCCGCGCGATGCCGACGTCACCGAAGCGGTCGCCTTGGAATAGAAACTATTGGGGAGCAAATCGCCGTAGTAGAGAAATTTCCAGTTGAGCCAAGCCCCGACAACGATCACAACGGGGAGCAGCCAAGCGATCACCTTGGACAGCGGCAGTGCGTTTGACGCGGCCGACCTTAGCAACCGCCAGCTCACCCACAAAAATGGCGGCACGAGTGCTGCCGCCGAGTCCAGACGGGTAAGCAGGGCAGCGGCGTACAGCAACGACAAGGCGATGAGTCGCCGCGCGGCCCACCGCTGGTCTGTTCCGATTTTCAACGAGTAATAGACCGTAGTTACTATAAGAAACGTTTGAAACTGCGTTTCCAACCCGCCGGTCGCGTAAGAACTGAAAGTGAAGTTGGTGCCCAGCAGTAACACAACGAGGACTGCTGCCAAATCGGAACGGGTGATGAATACCACTAACCGGTAAGCGAACACCAGCGTCCCCAGTAAAGACAATAGCCCTAACGCCTGGGATACCGGCACCGGGTCGAGGCCAAATCGTATGGCGGCGCTCATTAGGAGTGTCCACAGGAAATTCGTGTAGCCCTCCACATAGTCGCCCGGATTCCACACCAGTCCCTCGCCCGTTGCCAGGTTGAGGGCGTACCGGAACGAAATGAATGCGTCGTCATGCATGAAGCGGTTGAGGTAGGCCAATACCAAGGAAATCGCGAACACAACAGCGATTGCGATGGTTAGTTTATTTGAGCTGGTCGAGATATCTTTTGGCATTGCGCGTATTGATATAATGAGATCAGTGTACACACCGCGTGATCGCCGGGTAGCGCGCCAACGCGTTGCGGCTTCCCGCCGTCACGTCTTTCAGAAACGATGTCTGCCCGAAGGCGCTATCGATCAATTTCTTGTTGGCATCGAACGAGTACGACACGAAGCTTCCGGACACGTCGCCTTTGACATCGGCGGCCAGATCGAGTATGCGCACCGGTGTTTGACATGAGTAATCGAAGTTTCCGACGTCGAAAAATCGAACGCTCGGACGAGTTGCCGTGCGGAAGTATACGCGCATCGCGCCTAGGTCGTATGCAATGCTCCACTGTGTCGACGGCCCCTGGGCGACCGAGGCTAGGACATCGAACGCATAGGATATTACGTCCTCCGGGGCGTTGGCATCGAACGCTGCCACAGCGCTCGCCGCTCTGACGAAGCGGTCCAGTGAGCGGTTCGAGTCTCCCGGTGGCACCGCTCCGCCGAATCCCTCGTGCAGCTTGAGAAATGCCACCGACTGTTCGTATGTGTGGTTGGTCAGTGCCATCACCGGCATCGTCTCCCCCGTGTGCACCACCATTTTGCCGCCCAGATACTCGATCGTCGCACAACGGCCCGTCCGGTCGGCGACCAGAAAGTGGACGCGCGCTTCCCGGCCTGGCGCGATTCTGATATCCGCATCTCCCGCAATCACGTCGTCTACCGATGACGAGACGTCGAGGTGGTACTGTATCCACTGCAGGTTGTAGAGCGATTGCCTCGAATCCGCCGGCGGGTACAGCGTCTCGTCGAGCCACATTAGCTCGATCACCAAACCCGCTTCGTTGATTCCGCCGCAGGGCATTTCCCGGCCGTATTGATTGAATGTGACGCTGCCGTATTTCGATGTCCATTTCGCGGGATTATCGCTCGTCATTGCCGTCTTCGCTACGCCGCGTTTGTTGACCATGACCAGGCCGTCGGCCACATCCCAGTCGTAGTTCTTTCCAAATACCGGGCCGGCGCCGGCCAAACAAAACGTCGAACACCCTTCAGCCGGATTTGTCAGCACAGAGATTACGGCCGCCGCCAGCATCGAGATCAATATTCGTGCAGTCATGGTGACCCTTAATGTGTCCACCAGATCCCAATTATTGATAAAACGTGTGTTGGCCAAGTATAACTCGTAGAGTTCTTTTCGTACCTCCTTTTCTTCACGAGCAAACCGGTCGACCATCATGATCAGCGCCGCCAGCCGCTCTTCATGATATTTCGATCGCAGTAATTTCCGTAAAACGGGGATTTTGAGATCACGGTATTTGCGCGCCACTAAGCGCACCTGTGGGACGCGCACGCCGATGAAAATATCGCACTCGGCGTATTCTCCCGGTCCCGTCTTGAAAAACCGTTGGGCGATCTCCGCATTCTTTTTGTTGGCATGTTTGCGAAGATCCTTTTTGACGTCCCGAAGGCTCACGTTTTCTCCTACGTCTCTCATCCTTCCGCGCACGTTATCAAAGCGCGCATTTTGACATAACGCGCATTCGAACATGCGCTCACCACAACAATGCGCGCACCGGAGCCTCGCACGTTTTATTCGCGATGGTAATACTTCTCCATATGTTTCTGGCCATAGGTAGTTTCTGCGGTGAATCGATTATGTTTCGCGCACAATAACCTCAGGTTGTTCGCGGTATTTGGCCCGCCTCTGGCATACGGAATGGGATAGTGATCGAGCTGTAGATTGTGTGTCGCGTTACACCGCCGGCCGCCCGGTCCCACATACACGCATTGTCCCTTGTCCCTCACCCACACCGTGTTCTGTTCTTTGACCGGTATATGCCTTGTCCCTGCTGCCTTCGGCGGTTTCCGAGCGCCCTTCCTAGGCTTCGGCGCGCTTTTCTTCGGTGATTTCTGCTTCTCTTGGCGCTGCTGTCGTCTCTCGGCACGCCGTGCCGGATCCTCTCGCGCGCGCACAT
>CBDVBX010000246.1:0-5119 GCA_965372335.1 uncultured bacterium | reverse complement strand
GTTACTGCGCGGCTCTCTGCCAGTCGAACGTCCACATGAGCGCTACGATCAGCAGGTTCTGGTCGGGCGCCAGGTGATTGTCCGCCCCCGCATAAAAACCGCCTTCGTCGCCGGTGGAGCGATCGTAGCGATACTCGACCCGAACCAACATAGAGTTGTCGATCAGAACTCTCGTGTGATACTCCACCGTGGTGGTGACGGCCCGGAGCGTCTGATGTGCACCCGTCATGAGCCCGTCGGGGTCCCAGTAGATCTCCGGCCGCACGGCGAAGCGCCACGATTCGCTGATATTCAGCCGCCCCCACACGGCACCCGACATCCACTGGTAGTACGGTGTTCCTGGCAGCCACGCCTGCCGCTCGCTGCCGAAATCACACGCCGCCGCCAGTAATAACATCCCCGACTGCCACTCGACATGGGTGTCGGAAAGAAAGCGCCAGTATTCGAGTGCCGTATCGGACTGATCCGGTCCGTAGTACAGATTCTGTTGGAAGGTAAGACTGCCGAGCGGCTGCCACGTCACTTGAGCGCCCCAACTGGGGGCGTTGTTGGGGTCGGTGAGGTAGTTGTATCCCGTGCTCACGATGAGGTCGGCGGTCAGCTCGTCGGTAAAAGGATACGAGGCTTGAAAACCCCACAGGAAATAGGGCACGTTGTCCGTCAGATAACCTCGCGTGTAATTCGGATTGTCCCGGGCGTGGTAAGATTCGTATCCGATGTACGCGCTCAACAGCCCGCCGGTCACCAGCAGGCCGTGGCCGGCTGGAAAGAGGTAGCTAAGCGTGGTGGGCGCAAGCGTCGTCCACTCGTCCGCGTTGCTCAACGGTGCGTAAGACGGAGGCGGCGAGGCGGTGACCAGACCGTCGGTGTCGACACCCGTTTGCAAGCCGAACTCGAGGCCCCACCTCGACGCGTCGGTCGCTGGCTTGCGCACGTACCCCGTCACCATGTTGGCTTCGATACGGTCTAGCTTGAACGTCGTGCTTTTGCTCCGCCAGGTGCGGTTTTCGGGCTCGTTGTCGCTCTTCAGGTAACCGACGTCCAGGTAAACGCCGAAAATCCATTCTGCGGAACCGTACACGGGGGGCGCGGGAAAAGCAAAAGTGAGCAGCGACAAGAGAACGACAGTGCGCATGCCGCAGGTTAACCCGCCATGACGCCGCGATTCAAGTTCGCTTTTGCCGTTACCGGTACAACGACTTGATTGCACCCCACGTATTCTGTTCGACCGGCACCCACGTGCAGAAGTGCGCCGTCGACGCGGCACTTCCGTCGCCCGGCTTGTCTTGATCGCCCCAACCGGCATTGGCGGCATAGCAGGAGCACGAGATGTCCGGATTTACGATGGCAATGCCGTCGTTGGGCCATAGGAGGTTTCCGTCGCAGTCCAGCGACTGAAGAGCAGGATCCTCTGAATGCGGTTCGACAGACATATATGTGCACGGGGGAGTGATGCCTGAGCCAAAAAGCATGAGCCTCAGAGCAACGATAGGGGCTTCGCTGCTCGAAACGCACGACTCATAACACACCGTCACGCCGTTCAGCGCGTCACCCAATTTGACGTATTGGGATTCCTCTCCAAGATACGTCAACGTTGGCGGAACCTCGACCCTGAAGCGTACACCCATCGAGGGCTCACTCCACTGATGCAGGATATACACGTACAGCAAACCTGGGGCTACGTCGAAGATTTCACAGTCTATCCAAGATTCGCTGGCAGATGGAGCGATCAGACCCCCCTGCGATCGAGCGGGTTCCACAGAAAGGGTACAACAGATAGCAGTTACTACGAACAGGCACACCAACTTCCCTCGTCCCATGATGCACCTCCATTGATTGTTTGTTTTGATTACCCCGGTATTATACCATAAAAACGGCGGGCCTTAAACCCACCGTCACTTGTGTCGCGTTTAGCTCCCGAATACTGTCAAACCGCTCAAAAGCGAATCGGTTCTTCGAAAGTGCCAAAAACCTCTTTCAGCGCCGAGGTGATCTCACCGACCGTCGCCATTGCCTTGACCGCCTCGATAATCGGCGGCACCAGGTTATCTCCACTCGCCGCCACCCGCTTGACCTCTTCCAGCGATTTACCGACGGCACCGCCGTCGCGCCGCGAGCGTACAGAGTCGAGCCGGGCGATTTGGTTTTCGGCTTCTTCCCGCTTGTAAGGGTGGAGTTCCACAGAGCGCTCATCCTCGTCGATCCGGTGGCAGTTCACACCAACCTTCTTGATGGTTCCCTCTTGTATGCCTTTTTCCCTCACGTACGCGTTCCTGGATACTTCGGACTGGACGATGCCCTCTTCTATCGATTCCACGATCCCCCCCGTGGCATCGATGGCTTCCATCTTGTCCACGATTTGCTTTTCGATTTGGTTGGTCAAGGTCTCGACATAATAAGACCCCGCTAACGGATCGACCGTGTCGCACAGCCCCATCTCATCCTGCAGAATCTGCATCGTCCGCAGCGATATCCGCGCCGCCTTCTCCGTGGGTATGGTGTACGCCTCGTCGTACGAGCACAGCGCCATCGTCTGTGTCCCCGACAGCGCGCTGATCAATGCGTAGTACGCGCCCCTGACGATGTTGTTCTCCGGCTGCTCGATGGTGAGGCCGCCGCCACCTCCGCCCGCAATCATGCGCAGCAACATCGACTTCGGATCCTTGGCCCGGTAACGCTCGCGTACGATCTGTGCCCACAGACGCCTGGCCGCGCGAAACTTGGCGATCTGCTCGAAAAAGTTGCCGTGTATGTCGAAGTTGAACGAAAACCGCGGAGCGAATTGGTCGATGTCCAATCCGCGTTCGAGGACGTGATCGATGTACGCGGTGGCGATAGCAAAACCATAGGCGATCTCCTGAACCGGGTCGGCGCCAGACTCGCGGATGTGGTAGCCACAGACCGATATCGGGCTGTACTTGGGGAGGTTTTCCGCGCAGAAGACGATGGTGTCCCCGATGAGCCTGACCGATGGCCCGACGGGAAATATCCACGTGCCCCGCCCTATGTACTCCTTGAGGATATCGTTTTGGGCGGTGCCGCGTAGATTCTCGAGGTCGTAGCCCCGTTTTTTGGCCAGCGCGAAGTACATCGACATGATGGTGATCGCCGAGCCGTTAATGGTGAGCGAGACGGTGATCTCATCCAGATCGATTCCGTCGAACGCCTCCTCGAAGTCGGCCAACGAGTCAACCGCCATCCCCACGCGTCCCACCTCGCCCTCGGCCATAGGGTCGTCGGAGTCGAGGCCGATCTGTGTGGGAAGATCGAAAGCCACGTTGAGTCCGGTGTTCCCCTGCGAGATCAAATACTTGAAGCGCTGGTTCGTGTCGGCCGCTGTCCCGAATCCAGAATACTGGCGCATCGTCCACGGACGCTTGCGGTACATGAGAGGGTGGATGCCGCGGGTGAAAGGGTACTCGCCCGGCTTCCCCACGCGGTCGAATCCGCCGCTGGCCTCGACGTCTTCGGGCCCGTACACCGGTTTGGCTTCGATTCCGGATTCGAGAACGACGGGTTTGACACCGGTGCGGACGCCTGGTTTTTTGTTTTCGCTGCTCATGCGGTCAGGTTGCTTTCTTCCGAATCGCTGCGACGACGTCTTCGAAGCGGCTACCGGTGGGAAACACGCCGTCCACGCCGATTGTTTTCAATACATCATGATCTCGTGCTGGAATATTGCCGCCCACCAGTAATAACTTGTCTTCGATGCCGTATGACCGTCTGAGCTCGGAGATTTTTTCGCATATCGGGATGTGTGCGCCGGAAAGTATGGAAAGCCCGATCACGTCAACGTCTTCGTCGCGAGCCGCGCGGACGATATTCTCCGGAGACTGTCTGAGCCCCGTGTACAGCACTTCCATACCCGCCTCCATCAGCGCCCACACGATGGTCTTCGCCCCTTGGTCGTGGCCGTCGAGGCCGGGTTTGGCTATGAGCACCCTGATTGGACGGTTCCTCGATTGTGAATGGCTCATGATCGAAGGCTCACAGCCCGATTTCTTTGGCAATGATGAGTTTTAGTATCTCGGATGTTCCGCCGCCGATCAGTGTAAACCGAACGTCGCGAAGGTAGCGCTGCACGGGATACTCCATGGCGAATCCGTATGCCCCCAGTACGCGCGCGGCGGTGTCGCACGCACTCAGCGCCGATTCGCTGGCAAACAGCTTGGCCATCGACGCCTCTTTCATATTGGGAAGCCCCTGGTCCTCTCGCCACGCGGCGTGTGCCGTCAAATGCCGAGCGGCTTCCAGCTCGGTGGCCCGATCGGCCAACTGGACCTTGATCGCCTGGTTCTTGGCGATGGGCTTGCCGAACTGCACGCGTTCGCCCGCGTACTGAATGGCGTCCGCGACGGCCACCTCCCCCACGCCCAGCGCGAGCGCCGCGGTGGTGAGACGGATCCTGGCAAGGATCTCGCGCAGGTACGCTCGGCCTTTTCCGCATTCGCCGAGCAGGTTGCCAGCGGGAATGTGGCAATCGTCAAACGTTACTTCGGATGTGACCGATCCCCACAGTCCCATCTTCTCGATTGTTTTTCCGACGGTGAGTCCTTCTGTCCCCTTCTCCACCAGGAACACGCTCAGCTCTTTGTCTCTCGGCCGCTCGCCCATTTTCGTTACGGCAAAGACGGTGAAGAAATCGGCTGCCGGCGCCGACGTGATCCACGTTTTGGCGCCGTTTAGCACCCACCCATCTCTGTCTTCCACGGCCCGCGTGGAGATGGCATCGAGGTCGCTACCGGCGTCGGGTTCGGTGATGCAAATGGTCCCGACTTTTTCGCCCTTGATCGCCGGTACGAGAAACCGCCTGCAAATGTCATCGTCGCCAGACCGGAAGATGAAGTAGGTCCCCATCAGAGATTGCATGGTACAACACGCCGCCAACGACAATGATCCTTGGGCGAGTTCTTCGATGGCAAGGAGGTAAGACTGGGTGCCGGTATCGGTGCCGCCCCATTTGGCGGGATAGCGCATGCCGAACAGTCCGAGCGCGCCGACTTGCTGGAAGAGCTCGCGCGGGAACTCTTTGGCCTGGTCGATGGCCTCCGCCCGCGGCTTGACTTTTTCTTCGGTGAACCGCCGAAAGGTGTCCCGAATCGCCCGCTCGCTCTCTGTA
>CBDVBX010000245.1:0-5120 GCA_965372335.1 uncultured bacterium | reverse complement strand
TAACCCGCGGCCCAGCGAAGGACGAAGTCTTCTCCCGCATCCTCAGCTTCCTCAAAACACTTTAGAACGATCTCAGTGTAACTAAGGCCGCTACGGATCCCCCGAAGTTCTGGGGCAGCCGACCGCGGTTTCAGCAGTTCTGGGGCGCATAGCTGGGGGGGCACTCCCGCTCGGGCAGTGCTCGCTAGCCGCCCTTAATCATTGATATGCGGGCGGCTGCTGCGCAACTCGCTGTCGACCCCCACCAGCTATGCGCCCTTGACTTTCAGAGGTCAGAGGCCGGCCGACCGCGGGATTGAGCGGGACCTTAGTCGGCGAGCATAGTAGAGGGGCCAATGGGCGAGCCGACTACGGAGGCGAGCGGCAGGTTCGGAGGTGCTATATGCAAGGTCGTCGTCAGCGAGCCGTGCCAGCGAAACCCGCGGCGGTCGGCCCAAAACCACAGAAATGTCTCAGAGAGTCGTGCCAGTGAAGCCCTCGCCGGTCGGCCCCAGAACCACGAAACCTCGCCGGTCGGCCCCGCACCTCGAAGTCGGGCGGGAGCGCGCAGCGACGGGAAAAAAGGGGGGAGTTAGTCGTCGATTTGGAAGCGGAACGACTCGTCGACGCGTTGGATCTTTTTAGCCAAGGCCTTCAGATCCTGTTTCAGTTGCGGGGTCTTCGATTCCATGTACTCGGAGTATTTATCCAGAAACTCGTCCTGGAGCTTCTTGAGCTCCTTGTTCGACGCGAAGCGGTCGATCGACCGCTCCAGGTGGTAGATGTCGCCGTGACCCAGGCGATCCAGGATGTTGAAATACTCGCCTCGCATGTGGCTTAGAATCTGAACATACTGTTCGAATCCGCGCGACAGTTTTTCCAGGACATCGCTGACCGCCGTCGGCTTTTTGAACATCGTCTGGCTGTACGAGTACGCGAACTGGTAATAAGCCTTTCCACGGCCCATGTACGCCTCTTCGTTGTCTTTGAACATCCTGTCTTTCGAGCCAGGTCGAATGCCGTCCGGGTTCTTGAATACGCCGATCGAGATCAACAGAAAGTCCGCGTTCGTCTTGTAAATCGTGTATTTTAGTCGGACGTCGGCAGAGTCCTGGATCTTGTTGAACAAGTTCGTGTCGTAACGGGAAAGATACTTTTTGGCGCGTGCATGGTATTCCGGGTTCATAAAAGACGTCAACAAACTGGCCAGGTACATGTTGACGTCTTCGTCATAGAAATCCTGGTTCGACGGGTGGCCGGTTTCCAGCCTGCTGTACATCAGGCAGTTCATCATGAAGAAGAAATCTGGCTCGATTTCCCGCTTGTGAAGAGGACCAATGTTGAGGTGTGAACCTGAGTTCATAATAGTCCCGTTGTCCTTTCCCGCCCGAATCGCCGGGCATCGCGCTGTGCCGCCGTCGGCCGAACGGGAGGCGATCTGCAAGCATTATGCCACGCTTCCCGGGCTGTCCCAGCCGGTAGAACCGCCGGTGGCGGTTGTCATCTAATTCTGTCGATTTGCGGTTTCAAAAATTACGGATTTCGGGTATACTAGCTGAGTAAACTTGGAGCGATTATTTTCAACTTGTTATATATTAGTCAGTTGCGCTTGCCCTCAATCAGTCCCCACTTCGGTGCCATCCATCAGGTCGACGTCGCAGGGCTGTCACCAACCGCAAAAAAGGGGGGTCCGGTGTGAAAATCGGTTTTCTGCAGCTAAAACCGCAGTTCGGACGCGTCAAGGAAAACGTCAGGTCGGCAAAGTCCCTACTCGGAAGTGTCACCGACGCGACTATCGTGCTGCCGGAATTGTTCAATACGGGGTACTTATTCCGTAACATGGATGAAGTAAAAGACTTAGCCGAGTCGACGAAATCCGGATACACGGTGACCGAGATGAAGAAGGTGGCGAAGAAGCAGCAGCTCAACCTGGTCTTCGGCATGGCAGAGGTGAAGGCTCGCAAGTACTACAATACAGGCGTATTGATCACATCCAGCGGCAAAGTCGAGACATATCAGAAAGTCCACCTGTTCGACCGGGAAAAGCTGTTCTTCCAAGCAGGCACCAAAACGTTCAAGCCGTACGACGTGGATGGCGGCCGAATCGGTATGATGGTGTGTTTCGACTGGATTTACCCAGAGGTCACGCGCATTCTGGCCGTCCTGGGAGCGCAAGTGATCTGTCACCCCGCGAATCTCGTCCTGCCGTGGTGTCAAGACGCGATGCGCACGCGTGCGATCGAGAACCGCGTGTTCACCGTTACCGCAAACCGGATCGGAACCGAAAAACGCGGCAGCGTCTCGATGACCTTTACTGGCAAGAGCCAAGTGGTCAGTCCAACAGGCGAAATCCTCACCAGCACGGGTGAACGGAGCGAGTCGCTCAAAATCGTCGAGATCGATCCCAACGAAGCGAAAGACAAAATGGCGACCCCCAATAATGATCTGTTCCAAGACAGAAAAGTAGCGTTGTACAAATCGATACTGCGAAAGACAACCGCGGGATGATCTGGGACGTTTGAACCCTATAAAGCAACGCTCATCCATCATGCGACGTGCAAACTGCACGGTGAGCGCGTCTTCCCGGCGGCATTTCGCTTTTTATAATCCTCTTAAATTTCAATAAGTTACATCTCTCCGCCCCCCGCGTAAGGCCGGCAAATGCTGGCATACTCCTTGCGAAAATGGTCGAGAACGTTTTGCGTTCGACACTCAGCCTGATTGCTACCGCGATTCAGTAAAGACGCGTCGGGGATGCGTCTGCATTAACGAAGGAGATTCGTCGTGGATAGGAAAAAACGTCCCGCGCTGACGTCCCCGTGGAAGATCGGGTTCCTTGTTTCGCTTCTGTTGGTGATCGTTAGCATCGGCGTTGGGTTCGCGATCACTCGTACGTTCGGCGTGGCGTGGAGCTGGCTGCACCTCGGTGGTGGAACCTGGGCGTTCGACCTGGACGCATTTCTAAGGGAGATGCTCCCGCTCGTCGTGATGGTACCGGTGCTGTCGCTGATCGCGTATTTCGTCATAACGGGTGCGGTGCGCAGGTACAGGGCCTATCTAGACTCCGGGTTGGACTACAAGCATCTGCTGCAGGCGCTGCATAAGGTCGACGACCTGCAGGAAAACAAGCTCAAGTCGCTGGGCGACTATCCCGAACTGAAGGATTTTCTACAAAAAATCAGGAACCGAATAGGCGAACGCGAGAAGAAACTGGAAGAGAGAACAGAAGCGCTCAAGGCACAAAAAGAAGAGACAAGCTCGGCTGAACAGTTCAAGGCCGAGGCCAGCGTGTTGATCCATGCGATCAATAGAGGACCGGTAGACGGATTCAGCGAAGAGCTGACCTTGTCGGTGCCGGAAATGAAGAACGTCGAACAGGCTATTCGCGATCGTCTAATTGGCCGGGCGAGCGCCGTATCCATGACGGAAATCGAAGTCGACGAACACATGGCGGTTCTCAAAGACGAACTGGTCGAGTCGATCAAAACTCTGAAACAAATGATGGCCGAGATGTCGGCCGAAATGGTTGCGAGCCAGAACGGAGCCAGGGAAATCGAACTCCATACCAGCCAACTGAAAATGGCGATCGGCGCCGATACGGCTCCCACACGGGGCGATCAACAGCAGAATGCGACTTATACACTGGCGTTGGTCGATAGGCTGGATCAAGCCTCGGCGTCGTTGGCTGCGCTGGCCGAAGAGACCCGGGGCATGGCAATCAACACAGCGTTACAAGCGGGATCCGCAGATGGTGGCGTAACGGACTTGGTCAAGCTGGCCGACGACGTGAGAGACGTGGCGTCCGGCTTCAACGCCATTGCAGGTCAGTACCAAGAAATCGGTGTGCAGCTAAGGACGGCTGTGCAATCGATGCCCACGACGGGTCCTTCCGCTGAGACCGACGAAATGCTGGAGACGATGTCGGGCAAGGTAAAGCTTTGGGTTGAGCGTGCGATGGTTCTCGCCGAAAAATTGAAGGCATTCGAACGGCAGTTCGTCGAAGACACCACCAGCTTTGAGATTAAGCTCGGCGGCGGCATGACGAAAGACACCTATCAAGACGTACCCGAACTCTCGATCGACGACGGCTTCGGCCCGTACGGCACCCACGCGGCCGAAAAAGTGGAGAAGATTCCGGTCGACGGTTTCGAAGCGCGCGACGCGGAGGCGTCCGCGCTCGAATCAAATTCCCCGCGTGCAGGCGCCGGTCAGGGCGAGGATCTGTTCAAGGAGATAAGCGGCAAGTCCGAGGGCAGCAAGCCCGAGAACAATCTGTTCGCAGACATCCCGCCTTCGAACACTGAAGCCGAGCCACGGCAAGTCCAACAAGCCGAACCCCCGGCGCAAAACGTCGCTCCGACACCCACGAAAGAATCGACTGGGGAAATGTTCGAGGAAATGGATACGTCGGGTCCCGGTGACGAGCCCCAGTTGGCTCCGACGCCAGCCGCATCTCCGGCCGAGCCAGGTAGTTTCGTCCAGTCGCAAGTTGACCTGTCGAAAGTCGACGTCGAAGCGACCACAGTGCCGAACGGCGAAGGCGCGCCCCCTGTGACGCCGCCCCCTGTGGAGACGCCGCCGCTATCCACGGCAACGCCGGCGACACCAGTGCAGACCGAGTCGACGGTGATGCCCGATCAGCAAACAGAAGAGCCGATTTACAACCTATACGATCTTGGCGCCGTCGATTATGAACCGACTGTCCATCAGAACGCGTAGCGGAGACCAATGAGCGAGCGCGTCGATAGCAAAACACTCTTCGTGAAACAGATGCAGGGCCACTCACAGTCGCTGTGTGATCTTCTCGGTTGTGATACCACGACCCCCGCTCCGTCCAACGTTATCGAACGTTGTGCGGTCGGGACGCGAATGCTGGCCGGCACCTCCGCGCTCATGGGACTCCCGCAATGGGAGCGGGCGCTGGTATCGTTCGAAGAGCTGTTGGTTCGCTACAACGAGACGGGACTGCTTTGGGACGAACGGATCGCTCAGGTTACCTCTGAGCTGATCGAAAAAGAAGAAGCGCTGGTACTCGCCCACGAGAACGAGCCGGGCGCCGCCTTCGAGAGCGACGATCACGTCGAGTCTCTGGCGGCGTTGGGCGCCGAAATCGCCGCCCTCCACGAATCGATCAAAGCCGC
>CBDVBX010000244.1:0-5147 GCA_965372335.1 uncultured bacterium | reverse complement strand
CGGCGGAGTCGTGCGTGTCGGGTGCTTTCTGGGCGGTGGGGCAGAACTGCATCGGTGTCCAGAGGATCTACGTCGAACGGCCGATCTACAACGAATTTCGAGACAAGTTTGTCGAGCGCTCCAACAAATACAAGACCGGTTACCAGCTGGATGAAGACACCGACATGGGTCCCATGATCACCAGCGGTGAGGCCAAGCGCGTCATCGAATGGGTGGAAGAGGCGGTCTCGCAGGGGGCGAAGTGTCTTACCGGTGGGACGCGCGAGGGTACGCTGGTGCAACCCACCACGATGGAGGACATGCCGGCGGGCGCCAAGCTCGATTGCGAAGAGGTGTTCGGCCCCGTTGTCTCGCTCTACCCCGTCGACTCGTTGGAAGAGGCGGTCAACAAATCCAACGCCGTCGACTACGGGCTGCTCGGCGCGATTTTCACCCAGGATGTGAACAACGCCTTCTACGCGATCAAGAACATGGACGTCGGCGGCGTGATCGTCAACGACTCCACCGACTATCGCGTCGACCTGATGCCGTTCGGAGGTGTGAAGAAGAGCGGCCTGGGGCGCGAGGGCATCAAGTACGCGCTATTGGAAATGACCGAGCCCAAAATGGTATGCTTCAACCTGTAGGTTAGGAGGGCACAAGCAGAGGTAGCGGAAGACATCAACGCCTGGAGTATTGCATCTATCACCGTTGGCGCGGCGGCATTCGCGATGATGATCGTGATGGCGGCCGTGTCTGCTGCCGAGCACGAGCCGCGAGCCACGCGACGCGCTATTGTGCTGGCGTTGTTACTGCCGATTCCGTATCTCGCCGCCGCCCTCACACAGTTTGATTACCAGGCCCACGTATCCGCCGCGCTCGTCTTGGTCACGGGTGCGGCCGTTTTGCTCCTGATCGTTCCAACCGGCCGCAGACGGCCGCGAGACCCCGAGGCCCCCGCCGGAAAAATCGACGAGCGCGACATCATGTTTTCGCGGCGGCTCCTCCAACCGGGGACGGATCGCTTCGAACAGTACTACGCCAGCCGGCCCGAGTACCGAGAGCTCGACGAGCGGTTTCGCGCCAAGCCGGGACTTCTGGCCAAGGGGACTAGCGCGAACGATCCGATTACGTTTTCGGCGGCCGACGCCAGCTTTGAAGCGGTGAAACAGTTCCACGCCCTCGTCGACGGCGAACCGGCACAAGAAAAACAGGGGGGGCACCCCCCCTCCGAGATCACGGCGTTTATCAAGGAGTGGGCGCTCCATAACGGCGCGGTGTCGGTCGGGGTTACCGAGCTAAAGGACTACCATCTCTACAGCCACGTCGGCCGCGGTCCCGACTGGGGCCAGCCCGTCGACCTGCCACACCGCTACGCGATCGCGCTCACCGTCGAGATGACCAAGGAGATGATCGCCAGCGCACCGCAAGGGCCGACGGTGATGGAGTCGGCCCAGCAGTACCTCTCTTGCGGCGCGATCGCCACGCAGATCGCCGATTTCATACGTCGCCTGGGATATCCCGCCCGCGCGCACATCGACGGCAACTACCGCGTGGTGTGCCCGCTGGTCGCGCGCGACGCCGGCCTGGGAGAGATCGGCCGCATGGGACTGTTGATGACGCCACAGCTGGGACCGCGCGTGCGGATCGCGGTGGTGACCACCGATCTGCCGCTGGTCACAGACGGACGAAATGGCGACCCGACGATGTTCGAGTTTTGCCGCATCTGCAAGAAGTGCGCTGAGGTGTGCCCGCCGCGGGCAATTTCGTTCGACGAGCCCGGCGAGATCGACGGTGTCAGGAGGTGGCAGATCAACCAGGAGTTGTGTTTCACCTTCTGGTGCGCGGTGGGTACCGACTGCGCGCGCTGCATGAGCGTGTGCCCGTTTTCCCACCCGAATAATCTCTTGCACAATGTGGTTCGCGCCGGCGTGCGCAACTCTTCTCTGTTCCGCCGGTTCGCGCTCACCATGGACGACTTCTTCTACGGCCGCAAACCGCCGCCCGCCCCGATACCGTCCTGGTTGGACGTCAAGAAGACAGACTAGACCCAGTCTTAGGGCCCTGTCTTAGGGCCCTGTTGAATTCGTCCCCCCGGGATGCTATTGTCGCTGTTTCAGCCCCAAATCCCAAGCGGAGCGTGATCGAATGACGTACAACGAAATGATGTTAGAGAGTCACACTTGGTAAATCTAAGCGTCAGACGATTTCTGCGTAAGTTATTACGCTCGCCTTCTGAAAGGCGCCACGCGATGGTGGGGCCGGCCCACCTGTGGAAGATGAAGCGGGATTTTCAGATCGACTTCTTGCGAGGCCGGGGCCTCTCGCCACAGCACTACCTGTTGGACATCGGCTGCGGAACGCTCCGCGGCGGGATACCGCTGATCGATTATCTAGAGCCCGGGCACTACTACGGTGTGGAGTCGCGCGCCGAGGTGATCGACGAAGGAAAGCAGGAGCTACAGAAAGAACGACTGGAGAACAAAGCGCCGGTGCTCATTGCCGCCGAGGACATAGCCAAGGTCGAGATCGAACAGGACTTCGACTACGCGTGGGCGTTTTCGGTATTGATCCACATGACAGACGAAGTACTCCGTGACTGTCTCGGTCTGGTCGCCGGGCGGCTGAAACCGGACGGTGTGTTCTACGCCAACGTCAATATCGGCGAAGCGCCCCCAGGAAATTGGCAGGGTTTTCCGGTCATGTACCGGAGCCTAACGGCCTACGAAGAACAGTGCGCGAGTCACGGCCTGCGCGTCACGGACATCGGATCGTTGGGGGAACTCGGTCACGTCTCCGGCGACGAAGCGCAAGACCAGCAGCGCATGCTCGAGATCCGTCCCACCTGATCCAAACGATCCCCCCAGAAGGGCCTACCACGGGTTGGTCGCCCACACCGACAGCTCGGGGATGAACCCCCGGTCGTCCATCTCCAGGACCGATTTGATCGCATGCGCGATTTCGTACGAGCGAAGACGGTTGGGTGCCGCCTCGCGCTCGACGCGATCACTGCTCCCGATGGCGGTTGCCACTTCGCTGGGGTTGATCAAGAAGACGCGGACGTTGTGTTTGCGCAACTCCGACTGCCAGCACTGCGTCATACCGCGCAGCGCAAATTTGGTCGCGCCGTACACCGTGCCGCCTTCGTATCCCTTGAGCCCGGCGGTCGAGCCAATGTTGACGATGTTCCCGCGATTCTGTTCGATGAACACCGGCAGCGCGCGGGCGGTCATGAGGGCAGCGCCGTACACGTTGACCTTGAACACCGCCTCGAAGTCTTTCAGTGTGACTTCTTCCGCCCCTCGCCGCAGTCCGATACCCGCGTTGTTGATCAGGCAGTCCAAACCACCGAACTCGCCTAAGAATACGTCGTAGGGTCTGTCGATGTCGTTCGGTTGGGAAACATCGGCAACAATGGGGAATGCGCCCGTCTCCGACGCCGCTGTTTTCAGCCGCCCGCGGTCGCGTCCAGTGATACCGACCTTCGCCCCGCACTCGACGAGCAACTTGGCCGTCGCCTTGCCGATGCCGAGGCTGCCGCCGGTGATGAGAATCTTCGCATTTTCGAATTTCATGATGAGCTCCTCGGTTTTTTCGTCCGTTCGTGTCGCGCCGGCGGGGCGCCTACGCCTGAATGATATCAAGGGGCGGGACCTTCGGAATCAGACCCCTCTCTGCCGCTCGCCCGTACAACGTCTCCAATGCGCGGCGGCCCTCGTCGCCCATGTCGACGGTGTCGTCGTTCACGTACATGCGCACAAAGTCGCGGCATGTGTCGCGGTCGATGCCGCGGCCAAACTGAAGCGCATAGTCGATCGCCTCTTCCTCGTGTTCGCGCGCGTAGACGATGCTGTCTTTCAGCGCGCGGGCGATCGTCTGCATTTTTTCATCGCCCAGCGAGCGGTTGATCACGTCGAGCCCCAGCGGGATGGGGAGCTTGGTGTCTTCCATCCACGCTTCGCCCAGGTCCAACACCTTGTGTAGCCCGCTGTCCTGCCACGTGATTTGTCCTTCGTGTATGATGACGCCCGCGTCCGCCTCACCCGATTGGACGGTTTGTATAATGCGATCGAAGTCGACACTCACCGGCTCGAAGCCGGCGGCTTCATCGGCGGCGCGGCCGGTGTACAGACTGAGCAACATGTACGCGGTGGTGTATTCGCCGGGGATCGCCACCCGGCATCCGCCGGTGAGATCCGCCACGGTCATCGGCGACTTGGAAAGCACCAGCGGCCCGTAGTTTCGGCCCACCGACGAGCCGCACGACATGATTCGATATTTGTCGGCCACGTCCGGATACGCCGCCGCCGATATTGCGGTGACCGGCAGCTCGCCGGTGCGCGCTCGGCGGTTGAGGCTCTCGATGTCCTCCATCACGTGATCGATCTGGTAGCCGCCGATTTTGACCTTCTCTTTGGCCAACGCGTAGTACATGAACGCGTCGTCGGCGTCGGGACTGTGGCCGATCATCAGTGTGTCCATTGTCTTCTCCTTGGGCTTCGAGAATCGGGCTGGCGGCAGCACGGGTCGCAACCGTCGATCACGTAACGAGTTATACTAAGTCATCGGACAGGCGGTGTAAATCGGTTTTTGGGGGGTGTGAACAGGGGAATTACTTGAGGACGTCGAACGCCGATTGAGCAAGGACTCTCAGAGTGCCGTTGTCGTAGTGGGCCACAATCTCGAGCGTGTAGGTCTGGCCCTCTTCGAACAGCTTGGGAATGAGGCGCAAGAAAGCGCGCCCGTCGTCGAGGTAGACCTGCGGAATCGCCTCTTGATAGACGCTCTCACCATCTGGGTTTCGGACTATCACTTCGTGCGAAGAAGCTATTTTGCCCACAAAGTCGAGGTCTACGGCGATCACCAGCTTGCGGATACCGCGAAAGTTCAACGTGACGTCGACGCCGGTGGCCCGCGGGATCTTTCCCCGTCGCATTTTGCGAATCAGAAGCTCTTGAAGCGGCACATTGGTCTCGATCACATTGAGCGGCGCCCATCCGGCGACGGGACTGGGCTCCTTGGTCTCTTTCATTAGACTGGGGATCACGATAGCGGCGGCTGCGACCACCACAATACTACCGGCGATGATGGCATTACGGGGTCGGCGAAGGAGCGCCATCGCCTTGTTCAGAAATTCTTCGAGCGGCTCCGCCGTCTGCGACGACTTC
>CBDVBX010000243.1:0-5179 GCA_965372335.1 uncultured bacterium | reverse complement strand
GCACTTCGCGGCGAGAACACCGACGGGCACCGCTTTGTCACCGATGCGTACGCTAGCGGCGCCATCGCCGCAATCATCGAGGATGAGTCTTTCGGTAAAGAATTGGCCAAAAACGGGATTCCGTACCTGCTCGTTACCAATAGCCTCGAGTCGCTTCAGGAACTTGCGCGCGCCTACCGCAATCTTCTAGACGTGCGCGTGATCGCAATCACGGGCAGCACGGGCAAAACCACTACCAAAGAGTATGTCGGCCGGATCATGAAGTCGAAATTCCGTTCGTTCGCGAATCCCGGCAACTTCAACAGTTTGATTGGGGTGCCGCTTACGATTCTCGAAACTGAAGTCGACAATGAATTCTTAATATGTGAGATCGGCGCCAACCAGACGGGCGAAATCGGGTTCCTCGCCGCGTTGCTGCGGCCGGAGATTGGAGTGATTACCAACATCGGTGACGCCCACGTAGGGATGTTCGGATCGGTGGAAGCCATCGCCGAAGCCAAAGCGGAACTGTTGGAGCACGTTGAGGCACACGGATACGCAGTGCTGCCAAGGGACGACGTTTTTTACAGTCTGCTCGAGAAAAAATCAGAGGCACGGACGGTCACCTTTGGCCGATCACACGATGCCGACTTCCAAATCACAGGCGTCGAACTCGATGTGACGGCGTTGAAGTTTCGGGTTAACGACGAAGTTGTCAGAATCGAGGCCGTCGGCGAGTACAACGCGCTCAACGCGTGCGCAGCGTTCGCCGTGGGCGACGTTTGCGGGGTAGAACACGCGCGCATAAGCGAAGCGTTGGCGTCGGTATCCCCAATGACAGGTCGCGGACGGGTCCACCAAAAGGTTGGGGTAACCGTCGTCGACGAGTCATACAACGCCAGTCCCGCCAGCATGCGCGTGTCCGTCGCGATGCTCGAGGCGATGGACGCGTCCAGAAAAGTGGCCGTGCTGGGCGACATGAAAGAGTTGGGAGCGTACACCGAAGAAATGCACCAGCAATTAGGGGAGGTTCTGGCAGCATCGGCCGTCGATTCCGTTTTTTGGTTTGGCGAAGATGGGAGGTCGGTGAAAAAAGGATTCGATGCAGCCAGCGGCGCGGCGAAGTTTCAATTGTACGACTCGCTGAAAAACCTGGCTGAGGACGTCGCCGCAGATGTTCGCGCCGGAGATGCGGTGTTGGTCAAAGCGTCCCGTACTTGTAATCTGGATCATGTCGTCGAGCGGCTTTTGGATGCGCTGGACGCCAGATCGGAGAGTTGATGCTATACCATCTGTTGTATCCGCTGCACACGTACATCTCTGCGTTCAACGTCTTCAGATACATCACATTTCGGGCCGCCTACGCGATGGTAACGGCGCTGTTGATCAGCTTCATTCTCGGTCCGATCTTGATCAGGATGCTCCAAAAGATGCAGGTGCACCAACCGATTCGAGAAGAGGGTCCACAGACACACCTGGCCAAGACCGGCACTCCAACAATGGGCGGTTTGCTCATCCTTAGCGCGATACTTATACCGTCGCTACTGTGGTGCAACTTGAAAAACCCGTACGTGCAAATAACGCTCGCCACGACGGTTTGGATGGGATTGATCGGGTTTCTCGACGACTGGTTGCGCGTCGTCAAAAAGAGGCGCGCCGGCTTGGTGGGGCGGTACAAGTTGATCGGGCAGATGACCTTCGGGCTGGCTCTGGGACTGTTCTTATACTTTCACCCTCTCCTGGAGGACGCGAGAACGCTCACCGCCATTCCCTTCATGAAGGGCCTATTTATTAACTTTGGGGTGTTCTACATCGTGCTGGTGATGTTGGTCATAACGGGCACTAGCAACGCGGTCAATCTCAGCGATGGGATCGACGGTTTGGCCATCGGTCTGTGCGCATTCAGTTTTATCGCGTTCGCCGGACTGGCCTACCTCAGCGGTCACCGGGGATTTGCGGACTACCTAAACATTATCTATATGGAGGGTAGTGGCGAACTGAGTGTCTATTGTATGGCGGTGGTGGGTGCCTCGCTCGGATTTCTTTGGTTCAACAGTCATCCGGCGCAGGTGTTCATGGGTGACACGGGGTCACTCTCATTGGGCGGTGCTCTCGGAGTAGTCGCGGTATTGCTCAAGAGAGAACTGCTCCTGATCATCATCGGCGGAATTTTTGTCGCAGAAGCTTTGAGCGTGATAGTGCAGGTCGCCTCATTCAAAACAAGGGGCAAGCGGGTATTTCGCATGGCACCACTGCATCACCATTTCGAGTTGTCGGGATGGCACGAAAACAAAGTTGTAGTTCGATTCTGGATAGTCGGCGTGTTGTTGGCGCTCTTGAGCCTGAGTTCGTTGAAGCTGCAGTAACGGGGTTTTAGTCTATGTCATTTTTGGACGGTCGACGATACTTCGTACACGGTTTGGGAATTAGCGGTCAAGCAGCCGCGAAACTGTTGGCCGATGACGGTCGGGAGGTAGTTGCGTTCGACGAGAACCCGACGGTAGTTGCAGACTACGCCCGATTGCTCGGCAGCGAATCGTACGGCCGTCGCGTGTCCGTCGTGTCGCCCGAAGATGCGGAGCAAGCGCTTGCGCTGTGCGACAGAATGGTGTTGAGTCCGGGCGTTCCACTCAACAATCCATTGGTGTCGGCGGCGAGGGTGCTTGCCATACCAGTGGACAGCGAAATAGAAGCGGCATTTCACTACACAAACGCCGATATCGTCGCGGTGACGGGCACGAACGGCAAATCCACCACCGTAGGCATTGTTGGCGCCATCCTCCAAACGGCGGGAGTTAGTGCGGTGGTTGCGGGAAATGTCGGAACGCCGTTTACCAGCGTAGTCCGGGGCGGCGATATTGGCGTCTTCGTGCTTGAATTGAGCAGCTTCCAACTGGACACCATTTCCGAGTTCAGAGCAAACGTCGCCGTGTTGTTGAACATCACGCCCGACCACTTGGACAGATATCACCACTCGTTCGACGAATACGCTTCCTCCAAAGCACGCATTCTCAACCGTTCCGACGAGGCCACTGGGTTTGTATACAACGCAGACGACGTTGCCTGTGTCCGGATATCGGAACGCTTTGACGGTATTGAGTTCCCGTTCAGTTCGACTCGAAAGCTAGACGTCGAAAGTGGCGTGTACGTAAAGGACGGCTCTATTTGCCGCTGGCGACACGGGTCAGAAGAGCACGTGATCGAAGTCGGCGAATTCGTTCCCGTGGGCGTACACAACTTGGAGAACGCGATGGCTTCGGTCGGGGTTGCCACTGCACTGAACGTCGAGCTGTCCGACATCAGCGATGGTCTTCGGTCCTACACGCCGCTTCCGCACCGGATGGAGCCGGTCAGGACCGTTGGTGAGATCACCTGGATCAACGACTCCAAGGCGACAAATGTGGATGCGACCATCAAGAGCCTGATCAGTATCGAGGGCGGCGTCGTATTGATTGTCGGTGGGAGAGACAAGGAAGGGGATTTTGGCGCCCTCGTTCCTCACCTCAAACGCGTGCGGAAGGCCATATTGATTGGCGAAGCCCAGAGGGTGATCCGTGCAGCCCTGGAGGGCAGCTGCGAGCTCGACGATGCCCAAGATATGTCGTCCGCCGTCGAGGCCGCAGCGAGCTACGCCCGCCCCGGCGACACCGTATTGCTCGCGCCGGCTTGCGCGAGTTTCGACATGTTCGATGACTATAAACACAGGGGGGAGGTGTTCCGGTCCTGCGTCAACGCGCTTTGACCGGTTTGCCATGACAGGCGAAAACAACGTAAAAGACCGAAACGGCAGTCGGACCGCCAAACGGGTGCTGAACATTGACTGCGACGTTCGCATTCTGCTCATCACACTGGTATTCATCGGAGTCGGCGCTAGCTTGGTCGCGTCGTCCAGCTCATTTTTTGCTGGCGTTCATTTCTCCAATCATTTCGCACTGCTGCGCTTGCACGTAATCAAGATTGCCATCGCGCTGGTTGCGATGGTGCTGGCGATCTGCGTCGACTACCGGATCTACCGGAAAGTGTCTCCGTTGTTTCTAGTCGTCGGCGTGGGAATGTTGATTGGTTTGTTCTTGATGCCCGGCGCTATCCGCGCAACCCGGCGGTGGTATTACTGGGCCACGCTGCGTATGGCGTTGCAGCCCTCTGAGGTTGCCCGCCTCGCGTTGGTGTTTTTCCTCGCTTGGTGGATAAGCCGCAAGGGCAATCACATTGCCGATTTCAAGAGAGGATTCCTGCCCGCGGTGATCGCCGTGTGTGCGGTTGTAGGACTGGTCGCTTCTACACCCAATTTTGGATCGGCTACGGCGACACTGATCATTGCGCTAACGATGCTATTTGTGGGCGGCGCGCGAGTAATGCATTTGGCCGGCTTGGTCGGTATCGGAGCCGGCGCGGGCGCATTGGTCCTGTGGAAGGTCGAGTACGTCCGCAACCGTGTTTTCGCGTTCCTCAATCCGGAGGACTCGGTGACGGAAATCAACTGGCAGTTGTACCAGTCGCTAATCGGTTTGGGGTCGGGTGGGCTGTTGGGCCGTGGATTGGGGGAGAGCACTCAGAAGTTGAGCTGGCTGCCGGATTCATACACGGATTTCATATTTTCGATATTGGGCGAAGAGGTGGGTTTGTGGGGGACGTTACTGGTAAGCGGAATGTTTTTGTTGCTGGCTTTGCGTGCGCTCAAGTTGTCGAGAAAATGTAATGACACTTTTGGCGAAATGCTCGCCATCGGTATTGGGTGTTCGATTTTCTGGTACGCGGCGATGAACATGTACGTGGCGACCGGGATGTTCCCGGTGACGGGGCTGCCGCTCCCGTTTCTCAGCTATGGTGGATCAGCCCTGGTGGTCAATGCGTTCGCTGTGGGCGTCCTTCTCAACGTGTCCAGACACAAGTCAGAGAGAAAAGGGCATGTTCGGCGCCGGCTTGCGCCCGCTGTAGGAGACATTTGATCGTGAACGGTTCGGCGGAATTCTCGGAGATACGCGTGGTTTTCGCTGGTGGCGGCACAGGGGGCCACGTATACCCCGCGATTGCCATGTACGAGAGCCTGGTCGAGAGGCTAGGACCCGACCGTGTGAACGCTCTGTTTGTGGGAGTGGCGGGAGGGCTCGAGAAGCGGTTGCTGTCGGGGTCCCGGTGGGACGTAACACTCCAGCTTTTACCCGGCAGAGGACTCAGGGGCGCTTCGCTGGCGAACAAG
>CBDVBX010000242.1:0-5240 GCA_965372335.1 uncultured bacterium | reverse complement strand
GTCAGGCCCGCGTACACAGCCGTCAGCGTCCAAATGTCCGCGCCGCTAAACTGCAACAGCACGTTGCGCACCCACTCCAGCCCCTGCGAATTCGCACCCGACAGCTGCTGCGCGCGGTTGAACCACGCCGTAATCGGCTCGCGATAGACAAAAAGCGTGAATCCGAATATCGCCAGCAGCAGGCTGGAAATCGCCGGAAAACTGAACGCCGCGTCCATGACCCGCCGAGCGCGGCTCAGAACTGAGCGCCGCGTCGCCGCCTGAATAAACCCGTCTGCCGGCGGCACTTGCTCGCGTCGCTTCTCCAGCAGGCCGTCCAGGCGTCGGTACATTTCGAGCGACTCGCGCGCTTCGTCCGAGCGTTCCAGCCACGCCTCGACGCGCGCCGTCTGTTCGGCGTTGAGCGCGCCGTCGAGATACGCGGGCAGCAATTCTTCGAAGTCGTCGCGATTCATATCCTATCGAGCACCCTCGCTGGCGTCCCGGTCGTGCCGGCGGACCAGTATCTTTTTGAGCTGCGCCTTTCCTCTATAGACATACGTCTTAACCGTCCCGATGGGAAGCCCCATTGCCTCGGCGATTTCCTCGTATGACCTTTCGCCCATGTAACGCAACTCCAGTGCCATTCTGTAGTTTTCCTCCAGGCCCGCCATCGCCGCTTCCATCCTCCGGCCTAGCTCGCGCTGGCCGTAGACCGCCTCCGGATTGCCGGCCTCTCCCGCCGGCAGGACAACGTCGTCCACTGACGGCCCCTCGGGCCGGCGCCGCCTGGCCGCGTTGATCGCCTCGTTGCGAGCGATCTGATAAATCCATGTCGATAAACGGGATTCACCACGAAAGCCGGCCAAACCCCGGTAAATTTTGATATACACATTCTGTAGGACATCCTCGACCTCGTCGCTGTCTCCCAGAACGCCGCGTACCACCGCATAGGCCGTCGAATGGTAGCGCTCGACAAGGTCGCGAAACGCTTTCTGATTGCCCTGCAATGCTTTAGTAACGAGGTCACGGTCTGTCTCTCCTGGCAAAATTCCCTCTCCTCGTAGTAATGAGACAGAGCCGGCAGGTGGTCGGTTTCAATTTTATAGCACTTTTCGCGGTTATCGGGACGTTTTATTTACCGCCAGCTTTGGCGCCATAATTCAAAAACGTTGAAACTTTTCGGCCCGCCCCCCCGTCACACCAGTTGAAACGAATCAGATAACAAGCCGCGAAGCCAGCTCCCGTTAGAAAGGGGATTTTTATGTTTGCGAACATCGGACCCGAAACCATCGCCGTCATGATACCGATTGTGGCCATACTCGGCACATTCGCCGTGGTCGTTGTCGCGATTGTCGTGGATGGCCGCAAAAAAGACCTCGTCCACAAAGAGCGCCTCTTCGCGCTGGAAAAGGGACTGCCCGTGCCGGAACCGCCCGAAAAGGTAACGAAGCCGGTACACGCGACGCGTCGCGCCTGGGGGCTGGTGTGGCTGGGGCTCGGTCTGGCGCTCACCATAGCATTGGCGCTCAATCCCGACTCGGCCCACGTAAAGGCGTGGGGCTTCGCGTTGATACCGCTCTTTATCGGAATCGGATTGGTTGTTGCGTCGGTACTGGACAAACGAGAGTTCGAGCAGCGAAAACTCGAGCAAGAGACGCACGGTCCCGTCGGACCACCGCCCGTTTGACCGCCACCGGGCCGGCCGACGCAATGGCCGGCCCATCCCATCACCCGATAAGTACTTCCCCCGGTAACGGAATGGTGTATACTCTCCTTCGGAAGCCCCACCATACGGATACCGGGGGAATGCTGCATGCCATTTGCAAAATATTTGGCGATCCTGGTGTGGATCGCCATTTTCGCGACCATCGGCTGTGCCGGCGGTGTTCGCGTCGACAAGATAGACTCCCCCGACGATTACCCCCCTCCAGAATCCAACGTTGATTTCTCGTTGGTCGCGCCCCACGAGGCGGAAATACTAGCGTTGGGCGTCTCCGAGACCCTGTTCCCACTCCCGGAACTGGTGGAACAGTTCCGATACGACCTTGCCGCTATCCGGACGGCGTACGGCTTCTCCCCCATCCATTCCACGCGCCCGCGGACGGGATGGATGCACGCCATCGAGATTCAATTTGACGCCGCCGCCGCGCACGAGTTCATCATGGGCGGCTATTTCCAATGGAACGAGCTCAACGCCGAACTCGGCCCGGTCGGGATCGTCCCCCTCGAATCCGAACGGGTGGTGTTGGAGTTTGCGGCGACGTTCAATCCGTGTCTGGCCGCCGAGTTGTACGAAGAGCTGCCAGGAATCCTGTCTGCCACCCCGCTATTCGATACAACCGACGGCCCCGAGATTTTCATCGGCTTCAGCGAATGGCACGGCTACACATACCTGTTTCGATACGCCTATGGCGAATGCGGATACCGGTGCCGCAACGAAGAGTATTATTACTTCCGCTTCAATGATATCGGGCCGGTTCTGGTAGGCCGGTGGGACCCGTCCCTCGCTGGTGCTCCGGCATGGTGGCACGAAGCCAACGACGAACGAATAGAATGCAGCTGTCAGCCCCCGTCACCGAAAATGCCAAAGAAAGCCCACCGCAAGTAGCGGTGAAGACACGTCGACCTTCCCCGATTGGTGTTGCCCGCGGCCATTCAAACCTTATAATAGACGGGCTATCGCATAGGTTTAGAAAACAATTCCAAGGAGGATTCAGGATGTTTCGCCACTCGAACTCGGCGGCCAGGCTGATCATCGCGCTCGCCGCTGTGATATTCGTCGTACCCACCGTGATGCCGGCCGCCGGCATCTCACTGCAAGACTTCAGCGATTCGTTCGAGAATGTCTCGAAAAAGGTCACACCCGCAGTCGTCCAGATTTACACTACCGGATACGGACCGGCCCAGGGCTCGGGTGTGGCGCCGATCACCATCCAGCGCGGTACCGGTTCCGGGATCATTCTCGACCCGAACGGCTACATCATCACCAATGCGCACGTGGTCGAGCTGGCGCGCCAGGTCAAGGTACTCATCCCAGTCAGTGCGAAGGAAAAGGCGACCAAGAAGTCGATCCTCAAGGTTCACGCGCGTGTGGTCGGCGGTCAAGTGGTGGGAGTCGACCACGAGACCGATTTGGCCGTAATCAAGGTGCAAGAGAAAGACCTGCCCTATCTCGAGCTGGCCGATTCGGACGAAGTGGACCAGGGCCAGATCGTTCTCGCGTTCGGCGCGCCGTTCGGAATGGAGAACACGATGACGATGGGAATCGTGAGTTCGGTGGCCCGTCAGCTGGAACTCGAAGCGCCAGTGGTATACATCCAAACGGACGCCACGATCAACCCGGGCAATAGCGGCGGCCCACTCGTCAACGCCTCCGGTGAAGTCATCGGGGTCAACACGTTGATTTTTACCCAATCGGGGGGCAGCGAAGGGATCGGCTTCGCGGTTCCGTCGAACATCGTCAAAAACGTGTTCCAGCAGATTCGTTCCACGGGCCACGTTCGTCGCGGCACCATCGGCGTCAACGCGCAGACCATTACTCCCGTTATGGCAAGAGGTCTGAAGTTACCGCAAGATACCGGCGTTATTCTGGGCGACGTCTACCCCGGCGGCCCGGCGGAGAAGGCGGGTCTCCGCACCGGCGACATCATCCTTACCCTCGACGGTAAGCCCATGGAGAACGGCCGCCAGCTAGATGTGAATCTGTACCGAAAACCGATCGGGAAGCAGGTGACGATCGAATACATTCGTGAAGGCAGTGAAAAGGGCATGCAAGTGGAAGTGGTCGAGCGGCCGGGCAATCGCAAACGACTCGCCGACCTGGTGCGACCCGAAGAGAATCTAATTTCGGCATTCGGTATACTCGGACTGAACCTCACGCCCGAGATAATGGCGATGATGCCGGGGCTTCGTAAGAAGGAAGGCGTAGTAGTGGCGGCACGTTCGGCGGGCACGCCGGGCTGGCGTGACAGTTTCGTTCCGGGTGACGTGATATGCGAAGTCAACCACCAGCGGGTGCGTGACCTCGACGACCTTCGCGCGTTGACCGATCAATACCATTCGGGCGATGCCGTCGTCGCATTGGTTCAACGCGGTGGGCAGATGCGGTTCGTGGCATTCGAGTTGGAGTAGGGCGGTTGTTTGGCCGTCGGACAGGAAGCGTCAACCGTCGGAGGCGTTAGCAGCGCGGCCGCCGTAACGATCGGATATGAAAATGTGGGTGAATCTCCGTAAAAGCAGGTGTTTGTATCTGCTGTTGTCGCTCGTCGTGCTGATTTTCGGCTTTCCCATTGTAGCGCATTTGGAGATCGCATCGCGTTTTTTGGGTTTCCTGTTCGCCGTCACACCGCTGGCCGGCGTATACGCGGTGAGTGACGAAAGGCGCCAGTTGATTGCCGCCACCATCCTGGGAGCCCCCGCACTACTGTCGATCATCGGGCATTTCTATCTCGACCTACACCTGGCGAGCGATACGCTGTACTTCTCGCTGATCGTGGTGTACTACGGGTATACCACCGTGGCGATCATCCGGCATCTGTTCAGAAGGCAGGAGGTCGACGCCGACACGATCCTCAGTGCGGTCAGCGCCTACCTGATGATCGGTTTGACGTTTTCAGTCGCCTACATGCTGATCGAGACCGCCCATCCCGGCTCGTTCATGGTGAACTACTTAACGGATCAGATGTGGGATGAACTCTTTTACTTCAGCTTTGTGACCTTGACCACGCTCGGGTACGGAGACATTATCCCGGTCACCCCCCAAGCCCGTTCGGTCGCGACACTGGAAGCAACAACCGGTGTTCTCTATATGGCGATACTCCTCGCCCGTCTGGTTAGCGAATACTCGCGTAAAACACCCAACAATGACGGAGACTAATCCTCAATGCGTCAAGAAAAAGTGGCCGTGCGTGGTGGGGCCGTCCTGGCTGACCGCGAGGGCCTGCGGCCCCTGCGGTCAGCCAGGACCTTCGGCCAGGACGGTGTTCCGCGAAGCATGTTTTTGACGCATCGAAGCTAGATACCTCGGTCAACCAACGCCAACCCGCACTGTAGGAGCTACGCTATGTCCGACTCCAAAAGACACATCGACACCAAACTGGTCCACGCCGGCGAACCCAGCCCCCGTATCGAGGGCGCCGTCTCGATGCCGATATTCCAGTCCTCCACTTTCGAGTCCGAGGGCGGTGCCAGTTACGACACGATTAAGTACATCCGCCTCAACAATACACCCAACCACGAAGCCTTGCACCGCAAGCTTT
>CBDVBX010000241.1:0-5303 GCA_965372335.1 uncultured bacterium | reverse complement strand
TGGCCCCCGGCGGCGCCTTGGCCTCCGGCAGCGGACCGGTGATCGTCTCGGAGAGAAACGGCGAGATCGTCCTCCACGCCGCCCCGCATTATGATGATCCGTCCACGCTGCCGGTGACGACGTTCCTCGTCGCCGTTCCGGCCGGCGTCGCCGTGCGCGTCCAACGCATGGGGGGTCAATCGCATTCGCGGCCGATGCGCGAGGACGAATTGCGTCGATTCGAGCCGACGGACGACCCGCTGGGTGGGGATCCCCTGCCGAGAGGCATCTACCCAGAAGCGCCGGTGTTGGTGTCAAAGCCGTTCGTTTACCGGAACACTCACGTCGTTGCCGTGAGCTGCTACTTTCGCCAGTTGGACAGCGAAACAAATACAGCGCTCGACTGGACAGGTTACCAGGTGGCGGTCCGGTACCCACCTTCACGCCGCACCCAATCGACGAATGCCGTCGATCCGTTGTTGGCCAGTCGGGTGGTCAACCGCGATGTCTTTCCGATGCCCAAGGCATCGGCAGGGACCCGTCTGGACCGATCCGCGGGACGGGCCGGACTTCAGGCCGGTGTCGACCCGCACTTCTCGCTGTCGCCGACGGGGAACTGGATCAAAATCGAAGTCAACCGGCGCGGGTTGTACGAAGTGACCTACGAGGATCTCAGGACCTACAACGTCGACAATCCCGCGACGTTTCGTCTTTTCACCGGCAGCGGGTTCGCCCAAAAGCGCGCATTGAGCGACGCGGAGGGAACGTGGAGAATCGGCAACTGGATGGACGAGACGGCCATATATGTGGAGGGTGGAGACGATGGGACCTTCGACGCGGGCGACCGGATCCTCTTCTACGGCCTGGGGGCCGAAGACTGGATGGACTACTACGATTCTTCGGCGCCGGACACCGTCTACCACACGCACCGGCGAGCGACGACGAACTACTACTACCTGACGTGGAACGGCAATTTCGGCGGAATCCCGCTTCGGATGGATCCCGTCGCGGCGGCCCCGGGGGCAGGGCCCGACCGGACCACTCACCGCGAGCGCATCTACAAAGAAAAAAACCTGGTCGACGACTATGACTACGGCGGCGACTTTTGGTTGTGGATGCAGTTGATCGACAAGACCCAAGACGATCCAACGACGGCGATACTGCAAACGATCGACGTCAACGATCTGGTCACCTCGGTGGACCAGGAGTTTCGTACCATTGCCCTGGCCCCGTACGATCCCGGCATTTATTTCGTAGTCGACCCCCCCGATACCATCTATATCAACATCAACGAGGGGCACCACGCCGAATACCAGGTGAGGGGAACAGCCGGGGTAGGCACGATCGGACACTATATTTGGGACGCGGAATCGTCGTACTTGGGGAGAGACCGCCGTTACGAGGACGGCAAACCGGTGCGTCTGACCGGTTCGTTTCTCACCGAGGGTAGTAACCAATTCAGATTGAGGCTCCCCAAGGATCAGAACCGCAAGGACTGGATGTATTTCGCGTGGTTCTCCACCGCGTTCGAACGCCGCGCACGCGCGCGCGGCGACCGTTTGGGTTTCAGCTCTCCCGACACGACGGGCTCCGTGAACTTCGCTGCCACCGGACTGCCGAAAGACGGCGCCTTGTACGTATTTGACGTTACAGAGCGCTTCGACGTCGATCGGCTAACGGGCTTCGAAATCATTGACGATGGCGGCACTCGCCGTGTTCGGTTCTCGTCTTCGTTTGCGGGCGGCCGCCGGCACTTTTGGGTGACCTCAGACCAGGGATTGGACCGGCCGGCGTCGATACGCCGGATTAACCCCGTGGACCTGCGTGACGCCGTCTCCGGGCCGAACATGTTGATCGTCACCATCCCGGCTTTCCGCTACTCAGCGGCGGAGCAGTTGGCCAGCCATCGGAGAAACCACCTGCCGCATTTTGGCAACGGCGCGGTCAAGGTGGTCACGGTCGAAGAGATCTACGACAACTTCTCGGGTGGACAGCCCGACCCTATGGCCGTACGAAACTATATCAAGTTCCTCTACGACAATTTCGAAGACAACGGCAATCCGTCCCTGGCATTCGTCGTGCTTTTTGGTGACGCCACCATGGACTTCAAAAACCACGCGAGCTCGCTTGTCGACGGAGTGCCAACGTTCGTCTACTTACCGCCGACGGAAGTGGACCGGTACGCGTTCACCACGGATGAATGGTACAACCAGATGGACGCGTCGGATCAAGAGCTGGGCAGCGGCGTCGGGGATCTGGCGATCGGCAGGTTGCCCGCCGCCTCGTCGAGCGAAGCGGGAATACTGGTTGAGAAGATCATTGGATACGAAACGGCCGCTCCGCTGGGGATGTGGCGCAACCAGGTGGTCCTGGTTGCCGATGACCCGGGCAAAGGTCCGTACTGCGAACCGGACTTCACGCGGCAAAGCGAAACGATGGCCTGCTGTAAGATCCCCGGGTATATCGACGTTCACAAAGTGTATCTCGCCGATTTCCCAGAGGTATCCGGATTAAAACCGGGCAGCAATAGGGCGTTGATAGATTTGTGGAAAAACGGTGCTACCGTGATCAACTACATTGGGCACGGCGGGTCTCAGGTGATGGCGGACGAACACGTTTTTGTCGCCGCCAATGTGGCGGAGCTGAACAACGGGTTGAAGCTGCCCGTTCTCATGGCGTTCAGCTGCACGGTGGGAGACTACGCCAACCCGATCGACAAGAGCCTTTCCGAGAAGTTGTTGTTCAAGCAAGGCGGGGGCGTCATCGGGACGGTCAGCGCTTCCGAACTCTCGTACAAACCGCCAAATACCAGCCTCGATTTCGAGGTATTCGACGAGATGCTGCCCAAGCAACAGGGAGAGGGCATACCGCTGGGCGAGTCGCTGATGGCCGCCAAGTTCAACGTAATGGCGCAGGTCGGTCTCGGCTCGGTCGCCAGGGGCCGTGAAAACAACAACTGGAAGTACAACCTGCTGGCCGACCCGGCGCTGCGGGTCCTGGTGCCGCGGAAAGAAATACGGTTGATTCCGGATGCCCCCGAAACATTGACCGCGGGAATCAGAAAGTCGATTCGGGGCGGTGTCTACAAGGACGGTGTCTTGGATACGAACTTCGACGGCACCGTCTCGGTACGGGTTCACGAACCAGACCTGCGCGGCGAAGCCACGACGGGTGCGTGTTACGTGTGGTACGACCTCCCCGGCGGAACAGTCTACCGCGGTGAGACCCAGGTGACCGACGGCGAGTTCGAACTCAACTTCCGCGTTCCACGTTTCGCGAGAACGGGTTCTTTCGCGTACTTTACCGCGTACGCGGACAACGGGAGAGAAGACGCGAGCGCCGCGATCGGCGACCAACTAGATTTGGTGCCGCCCACACTTGCCGATACGACGAGACTCAAACCTGTCGACGGCCCGCCGCGAGTCGAGTTTCGCTTCAAGAGCGGTCTGAAGATCGTCAAGCCGGGAGAGACTCTGCAGGCGATTGTACGTGACGGCGACGGTATCAACATCCTGGGGACGACGAGTAAAGGCCGGCTCTTGCTTCTTATCGACGATTCGCTGGTGCCGATCGACGTGACCAAAGAATTCAATTTTGACACGGGCGGGACAGACACGTCCGGGGTTCTCGAACCCCCGCTGCCGGAGCAATCGGGCGAGACGGGCAACCATCGCATCATTCTCCGGGTATCCGACAGCTTCACCCAAACGGCGCTGGATACGCTCGATTTCACCGTGACCGACCCGCTAGATTATTTCGCGGAGGTGCTGCTCAACTACCCCAACCCGTTCGCCACCACCACTCAGTTCCTGATTCGTCTATCCGATCGGGCGTCGATCAAGTTGGACATCTTCACCGTTTCGGGCAAACGGATCCGGCAATTCAAAGAGGTGCGGGACAGCGGCGATCAGTGGTTTTTCTGGGACGGCCGGGACACGGCAGGCGACGAAATCGCCAACGGGACATACCTTTACGTGGCGACGGTGGATTTCCAGGACATCGACCGGCCGCCGTTGGTCATGAGGGGGAAACTGACGAAAATCCAGTAATTTCTTTGGGGGAAACCGTTTGAGCGCTTGACCGACGGGGGGGCAGGCGTTACTATTTACTTGTAGTAGAGGAGGATTTTTCCATGCGAAAGCGACTTTTGGGCGCGGTTAGTGCCGTGTTGTTCATTTTGCCCGCGGCCCAGGCATTCGCCGTCGCTGAAGCAGGCGTGCCCTCACTGATCATTCCGCCGGGTGCCCGTCCCAACGGAATGGGGGAGACGTTTGTCGCGATTGCCGATGATGCCACGGCCGCCTGGTGGAACCCCGCAGGTTTGGCCTTCCTGCCCAACCGAAATATCGCTCTGATGCACAGCCAACTCGTTCCCGACCTGGCGTCGGACGTGTACTACGAGTTTTTCGGCTTTTCCAATGAGATCAAGGACGTGGGAACACTCGCGTTTTCGTTGGTTTACCTGACGTACGGCACCAGTGTTGCCACCAACACGGAGGGGACGGAGCTGGGAACGTTCAAGAGTTGGGAAGCGGCCGGTTTAGTGTCTTTCGCGATGCCGCTGAGCAAGAACCTGGCGCTGGGACTCTCGATGAAGTTCATCCACGCCGACTACGCACCGGATGATTTTACACTGGAACGGCTGGATGGTACCGGCTCGTCCTTTGCTGTGGACGCGGGGATGCTGTGGAAACTCCCGTCGCAGAAACTCAACTTTGGTCTGGCATTAACCAACGTCGGTCCGGACATCGCGTTCATCGACCAAGAGCAGAGCGACCCGCTGCCGGTGACGCTCCGTGGCGGTGTGGCGTTCTTTCCAATCCAAGACGAGATCAGCGACCTGGTCCTGACGTTTGAGCTGGAGCAGAGTCTCGTGTGGCTGATCGACGACAAAACCAAGAGTCGGCGAAGTGAGATTTATCACATTGGTACAGAGTACAAATATGTCGATTTGCTCGCGGGTCGCGTCGGATACGTCTACGATGAGGACGGGGACTTCAAAGCCCCGACGTACGGCCTGGGCTTTATTTACAAAAAGAAGTTTTCACTCGATTACGCGAACGTACCTCAGGCGCAAACACTCGACCGCGTCCATCGCTGGTCAATTTATTTTATGTTTTAGCCTGGGACCCCCCTGGTATAAATTTGCCCAAACAACGTTCAACCCGGTGCGTCGAGATAAGGTGCCCTGCCGCTCGACCGGGATTGCGTTATAGGAGCAGTTTGCCCGTGCGTACTAACCGCGTAATCATTCTCTGTTGTCTCGCGTCGCTGTTGATTCCCGTCTATACCTGTGCCCAACCGGGTACGAGTGCCCAGTCGGG
>CBDVBX010000240.1:0-5395 GCA_965372335.1 uncultured bacterium | reverse complement strand
GGCGTTTCTTCTTCGAGCGAAAACGTGCAATTCACCCACATACCGGCTTTGTCGGCATGAGCGGTAATAGAAAGGCTGTTTGACGTTTCGACCGTTACCGCGGCCGGCATGAGTTTGCCGACCTGACCGATGAGTATGAGCAATCGTGCCACGCGGTCTTCCACAGATCGCTTTTCCAGGGCACCGGCCGAACGGTACGCCTGTTCGAACTCGCTGAGTCTATCCGCGTCACCCGAGTTGAACGCCTCGAAATAAGCGCGCGCGATCTCTCCCGCACGTGTATCAGGGTAGACGACCGGCCCGGCAAACAATTGGGCAACCGGCGTTGCGAATACGACCAGCGCACACACGAGCACGAGCAACAGTCGCGTCGAACGGGTTATAGATTTCTCCATGGAACGACTCCTCACGTGTATGGGATCCGGCGATTGCCCCCGCGCATTCGCGCCGGGACCGGGGGGCACTCGTCTAAAAAGCATTCATGCACATTGTAACTGATTATTGTTAAACATTTTAAAAAATTCCACCCAGCGGGGGGTTGACAATCCACCGCTTTAGTGTACTATACTACTAGTACACTAGCTGCATGTAACACTCAGGGAGTGGTCGCCATGGAACTATCGATCGACACAAAGAGCGGCGTGCCGTTCTACCGACAGATCATTGAACAGATCAAGTTCGGCATTGCCCGCGACGAGCTGAAGTCGGGAGACCGGTTGCCGACGGTCCGCCAGCTTGCCGTGAACCTGTCCATCAACCCGAACACCGTCATTCGCGCGTACCGGGAACTGGAAATCGAAGGTGTACTGGATACGCAACAGGGTTCGGGTACCTTTGTCGGCCGTCACAAACCGGAAGTCGACCGGTTAGAAAAGAAACGAATGGTCGATCAGATTTTAACGGATCTTCTGGCCCGCGCCTCCAGCTACGGGCTCTCCATCGACGACGTTTTGGAGGGGCTGCGCCAGCGAAAGGAGGCGTCGTCATGACAGTATCGAACAAACCAGCCGAAATCAAGGTGTCGTTACCGGGTCTCTCTTTGGAGAAATTCGCCACGTCTATGAGGGCCGATTTCCGGTTTGCGCCGCTCAACGTATTGTTGCTGGTTACCGTTTTTGTGATCGGTCTGGTGATCCACTTAGCCCTTTACGAGTTCAGCGTGGACGCCGTCGTGTTGTTTCTCGGCTCGGCGTTGATGCTGGCCGGACTGGTCCGGCTGACCCAGGTGTGGGAGGCGGTACTCGTATTGGGAACCGGCGACTGCTTGATCGCCTACCTCGCCCTTCGTCCCCACGACAACGTCTTGCTGATAACTATCGCCCTGGCGCTGTTGATCTCGACGTCGGTTCAGATCGCTTATCAGTGGGAACGAGCCCTGGTACTTCGCTTTGGCAAATTCAAGGGCCTGCGCCAATCGGGATTGTTCGCCATAATGCCGGTGATCGATAAAGTCGCACAGTTTGTCGACCAGCGAATTCGGGTCACCGACTTCAGCGCCGAAACCACACTCACCGCCGACACCGTTCCGGTCAGTGTGGACGCCATCGCTTTCTGGATGGTATGGGACGCCCAGAAATCGGTATTGGAGGTGGAAAACTACGAGAACGCGGTAATCCTTTCGGCGCAAACAGCGCTCCGGAACGCCATCGGCAAGAACGACCTCGCCACTCTGCTCTCCGAACGCGACCGTCTGGGGGACGAGATCCAAACGCTGCTCGACGCGAAGACTAGCGCGTGGGGTGTCACGACCCAGGACGTGGAGATTCGAGACATCATCATACCCAAGGGTCTAGAAGACGCCATGTCGCGCCAGGCACAGGCCGAGAGAGAACGCCAGAGCCGTATCATACTGGGTACGGCCGAGACGGAAATCGCCGAAAAATTCGCAGCTGCGTCCGAGCACTATCGGGACAATCCGGTCGCCCTGCACCTGCGGGCGATGAACATGGTCTATGAAGGATTGCGACAAAAGGGCTCGATGATCATCGTTCCGTCTACAGCTGTGGAAACGATGGGGCTGGGGGCACTGGGTGGGCTCACTGCTTTCGGCCGCAGCGCCGCGGAAGGCGGAGGAGCACCGACACCCGGACCGGGCGCACACGATACCGCCGGCGAAGGCCCATCGGGCGAGCCGGCCGCGTGAGCCTTCGACCATCAGGGAAGCCGTAGATCCCTAGGGGCTTACGGCTTCCTTGACTTTGTTGAGCAGCTCGTCTTTGTCGATCGGTTTTTCGATGAAGGCGAACGGTTTGGGCATCGTTCGGTGGTCGCGGGAGAACAGTTCCTTGTATCGCGTCACACCGCTGCAAATGATCACCGGCGTCTTAGAGAAGTCGGGATCCTTCACCAGCTCACGATAGAACTTTTGTCCGCTCTCGTGCGGCATGATGATATCGAGCGAGATCAGATCCGGCTTGAACTCCTTGACCATTGGCATCGCCTCGTCGCCGTCGGAGGCCAACGCCGTTTCGTATCCGTTCTCCTGGAACAAAACCTCCAGATAGGTTCTCACGTCGGCTTCGTCGTCTACGATCAAGATTTTTTTCGACATTATTGTTCCCTCCGCGCCTGGTTAACGCCAGTCCCATTCGAGGAACCCCGGCTCGATATCAACCATTGCATTGACTATCAACTCGACCAAACCGCCATACAATATATTGCATCTCTCGAAAACACCATAAGCAGCGAGCGTATCGCGAATCGCCCCCTTACAGTTCGAGCAGGGCGCACAGACGTACTTCTTGTGTTCCGGTTCTATTATGTCTTGGAACACATCCAGTATCTGTCGTAATTTTGCGCGGGCGGATATGCTGGTGCGCCAGTCGGGGAAATTGGTATTGGCTGTGATCGCAAATCCGCTACCCCCTCCACAGCAGTAGTTGTGAACGCCGTGGGGAGTCATCTCGCGGAAATTGTTGCACACGGCCTTGATGACCTCCCGCTGCGGCTCGACGATTCCCATCAGCCGGACGACGTTACACGGGTCGTGAAGTGTCGTGGTGATATCGTCGTTTCGCGACGGATCCAGCTTGAGCCTGCCCTCTTTGACGATTTGACGGAGCAGTGTGAGCGAACTTTCGCGCGGTATATTGTATTCGCCCGAAAACACGCGATCCGCGATAACGGTCAACGCCTTGTGGGCGTGACCACACTCACCCAGCACGATCTTTCTGACCCCGAGCTTCTTCGCAATCTCCGCGTGCTTGAGAGCTACCTTGGCGAATTGTATGTCGTCGTACCACACACCGTAGTTGACACTGTCGTAACCGAGCAAATCGCTCGACAGGGTATAATCGATACCAGCCGCCTCAAGAATAATGGCGAATGCCTCCGGGTTTTCCGGCCACGCCAGGAATTCACCGGCATTGTGAATCAGCAGGATGTCTGCCCCTGATTTGTCCATGGGCCACTTGAATTTCATTCCCACTCTCTCCTCGACCTCGTCTTCCAAGAATTCGATGTTGTCGAGAAATGCAACCGGCGTCATTCCGGTGCTCGAGCCCACTTTTAGCTGCAGGACAGATCCCTTCTCGTGCAGCTGCTCGACGGAAATTCCCATCTCCTGACTAAAGATTTTACGCAGTTCCCTCGTGACCAGACCGTTGTCGACACCGATCGGACAGGTTTGGGCACACCGACGACATACGGTGCAGCGGTAGCTTAGTTCCATGAGGCGCGCGATCATTGTCCAGCTGGCGTCGATGTCTTCTCCGGTGATCGCCGAGAGCAATTTGCCGCCTTTCCTGACGTACTTCTTGTATAGACGCCGGAGAATGTCCGCCCGGTACGTCGGGCGGTATATCTCTTGGTGCCCCGACTCGTTGTATATCGGACAAGCCGACGAGCAGGTCTGGCACCTGGCACAATATTCGATTGTGAGAAATAACGGCAGGAGAAATCCCCAGTTGTTCTCGCGGTCGAATGTTTTTTGGAGGCCCGACAAGAACTTCGCCACCAGCTCGCGCTTTTCCTCCTCCGTCTCCGGCCGCGGAAACTTGACAGCTGTCACCCCGTCGAGATCGCTCTCGTATTTTTCCCTCAGTTCGTCCGAAAGCGGTTTGATTCTCGGCTCGAGATCCAGTTTGTCGTACGGAGGCGGCAGCGGCGGAAAGTCGGAGACGTCCAAAGTGACGAGTTGGCCCGTTCGCCGACAGAAGTCCTTGATGGATGTTTTTTTGTCGTCCTTACTCACTTCCGTTTTTCTCCTCAGTTGCGGTTGCGGCTTCGGCCCACGTACCCCCCGATTTGATATGGGGGGCCGACCAATTGATGCGGTATCCGAGTGCCTCATTGACCCGGCCTTCCAGGTCGCTTCCCCTGAGGTTGGGGTGATCCTCCCATCGCACCTTGTGGTAGGTGAAGTACTTACCGACGAAGTGCGTCATATGGGTAAACGGCATGTAAATGAGAAATGCGGCCGCCAACACCATGTGGACCGCGAATCCCGTAGATACTGGCGCGGTCCCATTGAATGTAATGAGATCAGTGATAAACACCCGCAGCTGTGTGTACGAGATATCCTCCGTCGCCCAAACAACCAGCCCGGTCGTAAATACGGCGAGCAAAAGAATCAAGTTGAAATAATCGGTCCATAGCGATGTCCGGCGCAGCTCGGTTCGGACCATGCGGCTGAAGAAAAGGCCCAACGCGCCCAGAGCACCCATCGACGCACCGACGATGCCGAACGGCAACGTGATGAAATGAACGACTCGGCCGAAGATGTTTGTCGATTCGGCCGAAACGGTGACGCCAAGCGCCGATAGCAGCGCGCCAAAAAACACCAGTAGAACGAAGACAATAGAAAGATACAAACCGAAATGAAATGGGAATGAGAATATCCACAGCCGGAGATTGTTGTGGTACATCGACCGAATAAAAATGATCTCTTTCGACATCTCCTTGAGTTCGTTGGAGCGAGATACCTCCACGGGTTTCGTCCACCAGTCGATTTCTTCGTAATACGAGCCCCCATACTCTGCTTTACCTTTTTCGTGCGGTATGGGATATAGATCCCACCGGAAATGTAATGGCATGTTCGCCAACCGGTAGGCTCTATACGCCGTGCCGATAAAAAATACGGCGTAAGCGACATACATCAATATTTGTAATTGACTCATTTAGGAACCTCGGTGTCGCAAGTTGATGTGTTCTGTTACTCGTTCCTCCGCTACATCAATTCGGCGCAGCAATAACACTCATGATCCCGCCGGTTTCCGCTTGTCCATCTCCTTCTTTTTGGTCTCGAGAACGTCGTTTTTGACCTTCATCGTGGTCTCGCCGAACAGCGCGAACCTAAGCCAGTGGTAACCGAATTTCAGCAGCTCCACATCGTCCTTTTCTATTTTTTCACGGGTTTCGTTGTCGACCTCGAACTTGTCGAGAAACGTGCTATCGA
>CBDVBX010000239.1:0-5413 GCA_965372335.1 uncultured bacterium | reverse complement strand
CGGGTCAGACGGGCGAAGTAAACACCGGATGCGACGGCTCCTCCGCGGTCGTCGCGACCGTCCCACGTCTCCTTCCACACCCCCGCCGGCCTCCGGCCGGAGAACAAAGTGCGAATCCGGGAGCCGCGCGCGTCGAATATCTCCAAAGTGTGAGAGGTGTGGTCACCGGGTACCGAGTAGGTGATGTTCGTTTCCGGGTTGAACGGATTCGGCCACACCTCGGTGATCCCCCACACCGGCGGCGAATTGTCTACGCCGGTGGCGACCAGATCGACCACAAATCTCCAGGTACTCGGTTTCGATATCCGCCTGTTGCCCGTTTGGTCCACCGCATACACCCGCCACAGATAAGTGGTTCCGTCCGACAACCGCAGGCTATCAGGCAACGTAATCGTCGTGTCCTCCAACCCCGTAATAACACTGGCGGTTTTGAAACTGAGGTCGTCGCTGAACATGAGTGTGTACGTCACATGGTCGTCGGGGTCGGGATCGGACGCTTGCCGCCAGCGGAACTCAGGCGTTAGTGTTCGAACCCAGGTACCGCGATGCGCCCACGACACTGCCAGTGGGCTTATCAGTTCGAACGAGCGAGGCGGGTCGGGCCACAACCGCTCGAAGTACTCACGCGCTTCGTCCCGCGCCGCGTCGTACTCCGCCCGGCTGTCGTCCGGAAAGTACCCCTTCCAATCGAACAGCCGGTCCAGATCGTCGAGACGCGCAAGAAAGTGCTCGGCGGCATCTCGCTTCGGAAAACCTCTGGAATAGCCCGCCAATGTTCGGCCGGGATGACCCGGATCGTTTCTAGATAACTCGAAATAAATCGAACCCGTTTGGGCAAACAGCCCCCCGGCGTCCATGATATGCCATCCCCCCGCGACACCGACGACTCGCGCGGCGACCCACTTGAGACCTGTCGGCTCGATCGCGAACGATCTGTTGATTTCACGACCATCGCCCTGGGCCGGTGGCAGAATTGTCGTTAGCACGCCGCTGTCGCCAATGATTTCGACGCGACCCATCGGTTCGGCGCAAACGACGTGTACGTGACCCTTTAACTTGGCGTCCCTGTGACGGACGATACCGCCAGGCATTTCACCGGCCACCCGGAAATCGACAAACAGCGGATAATTGGAAACGAAGCACCTGCCACGACGTAGCCCCTCCATCCAGCTTTCCATATCGAACGGCTCGCCGTCTGGCGGTTTCACATAGACCCGATATCCTCCCGGCGGACCGCTTTTGCCGCTGCCCAGCGTGCAATCGGTTCCGGCCGCGGGTGGGATACGAAATCCCGCGTTAAGCGCGTGCGTGTAATCGGTGATCCCATCTGGCGGCGGAAGGTTGGAATAACACATCAGATCGATAGCATCGACGCTTCCGCTGGCCAGGTCCATGGCCGCCGCACGCCACACGCCACCGCCTGGCCACGGCCGAATGTCGAAGAAGTCGAGGGTTGGATTCGGATGCGCGGCGATAACGAGCACGTCGCCCTGTGCGTGGACTTGTTGGTAAATCGACTCGTCCAACGTGCGCCCGCACACCATGCCCGGCACCACGCAGCCCTGGTCGGGAATCCACTGCTTGAGACCGACGATGGCGAGGTGAGAGTAGTGCGCGTTTCTCTGTTCCTTGCTGAAGTACAACAAGCGGTTGGGTTCGCTGGCTGGATGAAGGGCTCCGGTGAAGTACTCCTCTTCCTCCATCGAGTTGACGAAATTCAAGTCTTCCGCCTTCATTGCCGTGAGCAGCTGCTCCGGTTGAATGTCGTACACGACCGGCGGATGCGAGATGTGGACGTGCGGGTCGGCGGAATACCAGCCTCGAGCGTTCATGTCGACAAAGCGCTCCAATTCGACGACCACCGTGGTGTCGGCGTCGACATTTAATTCTATCTGTATGGAGATGTATTCGAACCCACGCCCGGCCAACACGGTTACCGTTCCCCAAGGTATGTCGACCGACACGGCGCCGTCGCAATAGAAATAGCTATGTCCGGGAACATTTTGATAGAGATGTCTCTGGAGATCTGTCGGAGGAATTGGTGTCTTCGCCGCGTCGAAGAGACCGGCGCGCACGGCGATCGGCTGACCCGACTCCTTGTCGCGAAACTCGAGCGTCAATCGGTGGCCGGCCCACACCGCCGTCGAGAGAACGCACAGCAATGCCATGACCAGATACGCGCAGAAACAGGATCTTGACGCATTGTTTGACATATGAATCCGATCGCTCCAGCTTGGAAGGGAGGATATTGTACCTCGAGCGCGCCGGCACGTCAATGTTAATATATTAGAAATTAGAGGGTTACAATTCCGCTTCTACTAAGATGTAACTTTTCAGTCCGCTGCGCATATCATGTGCAGAGAAATACCATGCTCGATTTCCAGGACTTGTACGAGACTTACGCAGCTGACGTGTACCGCTTTGCTTTTTGGCTGGCGGGGGATAGTACCGAGGCGGAGGACATTACTTCCGAGACGTTCGTTCGCGCCTGGGTAAGGAGGACTACCATCCGCACCGAGACACTCAGGGCATATCTGTTCACCATCGCACGTAACGTGTATTTGGGACACAAGAGGAAGAGCAAGCGCCAGATTGCTTTGGAGGACGTTTACGCGGATCCTGCCCCCGAGCCGGATAAACTGGTCGAATCGCAAATTGAATTGCGCAGGGTTCAGCGGTTTTTACAGACTCTACCAGAGATCGACCGAGCGGCTTTTATTCTGCGCGTTCAACACGAGCTACCGTACATCGAAATCGCACGGGCGCTGGGAATATCGCTGTCAGCTGCCAAAGTCAAGGTGCACCGCGTCCGAAAAAAGCTACTTATTGCTCTCGTCGAAAAGGAGGCTTCTTGATTATGGAAGTCACACGAAATGTGATTCTCGACCTTTTGCCTTTGTACATGGCCGATGAAGCGAGTCCGGATACGCGCGCCCTGGTCGATCGGTATTTGCAGACCGACCCTGAACTCGCTGAAATGGCCAAGCAACCAGAAACCGCTGAGTTACCGACGGACATACCGATTCCCCTCACCAAGGAGAAACAAATGGAAGCCTACAGGGAAGCCAAACGGCTGATGTTCCTTCGAACCGTTATCCTGGCGACCATCATATCCGGCTCACTGATTGTGGTATTGCTGATCGTGTTGGCTGCCCGCGCTTTAGTCTAGCGTGGCGCGGCCACCCCACACACAGCTCGCCGACATTTCCTCTGACGACGAAGAGCCAACTTGGACTTGCCTATATTCTCCCTTGAATTATGATAGGGGTATCCTGTCCGTCACGGGACGAGAAGCCGTGGCCTACCGGAAAACTGCTTTCGGACGACTTCAAAAGCCATAAATGAAGAAGACTTCTCACCAAGATCTCGGCCAATCGCTGACAAGACGGAAGAAATTTCTGTTTTTTGTCATCACCGTGACCTTATCGGTCATTCTGGCCTTGGTTTTGGGTGAAGTCATTCTACAAGTCGTATTCATTCCCGGAATCGGATACCACTCGTACTACTACGATGACCTAACAGGTGGTCGCCATTTCCCCAATTCTACAATCCTCTTCCGCCGATCGGGTCTAAGCGAAGTACGCCGCCGGACCAACGCTTGGGGCTACGTCGATAATGACCACCAGATCGTTAAAGCTTCTGGGATCACGCGTATCGGCTTTTTCGGTGATTCATACACTGAAGCGATCCAGGTGCCCCTGGAGGATACTTTCTTCCGTCTCATTGAAGACACACTCAACACCGACGATCTCTCGCCAAAAACAGAATGCCTCGCCTTCGGCTGCACGGGTAATAGTATGCTGCAGGCCTATCTCGAAAGCACCAGATGGGCTGATTTTTTTGATCTCGATTGGGTGGTGTACGTCTTTGTCGAGAACGATCTCGGTGACCAAATCCCCATAATTAAGAAAAGCGATAATATCCCTTATCCATATGCAGAAGGAGACTCATTCGGCGTTGATTATTCTTTCCGTGATCGCTACAGCAATAAGGGATCCCGGTCCCACCGATTCGCACAGTACCTCAAAACCAAGTCCCTACTCTTGAGCACCGTAGTAGAAAGACTTAGGCTCCTAAAAAGGAGAGGCATCAAACTACGAGTGACTGAGGAAGAAATGCGGATGGCAGAGAAGACCGAGAAACGAAGAATACCCGGCCCGGATATGGTGCCTTCATCCTGGCCCGACACCCTGGTCTCACAGGCGGTGGATCTGGGGGAGCGCATTATGAAGAAATGGGCAAGAGAAATGCGTACTTCAAAACGTCCTTTCGTGGTGCTCTATGTACCGCGCGAGCAGGAGATAAACACACCTTATTCTGAACAGGATAGTTGGGCCGCATGGCTGGTCGATACCTGCCGGCAGAATAACATCCCCTTCATCGATCCTTCATCTCGTTTGTCTATCGAACGCGATCGCGGCAACAACGTATTTGGGGATCACCTAACCCCCAGGGGGCACACGGCGATGGCAGCCTCGTTCGTGGACTATTATCGCAACCAAAGGAGGTATTGAACTTGACCGCAGCACTCCAAACAAGAACTCGCCCGAACTTCTTCGACCAGTCAGAGACAGTTAAAGATCGACTTATGCAATACATTGCTTCGTAATTTTCGCTCGTGCTACACTGAATCTACCGGGAGCGTGATCATCGCTGGCGATTTCTCGAGCACAGTGGACTTTGGAGGCGGCGCTTATACAACCGAGCGCTCCTCACGTGACGGCTACGTTGCGAGATACGGCCCCAATGGCAACCACCTCTGGAGCGAAAGCTTCGGCCAATCGGATTATCATGAGCAGTATGCCACCGGTGTCACAACGACGACGTTTCGGGAAACGTGATGGTAACCGGGTTCTTCTCCGGCAAGGTGGATTTCGGCGGCGGTGAGCTGACGTGCGCGGGGCAATATGACATCTTCGTTGCAAAGTTCGGATTGTGATACGGCACACTAGACATTGAATGGACCGTAAACCACCTCGTTCGAGAAATAGAAATGCTCTGCAACGCAACTCGTTGCAGGGCATTTTCTTATAATGATGGCCGGCCAGACGAGACGTACCTCGAACTGCAGGACATTTCGTGGAGGCGCTCTTTTAACCCCAAATTGAGTTTCCTGGGCCCTCCAAGGGACCCGTCCAACAATACAACACAACCTCGTGTGTAGCCCGACACCCTGCGCCTCGTGTCGGCCAGCCGTCATGGCATGCCAATTGCAGTTATTCGCATAAAAAAATCGTGAGTTCGATAAAAAACAGAGGTTAGTGGCCGATCGGTCTGGCGATCTGCAATAACAAAAGGGGCCAACATGTTTCGACCAAAGCTCTTAGCGATAATTCTCCTTGGATTGCTGTGTTTGGGATGCGGCGATGAGGACACCCCGAGTACAGCACCATCCGTCACGCCGGTCGACGCC
>CBDVBX010000238.1:0-5447 GCA_965372335.1 uncultured bacterium | reverse complement strand
ACGATTTCGGTGCTGCCGAACAACTTTTCGACCTCCGGCCGCGATCGCGCGTTTATATCGAGCGGCAGAACAAAGGGGTCGCCCTGGTCGCGCGTATCGGCCGGCGTGACCGACCGGCTGTTCAACTGGTCACGGAGCGCTGCGGCCGCCCGCTCGGCGTCGTCGACGCCGCGCCGGTCGGTGTTGAAGAAGGCGTGTGAGAAAGTAACCCCGGCTGGTATACGGTAGGTCTCTGCGTTTGCTTCGAAGTAGTCGGCGACCTCTTCGTCGGTGGGAGGCACCATTGTGGCGATGTCCTCGGAGAGGAACTCGATTTTTTGCACCAGACGGCGGCGGATGATCACGTCGTCGCGGTCTAGCCCTAAGAGCTTGGCCTCGCGGTTGAGGACCTCCTCGCGGACGTGTGCGTCGACTAGTCCGCGCAGTTCTTCGGCGGTCGGCGGCCGCTTGTACTGCACAACCCACAGCGACCGCAGCCGCTGGACGTCGCCTTCCGTCACGCGGATCAGGTCGTCGCGTTCGACCCGGTCGTCGCCGAACAGCGCCGACAGCGCGAACAACGCCACGCCAATCAGCAGAAAGTGCACCAACGGCTCACGCCAGATGTGCCGGATTACGCCGGCAAAATGGGTTTTCTTGTCTTTTTCAGTCAACTCGAGAACAAATTTCTAAATGGAGGGTGCTTGCCAGCCTGGCGAGCAAATGATATGCTCGCCGCGAGCCGGGCTTACTACACTTTCGATCGTATATGTTATACGTCTGCCCCGCGCACCCAACCGACATATTCCCATACGGATGGTAACATATTAAAGAACAATTCGTCCCACCCCGAACGGTTTCGCTTGGGCGTCGAGGCTAACGCGAGATGGTCCGACGAGCCGAGTAGGTACAAAGGCCTCACAAGTGGAACCTCGTCAGAAAAGGAGAATATTAATGAAGTCGATCATATTAGCCGCTGTGTTGATCATTATAGCGGCGGTGACGATCTGGAGTTTCCAAACGGATGCGACCGCGACCGAGGGCGCGGCCAAAGACGACTCTTTCGAGAAATACGGCCAGGAGTTCAAAGGCAAAATCTCCCGCTCCTACGAAGAATCCAAGGAGTGGTGGCCCGAATCAACCAAACCGGCGCCGGGCACACCCAATGTCCTTCTCATTCTGCTCGACGACACCGGGTTCGGCCATCTGGGCTCGTACGGCGGCTTGATCGAAACACCCCACATCGACGCACTCGCAAGTAACGGCCTTTTGTACAACAATTTCCACACGACGGCGCTGTGCTCACCGTCGCGCGCGTCTATCATGGCCGGACGCAACCACCACCGCATCGGCCTGGGGTCACACTCGCTAACCGCGATGGGGTTCCCGGGTTACAACGCCTTCCCGCCCGAGAGCGGCAAGTCGGTCGCGAAACACCTGCAGAAGGCCGGCTTCATCAACTACGCGCTGGGCAAATGGGACCACACGCCGCTATACGAAGTGTCGCAGAGCGGGCCGTTCGACCGTTGGCCCAGCGGAGAGGGATTCGACCACTACTACGGCTTCATGGCCGCCGACGCCGACAATTTTCGGTCGCTGTTGTGGTCGGACCACACACCGATCGAGGATTGGACGGGCAGAGAAGACTACCACTTGAGCGAAGCGCTGGCGGGCAAAGCGATCGAAAACATTACCTCGCACGTATCGGTCTCTCCCGACAAACCGTTCATGATGTTTTGGGCGCCGGTGGCAATGCACTCGCCCCACCAGGCGCCGCCGGAGTATATCGAGCGCTACAAGGGCAAGTTCGACATGGGTTGGGACGAGGCGCGAAAGACGATCATCGAGCGTCAATTGAAGCTGGGAGTCGTTCCGGCCGGTACAAAGCTCTCACCGCGCACCTCGGAGATACCCGCGTGGGACACGCTGAACGACGAAGAGAAAAAGCTTTACGCGCGGCAAATGGAGGTGTTTGCCGCGATGCTCACACACGTCGACGAGCAGATCGGCCGAATGATCGACGTTTTGAAAAGAACCGGGCAGTACGAAAACACGATCATTTTCGTGTCCTCCGACAACGGCTCCAGCGGTGAGGGCGGATTGGCGGGCACCTTTAACGAGACCTACGTGCTCAACGGACTACAGACCCCCTTCGACGCGAACATGTCGCATTACGACGACTGGGGCGGTCCCACCACGTACCCGCATTTCCACGCTGGTTGGGCGCTGGCGGGCAACACACCGTTCAAGTACTTCAAGCAAATCGTCCATCGCGGCGGCATTCAGGACCCGCTCATCATCCATTGGCCAAAGGGAATCAAGGCGCGAGGGGAGATTCGCAACCAGTATCACCACATCACCGACATTGCCCCGACGATCCTCGACGTGACCGGCATCCCGTTTCTGGATGAAATCGACGGGGTAGAGCAGATGGCCTTCGACGGGGTGAGCATGGCGTATTCCTTCGACGACGCCAATGTACCGACGAAACATCCGGAGCAGTACTACGAGCTGTTCGGCAACCGTGCCATCTACCAGGACGGTTGGAAGGCGGTCACCATACACGCCAATCGCATGCCGTGGAATGTCAATGTGACAGCGCCTTTCGCCGAAGACATCTGGGAACTGTACAACCTCGACGAGGATTTTTCAGAGTCGGTCAATCTGGCCGACAAATATCCAGAGAAGCTCGAAGAGCTGAAGAAACGTTGGGACGAGCTGGCGTGGGAGAACAACGTCTACCCGCTGTATGACGACATGTTGATGCGCATCGCCAAACAGCAAGACCGCCTCTTCGGCGACCGCAAGGCATTCACGTACTACTATCCCGGCGCTGTGCGAATCGCCGAAAAGGCGTCGCCGCCGGTCAAAGATCGTTCGCACACCATCGAAACCACGCTGGAGCTCACCGGCGAGGAAGAAGGCGTGATCGTGGCCTGCGGCGGTTTCACCGGCGGATATACCATGTACATCAAGAACAACCGATTGCACTACGACTATAATTTTTATCATGGCGTGTACTACACGTTGGAATCGCCACCCCTTCCCAAGGGAGAGGTCGACTTGAAGTTCAACTTCATCAAGACCGGGTTTATCAAGGGAATCGGCGAGTTGTACGTCAACGGCAAGAAGGTCGCCGAGACAGAATTGCCCGAAATGCACATCTCAACGTTTTCGCTGTCCGAGACTTTTGACGTCGGCATGGATGCCGGCACGCCGGTGTCGAACAGGTACCGCGTGACGAACCACTACCCCTTCACCGGAAAATTGGATAAGGTGGTCGTGACGCTCACTGGCGATTGATTTCTAAGTCGATCCAAAAGGAGGACGAATATGCAGAGGCGTATAGTACTGATAATGACGGTGATGTTGGTTGTCGCGGCGGCGAGTTCCGTCCTCGCCCAGGAATCAGCGGCGCTGGACGCACAGCTCAACAAGGAAAACGTGGACGCGGGCAAAAAACCGTATTCCCCGTACGTGGACAGGGCGTATCCCAACAACATCTTTTGGGGCGATACCCACCTGCACACCAAGAACTCACCCGACGCCTATCTGTTCGGTGTACGCCTCAGCCCCGAGACGGCGCTTCGCTTCGCCCGCGGCGAACAGGTGACCGCCACCCACGGCCTCCCGGTCAAGCTGGTGCGGCCGCTCGACTTTTTGGTGGTGGCCGATCATTCGGAGTATATGGGGCTCATGCCGCGGCTGTTCAACGGCGACCAGGAAGTCCTGGCCACCGACTACGGTCGCAAGGTGTACAACCTGGCACAGGAAGGCGAGGACGGACCGTTCAAAGCGGCCATGGAGGTCATCTCGACAATTTCGAAAAACCAGGAGATGATGAAAGTCCCGGAGTTGGAGCAGACCATCTGGGACAGGGTGTGCGAAGTGGCTGATCAATACAATCAACCAGGTCTGTTCACCGCGTTCATTGGCTACGAATGGACGTCGCTGATCGAAGGCAACAACCTCCACCGCGTGGTGATCTTCAAGGACTACGGCCCCAAAGCAAAAACCGTGGTGCCGTTTTCCAGTTTCGACAGCCCCGATCCCGAGAAGCTGTGGGAGTACATGGCCGCATACGAAAAGAACACCGGCGGCGAGGTACTAGCCATTCCTCACAACGGCAACCTCTCCAACGGGATGATGTTTCAGCTCACGCGGATCGAGGGCGGCAATTTCACGCGAGAGTACGCCGAGGCGCGCCGCAAGTGGGAACCGCTCTACGAAGTCACACAAATCAAGGGCGACGGAGAAACCCACCCGTTTGTATCGCCCAACGACGAGTACGCCGACTACATGAACTGGGACAAGTCCAACCTCGACGGCTCTGAGGCCAAGGAAGACTGGATGCTCCAGTACGAGTACGCCCGCTCGGCGCTCAAGCTGGGCCTGAAACTGCACAAAGAACTGGGCGTCAACCCCTATCAGTTCGGAATGATCGGGAGCACCGACAGCCACACCGGACTGTCGACGACGAGGGAAGATAACTTCTGGGGCAAACACTCCGGCCTCGAGCCCGAGCCCGAACGCGTCAACCACGTGCTGGCAAAGATCGGCGACGTAGTGATGTTGGGTTGGGAACAGGTCGCTTCCGGTCTGGCCGCCGTGTGGGCGCACGAGAATACGCGCAAAGCGTTGTTCAACGCGATGGAACGCCGCGAGACCTACGCCACCACCGGTGAGCGCATCAGCGTGCGCGTGTTTGCCGGCTGGAACTTCAAAGCCGAAGAGGTCGAGCGTCCCGACTTTGCCGAGCAGGGCTACCGGCGCGGCGTCCCCATGGGCGGCGAGCTATGGAAAGAACCGAAGGGCAAAGCACCGACCTTCATGGTAAGGGCACTACGCGATCCCGACGGCGCCAACCTCGACCGCGTCCAGATCGTCAAGGGGTGGCTGGACAAGGGCGGCGAGCTGCACGAAAAAGTCTACGACGTTGTGGTGTCCGACGGCCGCAAGGTCGGGAGTGACGGCCGCTGCAAACAGGACGTCGGCAGCACGGTGGACGTCAAAAACGCGACGTACACGAATTCCATTGGCGACGCGTTGCTCATGGGCTACTGGAAGGATCCCGACTTCGATCGCGATGAGCTGGCATTTTACTACGTGCGCGTGATCACGATCCCGACGCCGCGGTGGCCGGCTTACGATGCCGCGTACTTCGGCGTCGAGGTGCCGAAGAATGTACCCATGACGACGACGGAACGCGCGTACACGTCGCCGATCTGGTACACACCGTAGACCATGACAGACGAACCGACTATCGCAACATAGTCACCGGGGAGATAGACTGTAATGATGCGCAAATTGCGTTCGCGATTGACCCTCGTCGGCGTATTGCTCGGTCTGAGCATAGCGGTCGCCTTGACTATCTCGCCGACGCCATCGAATGCGGAGGAGGGCCGCACGCTGGGCGACTATCGTTTCATTCCTGTTTCAAAAATCGAAGCGCCGTTTATCACCACCCA
>CBDVBX010000237.1:0-5493 GCA_965372335.1 uncultured bacterium | reverse complement strand
CGGCGGCTATGAGCGGTTCGCGTCCCCACCTCAGTCGGCGGACCGCTCTTTCTCGGGACTCGACCAGTCCCCTGGGGGGTCGTTGAGACCCTGAATCTGCCCGCGCAAGGCCGATCCCTGGCGCGGGATTGACGGTACCGAAAGGGCACCTCCGGTACCGAGTCGCATCTCCGGCTTGCCTCCGTCAGTGCTGGTGGTTATTCTTGCAGCAACGTCCGAGTGAATGCACCAGTGACGACACCGGCCAAGGAGGCAAGCCGAGATGCTTTCTTATTTGCCCGATGATCTCGAAGATTATATAGCCAATCACTCAACTCCCGAACCCGAGCTTTATTCGCGGCTGGCCGATGAGACCCGTCAAAAGACGGACGAACCCCAGATGATGGTAGGCCACGTCGAAGGGCTGTTTCTCCGCCAGCTGGTCCGCGCCAGCGGTGCCAGAACGGTACTCGAAATCGGGACGTTTACAGGCTACAGCGCGCTGGCAATGGCGGAGGGTTTGCCCAAAGACGGCAGGGTAATCACGTGTGACGTCGATCCGCAAGCCACCGCGATCGCGCGCAAATACTGGGCGGAATCACCGCACGGCGGCAAGATCGACTTGCGGCTGGCCCCGGCGCTAGAAACCATCGAGAAGATCGAGGGGCCATTGGATCTGGTGTTCATCGATGCCGACAAACCGAACTACATCAACTATTGGGAGGCGGTGCTTCCCAAGGTGCGAACCGGCGGTGTGATCGTGGCGGACAACGTCTTGTGGAACGGACGGGTGCTGGATCCCAAAGAAGTCAACGACAAAGCACTTGCCGCCTTCAACGAGCACATCATGAGAGATGATCGCGTCGAAACGTTGATGCTGCCGATTCGTGACGGGATCACACTGGCGACGAAACTGTAGATCACAGAAACGAGGAAACACCGCGTACTCTGGCCCCAGGCTTTGGCGATGGTTCCATCTACGTCGCCGCCGCGGCCGCTTACCGTGTAAGCGTGAGGCTCCCCGACCCGACTCAGTGGTGTGGCGCCGAAAAATTTCGGCTACCTCCACGGCCATTCGGTGTATGATATATTAGGAGAGGTGGCCCCATCTACCTGGCGGGGACCGCCTCTCTTGGCAATCCGCCACGATGGCAATCGACCCGGACCGACTTCGTAAGGAATACAATGAGATACACCCATGTCAAATGGCGCTGGGCGCTGCTAGCCAGGCACTTGGTCCTAGCAGGCGCTGCACTGATGGCAGTCCCCTCGGTCGCCTCGGCGATCGACCTAGACTCACCTCTGGGTGATCCGGTCTCGACCACCGCCTACGCCTCGCTCACCAGCGTGCCGCAGGGGGGCACGGTGCAGATCGCCATCGAAATAGAGATCAGCCACCCGTGGCACGTCAACGCGCACGAACTGGCCGACGAATTCTTGATACCCACCGAAATCGAGTTCGCGCCCCCGGACGGCATGGAGATAAAAGGCGTTGTTTACCCCCAATCGATCGAGAAGAAGCTGGACTTCTCGGACGAGCCACTCCAGCTGTACGAAGGCACTGTCTATATCGGCGCGATCGTCGAGTTATCTCCCGACTTCGCCATCGGCCAAACGGCCCTCAAAGGCACCCTTACGTACCAGGCGTGCGACAATTTGAAGTGCCTGATGCCCGTGACAGTGAAAGTCATTGTGCCGCTGAGTGTCTCGTCGCGGCGCGAGGCAATCGACGTCTCCCATCCCGAGGTCTTTGCCAAGATCGACTTTACCGGGATCGCTGCAACCGATAGCAGCCCTGGCGGCGGCGGTTTGGGCGGCACCGTGGCCCGTCGCGGTTTGTTGGTCGCCTTCTTGTTGGTTTTCGTGGGTGGGATGGCGCTCAATTTGACTCCGTGCGTCTACCCCATCATTCCCATCACCGTGAGTTACTTTGGAGGACAGACCACCGGTGGCAAGGGCAGCACCGCGGTTCGAGCATTTCTTTACTTGCTCGGCATGGCGGCCATGTATTCGACGTTGGGCGTGATCGCCGCGCTGACCGGAAACATCTTGGGATCCGCGCTACAAAACCCGCTGGTGACGGCGTTCATCGCGCTGGTGATGGTGGTGCTGGCACTTTCGATGTTCGGGGTATACGAGATTCGCGTACCGGCAAAATTGAGCGGAGTCGCCGGTACCGCCAAACAGGGTTACATCGGCGCGTTCGTGATGGGTGTCAATGTCGGGATCGTGGCGGCGCCGTGCATCGGGCCATTCGTCCTGGGGCTGTTGACGTTCGTGGGCGAACGCGGTGACCCTGTCCTCGGGTTTGCCTTGTTCTTTACCCTGTCGGTCGGCTTGGGATTGCCGTTTGTGTTCCTGGCAATCGCGTCGGGCAGTATTTCGAAGCTGCCCCGGTCGGGCGAATGGATGGAATGGGTCCGTAAGGTATTCGGTGTCATACTGTTAGCAATGGCGGTGTACTTCCTCAATCCGCTGCTCCCCGACGCGGCCTATTACATACTCCTGGGAAGCCTGTTGGTCGTGTGTGGCTTGATCATGGGATTCTTACTCAAGGTGAGCTCGACGTCGGCGTTTTTCAACGTATTCCGCCGCGCCGTCGGCCTGGCCATGCCGCTGGCGGGGTTGTGGATCATCCTCGCGCCGGGGCACATTCTGGGAATCGCCCCGGGAATCCCATGGATCCCGTACGACGACGACTTGTTGGCCCAGGCGAAAACGGAGAATCGACCGGTGGTGATCGACTTCACCGCCGAGTGGTGCATACCGTGCGAAGTGCTCGAACACGAGACGTTCAGTCAGCCCGAGGTCATCGAGGCGGTCAAAAACATCGTGCCGCTACGGGTGGATCTTACCCAGTCGGCGTCCGAGGAGGTCGTCGATTTGCGCCGGAAGTACCAGATTCGCGGAGTACCCACGATCGTGTTCATCAACAGCGACGGCCGGGAGCGATCCGACCTGCGCGTCGTCCACTTCATCGAAAAGGACGAGTTTCTCGAAAAACTCACCTCGTTGGTCGCCGCCGCTCCGAACCGATAGTCCCCCACGATCGATCTCGAGCCACGATCTATAAGGCCGCTGCGGGTCCTGACGCTGCTCACCCCGCGCACAATCATTTTATAGCTCGCAGGGCGCAAGCAGCCCCCGACAGCGCCACCTACAGCGGCCTATCTCGTCCGATCGCGGGGGATTTCGGGTGACAGCGCGGCAGGGCTTGCCATAAGATCAGCGCCATGAAACTGGTCAGCTTTGGCCCCAAGGGCCTGGAAAAACCCGGCGTTGTCGTCGACGACATAGTCGTCGACCTGCTCGCCGCCGACCCATCCCTACCGGTTAGTATTCGCCAAATCCTCGCAGACGATGCCCTCGGCGGCGTGCGTCGAATCCATGCCGACGCCACCTCGCTGCCCGAAGAATGCAAACACGCATTGGGCGACGTCCGTCTCGGCCCCCCTGTGACCGACCCGTCGAAGATCGTCTGCGTGGGACTCAATTATAGGGACCACGCCGAGGAGCAGGACCGCAAGGTTCCCGACGTACCCCTATTGTTCGGCAAGGGACCCAACGTCCTCACCGGCGATGGCGATTCGATGCCCATTCCTAGAGGAGTGGCCGAACTCGATTACGAAATCGAACTGGCATTCGTGATGGGCCGGCGCGCGAAGCACGTATCGCAAGAAGAGGCTTTGGGATACGTGGCCGGCTACTCCGTTTTCATGGACATTACGGCGAGAGACCTGCAACGGCGAGAGCGACAGTGGCTGCGGGCAAAGAGCGCCGACAGTTCGGGGCCATTCGGCCCGTACTTGGTGACCCCCGACGACGTCCCAGACGCACACGCCCTGGATATTTCGATCGACGTGAACGGCGAAACTTTGCAAGCGAGCAACACCGGCCAGATGTTTTTCAAGACCGACTTTCTGGTACATTTCATATCACAAACCATGACGCTGGAACCCGGCGACGTGATCGCCACCGGCACACCGTCGGGGGTGGGTGTGTTTCGCCATCCGCCGAGATATCTTCAGCCTGGCGACCAGCTTGTCGGCCGAATCCAAGGACTCGGTACTCTCAACTGCACGATCGCGCCTCAGGACTGAGCTGAAGGACCAATCTTTAGGATATGGCTTTGGACAATCACTCTCGCAAAAAGCTCCTCATCATATCCATTTGGGAAAAACGCTGGGCTATGGGTGGCGAAGCCGGCGTGTCGGACGACTACTACTTCATTCGAGGGTTTACTCGCAAGGGTTGGGAGTTGCATTTTGTAGCTCCCGAAGGCGCCGAGGAGTCGAACGTTGTATTTGACAATGTGGTCACTCATACCTATACCAATTTTTTTCGCGAAACACTCCATCGCTCGAACGCGTTCAAACGCCTGTATTGGCCGCTCGCGTTCAACCGCGTCGTCACCCCCCGCGCGCTGGAAGTCGCAACTGAAATCGGGCCGGATTTTGTCCTCGGCCACACGCACTACTCGGCAAGAACAACGTACAAATGTAGACGCAACCTGGGCATCCCCGCAGGCGTGAAGTTGTTCGGCGTGATGGACCTGGTGCACACGGAATGGTCGCATTGGAAATACACGTTCAAGAACTACGAGCAGCTGCGCGCGCTACGCTACCCGCAGGATGCATGGATAGTCCTCGACGACGGGACACGCGGCGACGAGGTTTTGGCCGCCCGCGGCGTCCCCGCCGACAAAATCCACTTCCTACCCAACGGGCTCAACCTCGACTGGCAAAGCCAAAAATTCAAACGCGGTGAAGCCCGGTCCCGCTACGGGATCGGGGAGGATGTGACAGTGGTGTTGTTTCTGGCGCGGTTGGTCGCGTCGAAGCGACCGGAGGAAGTCGTTCGTGCGGTCTCTCGAGTGCACAAAAACACCGACGGTGATATCCTGTTTTTGTTCGCCGGTCACGGTCCCGAGCGGGCAAGTTGTCAAGCGCTGGCGCACCAACTGGGCGTGGGCGATCTGGTCAAGTTCGTAGGCGCGGTCCCCCACGCCGATGTCCCGGCCGTGATGGCAGCGTCCGACCTGTTCGTCACCACCAGCAGTCTCACCAACATGGCGATCCCCACGTGCGAAGCGCTCATTTGCGGTGTTCCGGTAGTAGCCTACGACGTCGGCGATACGAGCAAAGTCGTCGTTCCGGACGAGACGGGTGTATTGGTGGAAGACGGCAACACCAACCGACTGGCCGACGCCGTGTCGTTCTTGATCAACGATTCGAAGAAGCGCGCCCGATTGGGACAGAACGCCCGTAAGTTCGCCCGCGAGCACTTCACGAGCTGGGACGAACGCATCGACATGGAGATGAAGCTCATCGAGTCCCTCATCGAACAGGCCAAACAACCCACCTGACAGACTGGATTTCAACCCGGCGCCACGGTCCATCGACCACTGCTGATTTTGCGAGGTTTCGGGCCGGCCGTCGCGGAGCTCGGATTTCTTTGGTCGGACCGTGAGCTCCTTCTCCTCGCCGGCGCCCGCTACGCTCGGCTAACTCGCTA
>CBDVBX010000236.1:0-5512 GCA_965372335.1 uncultured bacterium | reverse complement strand
CATGACACCCGATCTGTAGTGGCAGCTAAAGTGGCAGCGGACCTTTGGTGTTTTCATTTCAACAGCACCATCTTTCTGGTGGCGGAATGGTTGGCGGTCTTGAGACGGTAGAAGTAAACCCCCGACGCGACGTGTTCACCGCGCTCGTTCTCGCCGTTCCAGCCCACCTCGTAGCGGCCGGGTCGGCGGTGCGTGCGCTCCAGGACCTTGACCAGGGCGCCGCGGGCGTTGTAGATCACCAGCTCGATGTCGGATGATGTGGCGACGTCGTAGCGGATGACGGTCGACGGGTTGAAGGGATTGGGGAAGTTCTGGTGGAGGGCGGTATGACCGGGCGTCGTGGCGAGCTCGCTTCGCCGGGCCTCGGTATACGCCTCACTCCCCACCACGAGCGCAAAGCGGGTGTCAAAAGCCGCTTCGACCGCGCCGCGCTCGCCGAGATATAGTGCGTATTGTGACTCATCCTTCAGGTCGACCTCGTGGCCGAGCGTGCGGTCGATGAGGACGCACTCGGTAGACGGGTCGAGGGATACGAGGCCTTGGAACGTGAATACTACTTCGTCGCCGGCGGCCTCTCTGGCGAAGTTCTTGGCCACGTCGAAGCGCCACACGTGCCCCTCGGCATCCTCGGGCCGCATGTCGACGGCGTAGCGGCCGGGCCGCTCTTCCCACTCGCCGTGGGGAAAGTACACCGAGATGGCCTCGCCGGGATGCTGGGGCGGCTCGGAGCGATCCAGGTAATCCCATGCGTTGCTCGAGATTGCGCCGACACCCACGCCGGTGTACGTGTCGGTGACGTCGCCGCACGATGCCGTGATACTGATCCGCCAGTCGTCTGTTTCATCGGCGCTTTCGGCGGCCGCGACCATAGCGGTAGCGGCCGCTTCGACGGGTGGGATACGGAGTGAGATGGGTGAGTTGTGTTGGTTCATCACCCAGTAACCGTCGAATGGCTCGAAGACCTCGACGTCATTCGGCAGCCAACCACCGTTCCACCCCCGCGGTGGCTCGACGAGTGTGGACAGCGTATCCAGCGTCATCGAGTCCCACGCCACGGCGAAGTTGAAGGGATTCCCGACCAGGTTCCAACCGGGCTCGAGTGTGATCTCGTGTGGCCTGTCGGTCGGCGTGGTCACACCCCGCGCCGGGCCCGTGTCGATGCGGTGCCCGTCCAGGGTGATCAGCCAGTCGGCACTGCCCAACTCAAAGTCGAACACATTCTGACTCGTGAGCTCGACGTAGTCGCCCGGCGCGTTGTCGTCGTACCGGAACAGCCGCCACCTCGTGTTGTCCAACGCACCCAGGTTGTCCGTGAGCGCCCCCAGGATGGACCCTTCCATGGTCAGCGGCACCGAGAGCAACCGGTACTGCATGCCCGGGTGGGCAGCAGTTTCGGCCAGACTCAGAACGGTGACCGGAATCGAATAGGGAGTGACCGCCGGATTGGTCGGGGGTGCCGTCAGGAGTGACGTCAGTGTTTGGACTTCGATCCAAAACTCGACGCCGCGCGATGTCACCAGGCTGTCCGGTATAATCGCCAGGGGCAGAGGGTCACGCTCTGCTACCGGGATCGAGCGGTAAGATCCGGAGGCGCCCGCACGACAGTGCACCGATCCTCCTACAAACACGGAGCCACCCTGCAGTTCGACTTCGATTTCGATCGGCGTTCCCTCGACGAACTGACCCTTTACGTCCGGGCGGGCCCGCGCCACGATCCCCGTGGGTGGCGAAACTGACAACGAATACGCGCTGTCCGGGAACGTCGCCCGATCCGGGTCGAAGGACACCACGGGGCTGTTTTCAACCTTGACGTAGTACTCCAGGCCCGCCTCTGTCACGAATTGACCCGGCACACTGACCAGAAATCGGTCCCCGAACCAGCCCATCGACAAGCTGTCCGCAAATACCGCGGCGCCCGCGGGACGATGGTACAAAGTGGCTTCTTCGATGCGAACCTGGGGTAGCGGCGCAACTTCTACCGTGACCGCGTCACCCGGCGGCACCTGTGGGAACGTCGTGAGCACCTTGGTCCTCACATCCAGCGCGCGTATGTCCGTCGTCACGACAACCCGGGTCGCTGGTGTCAGCGGATCATCCGACCACACGACCAGATCGCCGTGGATATCTGTCTCGCGTTCCGGTACCAGGAACACCCGCACCGTGTCACGCTGCCCGGGCGGCAGCGTGAATGATGTCGGATCGTATATATTTATCTCCGTCGAGGGCGGCTGGATATCCGTCACATTCAGGTCGGCGGTGCCCCTGTTGTGGATGACCAGGTCGAGCGAAGTCGTGTCGCCGACAGTAACAGTGTCGAACCGCAGAGAGTCAGACGAAGCGCTCAGTTCGGACCGCAACGGTTCGACGATCCCGAGGGTTGTCAGGTAAGGCGCCGTGTGTTGAACGGCACTCACCTTTTGCGGTCGTTCTATGACCCGCAGACGCACGATCACGTTGCGCCTGTCAAAGGGGACACGGAATATGTCCCAATCGATCGTTCCCGGAGTTCCGGCGGGAGATGCGTCAAACCGACCAAACGTGCCCGTCCCTGTCAGGCCTTCGATCGGGAACCACTGCGGCGTTCCCTCGAACTGGTAATCCACTCGCAACCAGATCGGGTCGGACTCGACGTCCACTGCCGAGAAAGAAATAGTGTGTCTATTATCCGCGGAATGTTCAGCTGTTACCAGGCGCAAGTGGGCCGCATTGTTGGGCAAGTGATTGGTCGGCGCAGCGGGATCGCCCTTGTACGCTGGCAAGCGGCTGCCGAGATAGAGGTTGCTCTTCCGGTTATTATTCCCGAACACCACGTCCATGTCACCGTCGTGATCGGTGTCGACCACGACGACATCCGCCGACCGTTGAGCGGGCCACCTGAGGCTTGGAACACCCTCCAAAGTGCCGCCCTGGTTCAGGTAGCCGGTGTTTTCGGACTCGGCATTGCCGCAGATGACGTCCAGATCGCCGTCGCCATCGATATCCCCCAGTGCGACCGCTTGGGTATGGTCGAGGAGCGTCGACCACCACACGGGATGATCGGTGAAGTCCCGGCCGTCTCCCAGGTGAATAGTGTTCGCCGTGACACCTGCCCCCCCCAACCCGTTACCGCACACCAGGTCCGGTAACCCGTCGCCGTTGATATCCCCGACCGCCAACGCGCTGGTGACGACCGGGGTGTCTTTGGAACTCCAGGCAGGATCAGCCACCGAAAACGAAGGAGTTCCGTTGCCAAGATAAAGGTTGTTTGGCGCCCACGTGGCGCTGGGAGGGTCCGAATTTTCGTTGCCACACACCCAGTCGAGATTGCCGTCGAGGTTCACATCCGCCAGGACCGATGCCCAGGTCTCGTGATTGGAGTTCGACGACCAGGCCGGAGTTGGGGAAACTGTGCCGCCGGTGTTGAGGTATAGCTTGTTCGCTGCCAAACAACATCCATAACCAAGGGCAATGTCCAGGAACCCGTTGTTGTCCACGTCTCCCAAAGCCAGGCTCATGGCGTTTTGGCCCGGTGACCAGAATGGGTCGGGAGACGTCGAAAACACCACGCCGTCGCTCCAAAAGATTGCGCTTCCTATTCCGGTCAGATTTCCGTTGACGGACTCGACAAGATCGCAATAGCCGTCGTTGTTCAGATCCCCAACGGCGACGGCCGTGGTCGGAAAACCGGAATCGCTTTCCCAGTCGGGAATCGAGGAATACGTGCCGGCAATTCGATCATACTTGAAAAGGTTGTTTTTCTCATTTTGGTTGCCAAAGACAAAATCCACATAACCGTCGCCATCGACGTCGCCAACAGCGACGCTCTTTGTGGCGTAAGCCTGATCCGTGCTCCAGGCCACGGTGCCATAGATATTTGACACGTTCCGGTATAACTGGTTCGCCTCGCCCGTGTTTACCCCGTTTCCGCACAACAGATCCAATCTGCCGTCAACATCCGTATCGGCAAACCACACACTCCTCGTCCGGGAATGTGAATTAGTGCCGGGATTCGGCTCGGACTCCCAGGCGGCGATCGTGTCGAGATCGCCTGCGGTGTTCAAGTAGATCTCGTTGCCCACATCGCTGTCTCGATCATTCCCCACGGCCACGTCCAGGTCGCCGTCGCCATCGACATCGCCCAGAACCACACTTTCGGTGTTGTAACTGCCAAATGACTGCCAGCCGGGCAGCGTGTCCGGTACGCCGCCGGCATTCAGGTAGAGCGTGTTCTCGGCGTCAAAATTTCCGCAGACGATATCGAGCGTGCCGTCGCCGTTCATGTCGCCCAGGGCGACACTCCGTGTGTCGACGGCCGGCGTCGAGCGCCACCCCGGTAACGTGTCCAGCACTCCGCCGGTGCTAAAATACACCGTATTTTGCAGGGTGGGTCCGAATGGTCCGTTCCCGCACACCAGGTCGAGGTATCCGTTCCCGTCGATATCGCCTACCGCCACCCCCTGTGTTATGTTCGTCTCGGCCGAGCGCCACACAGGCGCGGTGCCGAAATCACCCATGCCGTCGTTCGCGTACACAGCGTTCCCCGACGGCACGAGTGCGGCCCCCGTACCGACAACGATGTCGAGGTCGCCGTCGTCGTCCATGTCGGCGAGTGCGATGCTCCAGGTATACTCGCGCTGCCCGATGGTCACGGGGTCTCGCGGAAGAGTATTTCCGGTGTTAAAATAAACTGCGACCGGCTCGGCGTAGTTGCCGCACACGAGGTCGAGGTCACCATCGCCGTCGATATCACCCAGGGCGACGCTCCGAGTCTGAGTGGTGGAATTAGACGACGTCCATGTAGGGGTTGGTCCGAACACCCCTCCGACGTTCAGATACATCGTATTCGGTTCGCCGTCGTTGCCGCATACCAGGTCGAGGTCGCCGTCAGCGTCAATGTCGCCGAACGCCACGCTCATCGTCTTGAGTGACGTCGGGCTCGATGTCCACACGGGATTAGTTTCCAATAAAACGACTTGGGCTGATCCAGGACTGGGAACGATCACGAGAAAAAAAAGGGCACAGGCAATGACCGTGGTCGAGATACGGTCGCTAGATCTTACGTGAATCTTTGCTTGTGTCATTTCAGCAGCACCATCTTCCTGGTTAGGGACTGGCTGGCTGAGTTGAGACGGCAGGAATAAAACCCCGCCGCGACGTGTTCAAGGATTGGGATTTCGAACGCTTTTCTCCCCATCATAGCTTCCCATTCTACAACCTCCGCGCCCGTCGATCCACCGATATATCTCCCTCACCCGCTCTGTCGGCTTTTTCCAGAGTGATCCTCGAGCCATTCCCACGTCATCACGGTTTCTTTGGCCACCCAAACACTCACGTCGCCGCAGCAGGCACAGACGACGCCGGATTCAATGCGCAAGGCTGTCGATCTTCTTCTGGATTCAAACAGAAATGGCAGATTAATGGTAGACGTGGATTTCGCTCAGAAAGTGGAACGTCGATAGCCACTGAAAAGCAATGGAGGCGGCACCCGGATTCGAACCGGGGATAACGGATATGCAGGGCAAGATGAGGACGA
>CBDVBX010000235.1:0-5523 GCA_965372335.1 uncultured bacterium | reverse complement strand
TTGCGAAGTGGACGCTGTCGAAGTAAAAAGCAAACCGCTAGTTAGGATTCACATTGATCGGCCTTCCTCGCCGCCGCATCCGCCGAGGACCAGCCAGAAGGTACCGAAGAATTCCGCGCCGTACGCTTTCATACCATTCCCCTTTGATTGTTGGTGGCGATGACGATCTCGATTTCCCAATGGTAACCATACCTGTGCTCGAAGCGTCAAGCTAAGCGACGCACACGATTACACTCCCTTTTGCACCCTTCCGGGGCTTGGGTGTAGTCGAACGCCTATTGACATTCGTCCCCCTTTTTGGTTTTGTCAAACGATCAAACCAAACTTATCCGGAGGGAACACGAATGAAACTGGTTCTATCGATTCTGGCAGTAGTGGTCATTCTGGGTGCCGTCGCGCCCGCCGTGTACGCACAGGATACCAAACCCATCAACCTAGCCCTGTTTGACCCCGTGCAGATCTTCAAGAAAGACCTCGCGATAGAAGGGGTCCGTCTGAACCTCATCTACGGTAACAACGCCGGGCTCAAGGGCGTCGACATCGGACTCGCCAACTGGATCACCGGTGAGACAGTCGGTCTCCAGTGGGGCATCATCAACTACACGATGGGCGATTTCACGGGATGGCAAAACGGCCCGGTAAGTAAAACCGGCGGCCACATTCTGGGAGCCCAGACGGGGTGGCTCGTTTCTCTCAACGCGAGCGGTAAGGGGCTGCAAGCGTCCGGTGTCACCATTTCGGACGACTTCATCGGACTCCAGCTAGGCGTCGTCAATTACGCCGTCGAATTGCACGGCATTCAGATAGGCCTGATCAACATCATCAAGAACGGTGGTATGCTGCCTTTCTTCCCGATATTCAACTTCAGCTTCGACGAGTAAGGTCCGTCTAAAATGGCTCGAATTGAAAGGGAACCCACGGGTTCCCTTTCTCTGTTTCACGGGCACAAACACATAACCCGACGGAATCCAGTTATCGGCGCGGTGGGATTTTGACTATTATTCCAAGCAACCGCCGAAGAGGGAATGAAAGACCAAGATTGGGAGAGAAAGAGAATCGGCTGAGTCGTTCTAGTTTGGAGGTCTCGTATATGAAGTCTTCGAAAATTCTGTTGTTGGTAATATTGCTCGTCGCTCTTTTGTTGACACAAGCCCCGGGTAACGCGTCTGCACAGGCCACGTTACAAACGGGTAGTGGAGGGAATGTGCTCGGCGAAATGTCGGAAGACGACGTGGGGGATATGGTGGATGTGGGAGGCGTGTTTGGTAAGGTCGACAAAATGAGCCTGGTTTCGACCACGGTCCTGACGATCGATAACCAGACGCTGGTCGTGCCAAATAAGAAGATATGGGGCGAAGTGATCAAAAACGTCACTGCCCAGGACATCCGCCGCGTCGACATTGAAATGGCACCACAAATGTGCGTATAATGGCCGGAGGAAAATCTGCTTTAGCAGCTGTAACTAATTACAAATACACACATTAGCTGGAGGATTCTCGTGCGAGGATTGGCTCGAACTGCGTTGAGGTTTTTGCTTACCGCCACTGTCGTCATCGGTTTTGTATTGGCGCCGCCCGCCATTGCCCAGGAGACGGCGTGGCAGCCGCCGGAGCCCTCACCCGAATCGAAAGACTGGATCAAGCTGACGTCGGGCGAATGGCTGCGGGGAAATATCGACCTGATGCGCGACGACAAGCTTTTCTTCGACAGCGACGAGCTGGACGACCTGGAAATCGACTGGGGGGACATTGCGGAAATCCGTTCGTCGCAGACACTCACGTTTACGTTTTTGAAAGGCGGCGTCGTGACGGGCACGTGCATGATGCGCGACGGGTTGATCAAAATCGACACCGGGACCGGCGTGCGCGATTTCGAGAGGTCGGACCTGCTGTCCATGCTGGAAGGCAAACCCCGGGAACGAAACTACTGGTCGCTCAAAGCGACACTGGGGCTAATCGCCCGGTCGGGCAACTCAGAGCAGGCAGACGCTACCGCGTATATGCGGCTGCGCCGCGAGGCGACGCGTTCGCGCTTCGACACCGAATACACAGGCAACATAGGGAGCGTTTCCAAGGAACAAAACGTCAACAACCATCGGTTCGGCTCGAATTTCAATGTGTTCATGTCCAGACGACTGTTCTTGACGCCCGTCGCCGGCGAGATCTACACCGACAAATTCCAGAATATTGACTATCGCGCCACGATTGGCGCTGGCGTCGGTTACTATTTGTGGCGCCAGAGTAAGTTCGATTTTTTCTTGCAGCTCGGCGGCGCGTATCAGTCCATTCAATACATATCGGTTCAGCCCGGACAGGATCAGAGGGTGGACAACGGGGCGATCATTCCGATGCTGGCGATCGAGTGGGATATCACGAGCGACATCGAATTAGATTTCAACTATAATTCGCAGATCGGTGTGCCCGAACCCAAGAACACCTTTCACTATCTGTTCGCATTATTGAGCCTCGAGTTGTCGGACTACCTGGACTTGGACACGTCGATCCAGTGGAATTACAACGAGAACCCGGTTGCCGATGCCGACGGCAATGTACCCAAACGCGACGATTTTCGCTTATCGATCGGTCTCGGTGTTGATATCTAGCGCTTAACGGTCAGGAGGAGAAGTCATGGCCAATGGCAAAGACTCGTCGAACGGTCAGGCGTACATGCAGACCGGAATCGACCTGGCAATCCGGATCGCGGTCCTGGCGGTCATTGTGATTTCGTGCTATCGGATCTTCAGCCCGTTTTTGATGCCGGTCGTATGGGGCATCATCATAGCGGTTGCGTTGTATCCTCTTTTCGCCAAGCTGAAGAAGCTGTTGGGAGGAAAGAACAGGCTGACTGGAGCGGTCTTCATTCTTGTGACTCTGGCGCTGGTGCTTGTTCCGACGTGGCTGCTGACCGAATCTCTGATCGACGGCACGGTGAGTCTTGGGCAGCAGCTGCAGGAAGGCACACTCGAAGTACCGCCGCCGCCGGAAAAGGTCGAGACCTGGCCGGTGATCGGCGAAAAGTTATACGCCTCATGGGATGCCGCCAACCGCAACCTCGACGTATTCCTGACCAAAATGGGCCCCCAACTCAAAACCATCGGCAACTGGCTGATAGCGACGTTTACAGGGTTCGGCGCGGCCGTTCTGCAGACGATTTTCGCCCTCATCATTGCCGGGATCATGATGATGAATGCCGCGGGGGGCGGCCGGCTCGCGCGAGCGATCGGTAAGCGGCTGGCCGGTGACAAGGGAGACGATATGGTCGACATCTCCGGGGCCACGATTCAGAGCGTCGTCAAGGGCGTCTTGCTGATCGCGATTACACAGAGCGTCCTGGCGGGGCTCGGGATGTACGTCGCCCAGGTGCCGCTGGCGGGGCTTTGGGCGCTCCTGGTCCTGATCGTCGCGGTGATTCAGCTACCCCCTGCCCTTATCCTAATCCCGGTCGCAATCTATGTGTTCTCGACGAACGACAGCACGGTCACGTCGGTCATATTCCTGATTTACGCTCTCATCGTCAGCGGGGCCGATGCCTTCTTGAAGCCGCTCTTCCTGGGGCGGGGCGTCGCGGTGCCCATGCTGGTCATCCTCATCGGCGCGATCGGCGGGATGATATCCGCGGGCATAATCGGTTTGTTCATCGGGGCTGTGATACTTGCCATCGGGTACAAGTTGTTTACGGCCTGGGTCGAGGATTCCTGGCCAGACGAGGTCGCCGCCATTGAATCGGAATCGGAGGGCGGTTAAAATGGGTCAATCGCCGAGGTGATGCCCATGACAGAGGAACAAAATCAAAAACCGGATACGCCGCCGCCGGCAGAGCCAAAAAACGCGGGGCCGAATCAGAAACCGGCAGCTCCACCCGCGTCCAAAGCCAACGCCGCGGAGTCGAAGCCCGCGTCCAAAGCCGCGGACGAGGAACCCAAGGGTAAGGACCCGATCCGGCGTGTGACGCGGATCGTATTGATTATTTGCGCCGTCATTTTCGTCTGGTATCTATTCGCAGACCGGCTCACACCGTACACAGACCAGGCCCGGGTCACGGCGCTTCTCGTTCCCATTGTACCCCAGGTTTCGGGCTACTTAACCGAAGTGAACGTGCGCCTTCACAGCGTCGTCGACGAAGACGATGTGTTATTCGTCATTGATCAAAGACCTTATATTCTGGCCGTTCAGTCGGCGGAAGCTGCGTTGGACAACGCCGCGCAGCAGGTAGGCGCCTTGACTGCAACGGTCAAATCAGCGGCCGGTCGGCTCGGTGTGGCCAGGGCGCAGCTCGATCGCTCGCAGCGTACCTACAACCGCACCGAGGCAATACTGGAGAAAAACCCGGGGGCATTGTCGCAGGTGGACCGGGACCGGTCCGAGACCAATTTGGCCCAGTCCGTAGAACGCGTTTTCTCCGCCGAGGCCGACTTGGACAAAGCCAAAGAACAGTTGGGAGTGACGGGACCGGAGAATCCCCAGCTTCGGGCGGCGATCGCGGCCCTCGAACAGGCACAGTTAAACCTCGCCTTTACGACGCTCCACGCCCCCACGCGGGGTGCGATCGAGAGTTTTAATATCGATGTCGGCTATTACGCGGCGGCCGGCCAACCGTTGGCGACGTTTGTCTCGACGTCCGATGTTTGGATACGGGCCGATATGCGCGAAAACAACATTTCCCGCGTCGAAGCCGGGGACCCAGTGGAGTTCGTTCTCGACGTGGCACCGGGACGCGTATTTCGGGGTAATGTGCGCAGCGTGGGTTACGGAGTCAGCAGCGAAGGCGGCACCAACCGAGGCGGTCTGCCCACCGTCCAGGGTTCCCAGGGGTGGTTGCGCGATCCGCAGAGATTCCCCGTGATCATCGGTTTCGAACGCGGAACCGCCGAAGGACGCCTCAGGTCCGGCGGACAGGCGGACGTCATTATATATACGGGCCGCAATCCGATACTCAATTTGATCGGCAAGCTGCACCTTCGTGTGAGGAGCCTGCTGTCCTATGTCCGCTGATAATCCGGCAGTCACGGCATCGATCGGCAAGTGGCAGCTCGACATGCGCAGCCTGCGGATTCTGCGCTACGCGCTGGGTTCCACCATTGCGATGACGGTCGCGATGGGAATCAATTGGCAACTCTCGTTTCTGGCTGCCGTCCTTTCTTTGAGTTTTCTTGCTTCACCGGCGCCCGTCCCCTCTTTGAAGCAGGGGGTGGGGTTCGTGTTGACCATCGCGGTGGCGTGTCTCGCGGGTCTAATGCTCGGCAAGTACCTGCTTTCCTATCCGCTGGTTTATGTTCCCTTCACAGGATTGATACTGTTTCGCTTGTTTTATTACATGGCGAGCGGGCGGTCGCCGCTATTGACCACCTGGCTGTTGATCGCGCTGTTGGTGATCCCTTTGATCACGATTACATCGCCCGCGATTGCCAATTTCGTCGCAGTCGGGATCCTCATCAGCGCGGTGGCCACAGTATGCGTGGTGTGGCTCACCCACGGGCTTCTGCCCGATCCGCCGAAGGCCCACCAGGTAGGCGCACCCGCCAAG
>CBDVBX010000234.1:0-5532 GCA_965372335.1 uncultured bacterium | reverse complement strand
GCGCCAGGGGCCAGGGCGCCAAGTCCGGAAGTAGCGCCTCAGCGGCAACCAGCGCCCGAGGCTGCGGCACCCCAGGACAACCCCGCCCCCATGAACGGCGCCGTCACCGAAATCAAGACTGTGTATCAGTCTCTTTTGGCAGGTTTGGAAGCGGGCGGCGCGTTCGCAACGCGCGAATGGCATTCGAGTGACATCGCCGATATTCGAAATCAGCTCTGCTTGCTCGACTTTTACATCTGCTCGATCGGACAAATGGTCGAGCACCAAAGCCCGTCTGTGGTGACGCGAAAATGCGGCCTGTTGCCACTGCGCACCGTTCTGAACGATTTCGCCAACGAGGTGTCCGGCGGGGGTGAACACGCGCTCGACATCGTTCTAACTGACAATAACACCATGATCGATCCGCGCTTGTTGCCGACGGCGGGCGCGATCTTACAGCGCTTGATCACCGACGTGTTCAATCGATCGGAGAGCGACGCGTTGGGCGTAGCGATCGACGTCAAAGAGCACAACAAGGCGCTTCATTGGCGCCTAACGGACAACGGTAACAACTTTATATCGGATTCTCAGCTGGATCACGAAGACCAGCTGGCATTTTACCCCGGTCTCAAGGACGTGCGAAAATTGCTCGCGCGGTACCACGGAGTGTTGTGGGTGGAATCACACGACGAGCACGAAGTCCGGTTCGAATTCACCCTGCCGGCATCGAAATCGTTGGATTCATTCGTGACTTGGGGACAAGGTGGGTGCGCGTTCGGGATTCGTTCGGTACAGCTTTGTAATCTGATGGCATCGGAATCGGCTCCTCGAAAAAAAGACTCATACGGAGAATTCCTCACGATAGACAACAAGCGGGTCCCGCTACTGGCACTGGACGTGTTCTTCAAAGACGCGCCTTCGGGCGGAAACTACATCGCCGTCATCGGCTCGTTGGAAAAACGGGTGGGGTTCTACGTGCCCGACGAGGGAGCGCTCGTCGAGGGGAAGACGCTCGAAAGCGGCGTGCCTGTCTGGCAGGGACCGGCGCACCTGGTCGCGCAGATTGACAACGCACGAATCGCACTTCTCGATGCGGATCTGATACTAACGGAATTTCGCAATGTGACCGGCGAATTGAATTCCGAGGGCGTGTCTGGAGGTGTCGTCGAAGACGAATCGGAGAGAGCCAATAGTCGGGCAACGTTCGATTCGGCCGTTAGGACTCCTCCAGACCATCATTCGATATCAAATGACGCGGGTGTGATCGATGTGTTGGTCGTGGAACAAAGTGAGTCGTTACGCGACATGTTCGCGGACATTCTATCGCATCATCAAATTGTGGCGGCGTACGCCTGCGAGGTGGACGAAGCGATCGGATTGATTCGGAATCGCGATCCGCGCGTTATCATCAGCGAGTTTCGGATGCCGACGATGGCGGCCAAGATCCTCGTGGAGGCGCTCGACAAAGAAGAAAAACGGATACCCGTACTGGTGACGACTTCGCAGTCGGGCAAAACAGCCGATCTCCTGGTAGAGAAGCTCGGGGCGGCCGGTTACCTCAGTAAACCGCTCAACCGAGATGAGGTCGCTTCCCGGATTAATAGCTTTCTGGCGGAGCGAGCCCAGACGTAATCCCCCCTGTGAGTCGGCAAAATGGTGTCGAGGGGGGGTAGCGTGCGAAGTGCAGAAAGGGTGCATTGTGCCGCAGTTATTCGGGGCTCGGACCGAGAAGAAGCATTCTAACTTGCTGTATTTTATGGAGCTTATGTTTGGTATGGTTTGTGCATTAATTGCGGCCGAGGGTGGGAGCTCAAGCGAGGCTCGCAAATAAAAAGGATGGCGAAATATGAGTAAGTGGAGAGACACCGACTATTCTAACATTGTCATCGGCGGCAGCGAAGATGCCGATGTCGTGATGACATCCGTGGAAGCGGCCGAGTATCTCAAGATGCACGTCAAAACCGTGTGCCGACTTGCCAAAGAGAAAAAGATCCCCGCAAAAAAGGTCGGAAGCGAATGGCGATTCCTGAAAAGCGTATTGGACAGATGGTTGGCGCAAGAGGTGGTGTAACTACGAGGCCACAACTCTCCCGTCTCTTTGCTCCGGCCCTCGAAATAGCACATCCCGGGAGTGCATATGCCGAAGACCGTTATAGAGAAGTCCCAATCTCCGTCTCCGGACGTAACGGTCTTTAGCGTTTCCGGTACTCTTGGTTTCCACGAAAAAGATACCCTAGCCAAGCTGTTCGAAGAGTGCAAAAAACGCAACCTAACCCGCGTGGTGATGGACGTCTCTGAGTTGACGTCGCTCGGCGGGGGGTGCGCCAAGATCATTCGCACGGTTGCGGCGTCGGGCGAACTGGCGCTCGGAATCTCGGGTGCCAAAGCTACCGTGCTAAGGTTCCTCAAGGACGAGGGGCAGATCGTCATCTCGGACTCCGTCGAGGAAGTGGCGTCGAAATTGGCTGCAGTCGACCTGGCGCCGAGCGGGAAAGACGCGCAGGCCGCCGGCGCGTCACCGATCGACGATGGCCAGGAACCGACCCAACCGGCGGATTCCGAGGCGGAGGCTGTCTATCAGCCGCCGGAGACGGCGACTTCGGCCGACGGGGAAAGTACCATTATCATCCTCGGCCTCGATCCAGTCGAAGACGACCGGAACGCCGCCGGTGAGGTGGAAACGCCGGCGACTGGGAAATCCGCGGTGATCGACGCAGTTTGTGAAGCCGAGACCCCAAGGGAGAAAGCCGCACCGACTACGCCACCGCCGGAGCCCAAGAGGGCGGGAAATACGTCACAGTCGAAAAAGCCCCAGGCACCCGACGATGCGTCAACAGCAGACCATTCCTCAACACCCAAAAAACCGACGGGCAGCGCGGCAAACACCGCTGGCGATGGCGGGTTAAACGTAGACCCGAGAGAGTTACAAAAGAGAATCGTACAATACAACACGGTATTCTCCCTCAATTCAGACTTCTACCGAATCCGCGATCGTGCCAGTCTGCTAGATCTGTTCCTGTTGACGACCATCGCCCAGGTTGGCGTGGAGAGCGCCATGTTTCTCGAGTTGCGGCAGGGGTACTTCACACCCGCGGCGGTCAAAGGCCTGGAAGCCGATGAGCTAAGGGGATTCGCGCTGCCGGCCAATCAACTCGATCTGGAAACCTGGAGAGAATCGCTCACAATCTACACCATCGAAGACGCGCCGTTTTCCGACGAGGTCAAAGCGCCGTTGTTGAGCCTCGGGTGCAGCTACGTTGCACCATTTATCGTGTACAACGAATTTCGCGGCTTTCTCGCGTTGGGTAAGCCGATCAAGTCCGAATTGGACGAAGGCACGACCAGTTTCTTGAAGATTCTCATCAATCAAGCCGCGATCGCGTTCGAGAGTACGCAGCGTCTGGAGGAGGAAAAGGAACGCACCCTCGGGTTGGTTCAGACACTTATCGCGTTGATCGAAGAAAACACGCTTGCACGCGGCAACACCAACTTGCTGTCGAGTTATACATATGCGCTGGCCAAAAAACTCCACTACCCGGAAGAACATCTTAGGGATCTCATGTACGGCACGGTACTAAGGGACATCGGCATGATCAAGGTCAGCGACTTGATCGTTCGCAGCCCCCGGGAACTGATGCCGGAGGAATGGGAAATTATCAAACGCCATCCAGTCGACGGCACGAAAATGCTGCGAAAGATGAAGTTCTCCGACCACGCCATCGCAATCGTGTTGTCGCACCACGAGCGTTTTAATGGCGAGGGGTATCCCGAGGGGCTCCAAGGCAAGCAGATTACGCTCGGCGCGCGAATCGTGTCGGTGGTAGAGAGCTACGCCGCCATGCTCCAGGAACGCCCTACTCGTCCGGCGCTGACGCAAGAAGAAGCGTTAAACACACTCAAAGAAAACTGGGGAATGCGTTACGACCCCGATCTTGTCAAGGCGTTCGCCGAAATAGTTGAGGAAGAACTCCGTACTGGTAATAAGATACACGACGAGAGATTCGAACTGTTCAGCGTATAGAAAGAAACCGCGATGCAAAACGAAATACTGCTGGTGGATGACGACCTCAAGGTCTTGGAGATCCTCGAAGAGACGTTGAACCGACACGGATACTGTGTCAATACGGCCAGTAACGGCCGCTTGGCGCTGCAGTCGTACGAGACCCAGAACCCCCAGCTGGTTATTCTCGACATGATGTTGCCCGACATGAACGGGCTCGAAGTCATGGAACAGATGCGCGAGTCGCGTCACCACGGTGATGTCCCGATCCTGGTTCTTTCAGCCAACGGCGACGACGAAGTCCGTCTGGCGGGACTGGAGGGTGGCGCCGAAGACTATCTGGTCAAGCCGATCGCCCTGAAGGAGTTTTGCGCCAAGGTCGAAAAGGTGATCGAGCGCGCCGCTAAGACAAGAGAGCTGCGGGCCAGGCAAAACGCGTTAGAATCAAAACTTTCGCGGGGTGAGAAAAACTATTCTCAAGTGTCGAGAGATCTCAAACGCCAGCTGTTCTCGATGAAGACCCTATTTTCGGTGTCACAGGATCTCAACCGGATACTGGAGACCGACGAGCTGGTAAACGTGGTTTCTCTCACGCTCATCGGCGAATTGCAGATTTCCAGCATGGCGCTGTTTTCGCTGGAGCGCGAGAACGACGAGAGGTTCAAGTTGCTAGGGGTGAAGGGATTTGGCGAGCACAAGTTCACGGGACTGCAAATCGACCGGGATTGTGATTTTACCGCTCTTCTGGTGGAAAACCAGGATCCGCGCAAGATAGCCCGCAATCCTGACCGGAACTGGGCCAGGATCCTACCGGACCTGCGCCTGGCGGTGTTTGAATTTGTCACCCCGATCCAGGTAAAGGGAAAAATAAAAGGTCTGGTATTCACGGGTCCGAAACTCAACGGCGAAAACTACTCGAGCTACGACATGGATATGTTGAGGTTCATCGCCAACTCGGCCGGCATCGGCATGGAGAATGCCCGCCTGCTGAAACAACTCCAGATCACCTACGTTTCCACGCTCAAGACGCTCATATCGGTGATCGAGGCGAAAGACACGTACACGAAAGGCCACACAGAACGGGTGGCGGCGTACGCGGTGTCGATCGCCAATAAGATGCGTCTGCCGGAACCGCTCCGCCGCCGAATTACTTTTGGCGCGCTGTTGCACGATATCGGCAAGTTGGGTGTGATGGAAAACATCCTCCACAAGGAAGGGAAGCTGGACGAAGACGAGTGGGAGGTCCTGAAATCTCACCCGGAAATCGGCGCGCGTATTGTCGACAAAATGGAGTTCCTCACCGGCACGTCGGAGATCGTCAAACACCACCACGAGAGCTGGGACGGCAGCGGCTACCCGACCGGCCTCAAGGGCGAAGAAATCCCGCTGGGTGCGAGAATCATCTCTGTCGCTGACAGTTTCGACGCGATGACGACGGACCGATCGTACCGCCGCGCGCTTTCGATCGACGAGGCGATCGAACGCCTCCGAAGCAGCGCCGGAACGCAGTTCGATCCTGACATCGTGCGTCTATTCGTCCGCCACATCCGCCG
>CBDVBX010000233.1:0-5559 GCA_965372335.1 uncultured bacterium | reverse complement strand
GTCAAAAATACAGCCGCATTATCCCGGTACGTAACCGATACGCGGTCGTTCTCTAGGAGCACTACCAGGCAGATCGTAGGAGGGCCGGTCGGAAACGAGCCGTGTTCTACGGTATTCGATGCCAGCTCGTAAACGCACAAACGCAGTTGCAGGGTACTGCGTGGATCCAGATTTTCGGAAACACCGATTAGGGCGATCGCTGTATTGAGACGCTCTACCGTTCGATCGCGGCCTTCGAACTTGATCTGGTATTGGACGCGGTAATGCTTAGTGTTGAAGCCGTGCGACCATTTGGAACTAAAACACGACAATTCATCGTTGTTGCCGTCGTTCTTTTTTGCTGACGGAACCGGGGGAGCAAGCTGTTTCATGGACGCAAAATCCGCCAGTCTCGTGATGTCGCGCTTCGATGTTCCTCGTCGATACTGCAGGCGCACGTCGTCCAGACCCTCCAAGTGACACCTGGAGACGAAAGCGTCGAGTTGGACGAAGAAGCCATCCGACTTGTCGGGGGCGACTTCAAGGTCGACACGGGAAGCCTTGAAATTAATATCAACTATCCGCAAACACATGGCTAGTCGCCGTTTGTCCTTCAGTGTTTTTACCCGCACTAGGATTTACGCTCACCGCTAGTAGCGTGAGATCGTCTGATTGGGGAGCGGAACCCCGAAATGCGGCCTCTGCCCGGACCAGCCGGCCGACGAGAGATTCCGCCCCCTCACAAGCGTGTTCGTCCACGATATCGAGTATCCGGTCGAGCGTGAACTGCTCGCCGTTTTCGTTCATCGATTCATTCAAACCATCCGTGTACTGCAGCAACATGTCGCCGGAGTCCAAATCGATCCGGTATTCGTGCAAGTGTTCGGCGAACACGTGGTCGGGAAATGTCCCCATCGGAGGACCTTCCATTTTGAAAAACCGCGCACGGAGCGTTTGGTGGTTAAAAATAACTGCCGGATTGTGGCCGGCGTTCGAAAACACCACGGTCCCCGATTCGCTGTCCAGGATTGCAACAAAAAACGTAACGAACATGTTGCGTCTGATATTTCCGAGGAGAGCGGAGTTTAGTTTTCGTACGATTTCTTTTGGCGGTGTGCCCTTGGCCACCAGGTTCTGAACCATGATCTTGACCATCGCCATAATGACCAATCCCGGTACGCCCTTACCCGACACATCGGCCATAACGAGACCGACTTTCGATTCCCCCACGCGGATGACGTCCAGGTAGTCACCGCCGACTTCAGTGGCCGAGGCGTAGTGGTGTCCAATTTGGAATCCGGGTGGTGTATACACCTCAACCGGCAATAACGTGTGCTGGACATCTCTCGCTATCTCCAACTCCCTGTCCATACGCTCTTTTACGACGTGTTCCTTTTGGGCGGCGGCGATTCGAAATGACATTTCGTTGAACGCTTGTGCCAAAACACGAAACTCGTTTTTGACGGGCATGTTGATATTCACGTCGAGGTTGCCCTTAGCCATGGTGTTAACACCGGTCATCAATACGTTCATTGGCTGCGAAATGCGGCGAAAGAAAAAAAGCGCCAGTACGAGCCCGAGCAGAAGCGATACGGCGCTTACCGTGATCGTTATTCGGATCCCGCGCTTGATATTGTCGTGCAGCTCCTGCTTGGAATATGTGAGGAACACGTTCCCGATCGGTTTGTCCTGGCTCAAAACCGGTGTTTGAAACACGTAGGAATCGTCGTTGACGTAGAGCTTTTCGGCGTCGCCCAACATTCGAATGGCAGCGGACGCGGCCGGTCGGTGGCCAGAGATATCTAGTTTAAATGATCTGCCAACGTTGACGACTTCACGGTCGCCCTGGATGATCCCCTCAGCGTCGGTTACCGTTACAGACAAAACATCTGGTTGGCGCTCCAGGATTCGAGTGACCAGGGGAAATAACTCGATCTCCGGATCGGCGTGCAATAGCGCCTTTGGGCTCGACAAGGCCACGTTTCTTCCCTGCAGGATCACCAGTTTCTCCAGTTCGCGAGTCAGCGTCTTTTTCTCTCCCACAATGAGAGAGTAGCTTACTCCGGACACGGTGAGCCCGAGTAACACCAGAGCGCCCAGCCACAGCTGAGTGCGCAGGGAATTGAAAAAGCCAACTTTGTTCGTGTTCTTATCCATCACCCACGCTGCTCAGGCGGCTCGCCTCCTCTTTGGCCTTTTGGAGATAGCGCTTTGCTTTCGAGTTGTCCGGATCGACAGTGAGCGCTTTTTCCCAAATCACGATCGCTTCCTCGTAGTTTTCCTGGGAGTATTTCTTCATCCCCATGAACAAGTATGCTTTGGTAAGGAGCTCTGTCACGCTGTGGAAATCGGGAGCGGCGACCCAGACTTCTTGAAACCGGCGTACCGCGACGTCGAAGTCGCCTTTCTCGAAGTTTTGCAGTCCTTTGCTATACGTCGATTCGAGGGCGACCACGTCTTCGGTGTTTCGCCGGGTGGGTTGTGAAGCAGGCATCACTCCAGGCAAAGGTTGCGATTGCGCGAGTTGTTTTCGACGGCGTTCCGCCCGCAAGCGCATTTCTTCCAGCTCGCCAATGCGCGTGGTAATATTATTATCGTTGGGATCGTATCGTAACGCTTGCTGGAGTACGTTTGCGGCGCCGACGAAATGGCCGCGGTCGGCGAGATTGTTTGCCTCGACAATCAACCGCTGTTTGGCACTTTGGATGTTCGCGTAGGATTTGTGTTCGTATTCCTTTGCCAGTGTGTTGTTGGGATCGAGGTTCAAGATCTCGCGAAACCCGGCCTGCGCCTCGACGAATCGGCGAGACGCGTATAGGTCGATCGAACGTTTCAGCATGCGATTGATCATTTCCGAGTGGTCCTCTTGTTCGCGGACTCGTTGGTTGCACTCGGTGATCAGAGCGGTGGCGTCGGGGTCGCCAGGGGTGTGAACGAGGGCCTGGCGGAGACGGTAGAGTGCCTCCAAATAGTCGCCGCGATCCATCAGTTGCCGGGCGTCGCTCAATTCCTGCCGGTATTTGCAAATACGTATTTGTGACTGCGCCCGATCGTTACCGGCATCCCACAGTAGGGCAAGTTCGTACTGTCCCTCGGCCCTGCTGTACTCGCCTTGGGCAAACAATACGTCGGCGCGTTTCATGGTCCCCGACAACTGTGAAGATTCCAGCTCTGTCATTTTCGTGTTTATCTGGCGGTCGAGTTCCGCCTCCAACGCGGAGCGTTCCGCTTCGCGCCGCTCCTCCACGCTCGAGCCGAAGTGAAGAACAACCGAGATACGATGATTCGATCCGAGGTCCTCGCTCCGGAAAGCGTAGTCCACGGCGACGTTTCTCCACCCAGCGCCAACGCCGACCGTCGGCGTAGACCCGTCGAAACCAAATCGGAACGCGATCACATCGAGATAACTGACTTCTTGCCCAAATCTTAAGCGGGTGGGCGAATATTTTGGTGCCGCGACGTCGATAGAGGTGACAAAGCCGATGTGACCGGCCGATGCGACCGCGGACCCTCCGATGATGATGTTGAGCGGATCGGCCACTTCGTCCTGGTCCAGTTTCACGGACGGCTCGATCAGGTTTTGGATGGACAAGCTAACCCGTAGGCGGTCGATGTGAGAGTTCTCGCCGAATGTCTTCGTTGCCAAAAAGCCGACATCGAGACCAATTCCGGATCCGGTATAGCCGCCGAATGACTGGTTGTCGATCTTGAGGTTCATTCCGGCGGCGAGGGCGGGGTGGAGAGACGCCGCGTAACCTAGTAACACGCGTGTCTGGGCATTCTTCAAGTCTGTGGATAACAGGTTGTTGTATATGTCGCGCTCTTCGACGCCGCCCACGTCCAGGCGAAGCACGCTCACGCCCAACGCGCCGTAGTTCAGCATCGGGTGGGCGTACTGAAACGTATGATAAGCGGACTTCGAATCGAAGAACGTGGTTCGGTAGAATTCAAACTGCTTGTACTGCAGAGCCGCCAAGCTCGCCGGGTTGTAAAACTGGAGCGAGGGGTCGCCGGTGAGACTGGACGCGGCGAGGCCCAGAGCAGACGCGCGCGCACCGGTTCCCGCGGCAAAGGGCAGTTCGGTACCGTACGAGTCCGCCCGTGCCAAGATCGGTACCAATGCGACAATCGTTACAGCCGCTGCCAAAACAATCATTCTTGTTCTCGACACGAGTCTCATCAACGCACCACCCCGACCTTTCTCTTGTAGGTCTTGGCGGAGCCTCCGCTGGTGGGTTCGACGTCTAAGACGAGGTAATATACGCCGTTGTTCACTACATCGCCGTCGCCAGTTCTGCCGGACCATTCGATGTTCTGGTGCAGTCCTGCCGATCGCGTCTCGCCGTTGATGAGCGTCTTAACCGGCGCACCCCACAACGTGTAGAGTCTCAGCGTCACCCGCGATGACTCGTCGAGAAAGAACGTAACGCGCGTGGTTTGTCTGCCAGCGGCGAATGGATTGGGGTAATTGGTAAACGCGGTACCGCCCCCGGCGCCTAGCAAATGAGTCAGCGCGGTGCTCAGCGGATAGCCTGTGTCGTTCACCGTTCCCGCCGCGATCGCGCCTCCGGTAGTGGCGTCACGTACGTCGACGTTGGTCGTATCAGCGATGACAAATCGAAACGTCTCCGTACCAGTAGCGGCGAGATCGACGGTAAAAGTGAGTGTGTCGGCGGATCCCGGTTCGGTCACGATCAAGCCAGCAGGCATATCGAAGGTGATGTTCGAGGTACCCACGGTCGCTGTCGCGATCACGCTGTCACCTAGGACGATCGAAGCACCCGACAGGTAACTCTGGGGATTTAGTGCGGACCGCTTGAAATTCTGCATCTCAACGGTGAGCCCTCTCAATTCAGACGAGGTATAACCGGTCGGGTTGTCATTGCGGACAACAAAATCGAACGCGGGTATCGATGTTTCTCGGCCGGTCACGTTGGCAGGAAGCCGCGACAGCACGCCTACGTCGACAGCGTCTCCGGGCAACTGCAGCCGCGAAGGATCGCTGAAAAAGGGAAAATCTCCGTTGATAGACAAGATTCGTTCGCCGGTATTGGCGTCGTAGGCGATCACGTGTTCGCGGTCAATCCGGACCTGAAACACCTTTGGGACGTACACGCCCTTCGAAGACAGGTACAAATGGAAGGTGTTGGTCGATAACGAGCCCATCGTTACCGGTGGGTTGAGACGCGCCTCGACGACGTGGCTTACACTGCTCAACGACGTAATCAGAGCCAACGTGTCACCGGTGCTGATCACGCAGAGCTCGGAAAAGTAGTTGCCCGGAAACAGCGGATTGCCTGATTTGTCAACGAACGCCATGGCTAGCGAGTCGACCACTATCGACGACGCCGAACTGTCTTCATGGGTGTAGGCGACATCCAACAGCGGGACGCTGTACGTCGACGGCAAGATGTCGCGCGGCACCAAACTCGAGTGGTTCGTCATCAGGCCGGAGGCAGCTTGCTGGAACAAGACCTCCGGCGATTTTAGTGGAAACATTTGCGACGCCGAAGCGGCGACGGTTACAAATCTGCCGTCGTTATTGTCGCGAGCGATGACGGCACTGGGGTTGTCGATTGA
>CBDVBX010000232.1:0-5570 GCA_965372335.1 uncultured bacterium | reverse complement strand
AGACCCAAGTCTGCGGGAATCGAGTGCAACCCCTCGTGCCGATCGACGTCCACGTCTTGGCAGGCGTAGATTATATCAAATCCTGCCACCCACAGTCCCGCCCCGACACCGAGTACGACGGCTGTGTGGGAGAGCTCGTTCGTGACGGCGAGCCACACCGCCGTCGGTATCATGACGTATACCAATCCCAAGAACAGATGGCACACCCACGTGAATCGTTTGACGTAGGGGTACACGACCATGGCGACGATCACGATCGGCCACAGCTTCCGGCACACCGGCTGCAGATTGTAAACGGCCACCAAAAACAACGCCAGTGCCGCCGCCATATATCCCGTGACAGACGCCTTTGAGAGCCGCCCGGCAGGCAGCGCGCGGCCGCTGGTGCGCGGATTGCGCGCGTCGATACCGGCGTCGATCAGGCGGTTGGCCGCCATCCCAAACGTCCGCCCGGCCACCATTGCGATCGTGATCCAAACGAAGTCGGCGGCCGCTGGCCACCCCTTCGACGCCAGGAACAGCGTCATGTACGCGAACGGTAGCGCAAAGATCGTGTGTTCGAACCGAATGGTGTCGAAGAACTCTTTCGCGGATGTGGCCACCCGGCAATCATAACCGATTCGGCAGCTCGGTTCCACAGCGGTATTGTACTGGGTGCCAACTATGAAGTATCCTTCGTTCAATCGGTGTTTCCGATCCGTTATACGACAAACATAGATATACTGGGTCAGGACGATGACTGCGAAAAAGCGACAAAATCCGATCGACAAACTCCAGGACAAGCACATCTTCTTGATACTGGCCAGCGTATGCGTCATCAGCCGCCTGCCTTTTCTGCGGACGTTCGAGCTGGTGGCCTACGACGGCACGTATTATCTCAATCAGGCCCGAACGCTGTTCAGCGGACACATGGCCGGTTCGTTCCCCCTCGGGTACCCGTTTGTGGTCAAGATATTTCAAATCGTCCTTCGCGACTACCAAACGTCCGGTATGGCGGTGTCGTTCGTCGCCGGCGTCGGTTCCGCCATCGTCGTCTTCCTTCTGGCCAAGCGTTTCGTCCGCCGCGATTTCGCGTTTCTCGCTTCGGTCGCTGTGGCGCTCAACCCGTTATTTATACGGCTCTCTTTAATGACGCTGTCCGAATCGCTGTACGTTTTTTGGGTGCTGTTGGGGTTGTTGATGTTCGTCGATAAGAAGTGGGTGTGGTTCGGATTGGCGATGGGGATGGCTGCCATCACACGACCGGAAGCCATCGCGATCGCGGGGCTGTTGGGGGTGAGCCGAATACGACGGCCGAAACAACTCACCGCCATCGCTTTGAGTTTTCTGGCCGTGTACGCGCTCAATTCGGCCGTGTTGTCGGTAAATGCCGGGCGGGCGGTCATCTTGGCCAAATCGGAGTTTTTCGGATCGAGCACGGCATTCTGGAAGCTGCGCGAGGCGTCGATCGACTTCGAGGGCAAGGACGACACGTATCGAGAAATGGTTTCGGAGAGCGAAAGCAAGAGCAGGTGGGCCGATTACTTCGGGCGTTTGTCGATCGAGGTTCGAGTCGTTTTGCGGCACGTCCTGCCGGTGATTTTCCTGTTTGCGCTGGTCGCGTTTCGGAACCGAAAATATTTGTTTTTTTCGGCGGCGTTGGTCTCGTTTTTTGTCATTCCGCTGGTGACCGTCAGGAGTCAGGACCGATACATACTCCCCTATCTGCCGGTGTTGATACTGCTGGCTACACTTGCGATCGGTGACCTACGCAATAAGTCTGTCCGCGCGGCGGGGGTCGCGTTGATGGTGGCGACGATCCTTGTCTTGCCGGTTTTCAACAAAGCGGCGTTGCTTGAAGCGGAGGAACCCGAGCTGGGCCCGGCAAAGCGCGCGGGCCTCGAGCTACGAGACCAGGTCGGACCAGAAGACAAGATAGCCGACCGCAAGCCGTTCTTCGCCTTTTACTCGGGAGGCGACTACGTCGAAATCCCGGTGGCGCCCTACGAAGATGTAATGACCTACCTGACCGAAAACCAGAGGGTCAGATTCCTCTCCCTTCATCAAACGACGATCCACAGACTCCGCCCGGCGCTACGGCCGCTGATGTACAGCAGGGCGGTGATCAACGGCGAACTGCGTTTCCGCCAGACCTACTTCGATCCCGAAGGTGAGATGGTGTTCCGGCGGGTACTCGACGCCGATCCGCTCCAGTGGGCGCCGATAACGCCGCCCGGTGGCGCCGACTTTGCGCCGGCATGGTCACCCGACGGTACGAAAATCGCGTTTCGGTCGAAAACCAAAGACGGTGTGGGCGGGATCTACGTGATCGAGGCCCGGGAGTCCCGAGGCCTGTTGCCGCGCAAGGTAACCGACGCCAAGGCGATCTACGATCAACTATCGTGGTCTCCCGACGGAAAGCGCATCGCGTTCGCCAGCGACGAGTCGGGGGCGATGAATATCTTTGCCGTTGATGTCGAGTCGGGCGGCGTGACGCCGATCGTTTCCGGCACCGATAGCGACATGTCGCCGTCGTGGTCGCCGACGGGGGACGAGATCGTTTTTTCGAGTGATCGCACCGGTCAGCCGGAAATATGGGTGGTCGATCCGTTGACCCGCGATGTGAAACAGATCACTTCCGACGGCGACAACACGCGGCCGGCCGTCTCTCCTACCGGAGAGATGATGGCTTGGATCAAACAAGACCGCGGTGTGGTTGTTATGCACGGTCCGAGCGGCCGACTCGTCACGCTGCGCACGCCGCGGCGGGTTCGCTACGCGCCGGCTTGGAGTCCCGACGGCCAGTACCTTGCGGTCACGGCTGAAGATTGGGGAAGCTGGGATATCTACCTGGTAAAAAATGACGGCACCAACGCGTTGCTTCTGACCAAGAATCCAAAACGCGACGCGATGCCGGTTTGGAGCCCAGATGGCGATCGGATCGCTTTGACTTCCGACAGGGGACAAAAAACGCTCAGCGTGTGGACGATTGCGGGATTGCAACCCTACCTGGAACGGCTGGAATCGAGGGAAAGGGTCCAAGTGTTCGACGCCAGTGTCGTACGTTGAAACGCCACGGCCTCAGCCGATAGAGGAACATGGCCACCGGTAAACTCAATTTTACGCTGAACGACGTCAAAAACACTCGCGTCTACATTCTCTTGGCCGTAGTCAGTATATTGAGCCGGGTGCCCTTCCTGGGCACGTTCGAACTGGTCGCGTACGACGGCACCTACTATCTCAATCAGGCCAAGACAATATTCAGCGGCCACATGGCTGGTGCTTTCCCAGTCGGCTATCCACTCGTCGTCAAATTTTTCCAGATCGTTCTGCGCGACTACCAAACGGCCGGTATGGCGGTCTCATTTGTGGCCAGCGTTGGGTCTGTGATGGTCGTTTATCTCCTCGCCATCCGTTTCGTTCGACGCGAACTTGCCTTGCTAGCCGCCGTCACCGTCGCGCTCAACCCCCTCTTTGTCCGGTTCTCCCTGATGACCATGTCCGAATCCGTGTACGTCTTCTGGATGCTGCTGGGCTTCTTGATGTACACGACAAGAAAATGGCTGCCATTCGGTTTGGCGATGGGGATGGCCGTGATCACGCGACCGGAGGCATTGGCGATCGTCGGCTTACTCGGACTGAGCCGCATCCACCACCCCCGCCAGGCGGCGATCATCGCCGCCGGTTTCCTGGCTGTCTACGGGCTAAACGTCGCTGTGTTATCCGCCAACTCCGGACAGCTTGTGTTGGTGTCAAAGTCGAGTCTCTTCGGTTCGATCGCCGAGAACTGGCGATTTCGTGAAACCACGGTCGAGTTCGAAGGCAAAGAAGAAATAATGGAGAAAATGTCCGCCGACTACCAACCGGATAGAGTCTGGAACTCCTACATCAGTCGTATGCCGCTAGAATTACGATTGATCACACGAAACGTATGGCCGGTGGTGTTCGCGCTCGCTCTGCTCGCGTTTCTCGCTGCGAGGCGCCGCAAGTATCTCTTTCTTTTGGCAGGTTTGGTGCCATTCGTCGTCAATCCGTTGTTTACGCCCCGTAGCGAAGATCGGTTCATTTTACCGTACTTACCGTTACTCATATTGTTGGCCGTGTTTGCGATCGACGAGATCGAAAAGCGGCAGCATCGCCGATTGGCGATCGTTTTGGTGGTGGTGACAATCGTCGCGCTGCCGGTCGTGAATCGAGCGGTGCTTCTCGAACCAGAAGAGCGTTACCTGGCCAATTCAAAAATGGCCGGCATCAAGTTCCGCGAACGGGTCGAGCCGGGCGACAAGATCGCCGGGCGCAAACCGTACTTCGCATTTTACTCGGGTGGAGAATACGTGGAGATTCCCTTGGCACCCTACGAGGACGTGTTGAAGTATCTAGTTCGAGAAAACGTGAAGTTCGTGGAATTGCATCAGGCGACGATCCATCCGTTTCGACCGCCGTTGCGGCCGTTGATATACAGCAGTTCGGTGATCAACGGCGAGCTGCGCTACCGACAAACTTACTTCGATCCTACTGGTGAAATGGTGCTCGAGCGCACCGGGGTTGAGGATCCGCTTCGGTGGTCGCGTCTGACATCGCCGGCCAGCAACGATTTTATGCCCACCTGGTCTCCCGACGGAAAACGAATTGCGTATCGGTCGACCACGAGTGGCGAGGCGGGTGGCATCTACGTGATCGCATTGGGCGACACTGTACCGCACAAGGTAACAGACGCCACGCCGGTCGACGATGGGTTGTCGTGGTCGCCGGACGGCCGGCGGATTGTGTTCGCCGACGGCGACGACGGACAGCTGGGTATCTACACGGTGGACGTCGAAACGGGTTCGGTAACGCTGGTCGTTGGCGGCGACGAAAGCAATGTTTCTCCATCTTGGACCCCGGACGGCAACGAAATCATCTTTTCCAGCGATCGTACTGGCCAATGGGAAATCTGGGCGTACAATTTCTCGGCGGCGGTACAGCACCAGTTGACAAAAACGGGCGGCAACGAGCATCCGTCGGTCTCACCGTCGGGTAACATGATCGCCTGGATCCGGCGCGACGAGGGCGTGGTCGTCTTGGACGGTCTCAATCGTCGAGTGACCACACTTGGGTCTCCCGGGCGTGTGCGTTTTGCGCCCGCCTGGAGCGCCGACGAACGATACGTCGCGGTTACGGCGAACGACTGGGGGAGCTTGGACATATACATCACAACGGTCGACGGCACGAAGGCACTGTTACTCACGAAAAACCAAAAACGTGATGTAATGCCGACGTGGAGCCCGGACGGCCGCAGCATCGCGCTCGCCTCGGACCTGGGCTCCCGCAACGCAAGCATCTGGGTCATCGGCGGACTGGCCCCCTACCTCGAACGCCTGGAATCCAACTACGACATCCGCGTCTTCTCTCCACCCCCCAAGTAACCCGCCCGGCGAGCTATTGAGGTATCGGGCCGACCGGAAGTGAGCTCCTTGGGTTCTTGGGCCGACGGTCACCGGGCGCTCACTGGCACGGCTCGCTGTAGTCGACCTTGCATGTAGCATTTCCGAATCTGCCGCTCGCCGCGTCCTGCGCCTACCAACATTCGGCGCGGGGCGAGACGACCGTCC
>CBDVBX010000231.1:0-5615 GCA_965372335.1 uncultured bacterium | reverse complement strand
GGTCAAGGTGGCGGCGGTCAAGGTGGCGGCGGTCAAGGTGGCGGCGGCCGGGGCGGGCGCGGTAGAGGCCGGGGCGGTCAAGGTCCGTCCGGCCAGTGTGTTTGCACATCGTGTGGAAAAACAGTCCCTCACGAAAGGGGCGTTCCGTGCCTCGACATGAAGTGTCCGGAGTGCGGTTCACCCATGACTCGTGAGGGGTAAGCACGTGCGAATCGTTATTGCCAGCGGCAAGGGCGGGACCGGCAAAACAACGGTGGCGACGAACCTGGCTGCTGTCGCGGCTCGCGACGGCGAACAGGTGCACCAGCAGGTGCACCTGCTCGACTGCGACGTGGAAGAACCCAATTGCCATTTGTTCGTCGGGCCGGATATCACCCGGCGCGAAACCGTTACGGTCCCGGTGCCGGTGGTTGATGACAATCTTTGCAAAGGTCACGGCAAGTGCGCCGAGATCTGCGAGTTCAACGCTCTCGCCTGCATCGACGGCAGGGTTCTCGTTTTTTCGGAACTCTGCCATAGCTGTGGCGGCTGTTGGTTGGTTTGTCCGGAAAAGGCCATCGGTCAGGGGGCGAGGGAAATCGGGGTTTTGGAAGAGGGTACCGCTATGGGTTTCCAGTTTACACAGGGGCGCTTACGCATCGGTGAAGCCATGGTGGTTCCCCTGATCAACAAAGTAAAGTCGACACAGAACGGTTCCGGGCTGGTGATCATCGACTCGCCGCCGGGAACGTCGTGTCCCGTTATTGCCGCGATCAGGGACAGCGATTTTGTGATGCTGGTGACCGAACCGACTCCATTTGGCCTTCACGACCTGACGCTGGCGGTGGAAACGGTCAGGAAACTCGACTACCCGTTCGGAGTGGTCATCAACCGCGCGGGGGTGGGAGACGACAGGGTAAACCGGTACTGCCGGGAAGAAGACATACCGGTTCTGCTCGAGATTCCGGATGACAGACGGGTCGCTGAAGCGTACTCCGAAGGAATCATGGCCATCACCGCGGTGCCGGGAATGTACGAGCTGTTCCACCGGTTGTATCTCGACGTTTGCGCGCGGTGTGGAGGAGGTGTCACGTGAAAGAGCTCGTGGTGTGCAGCGGCAAGGGTGGGACGGGCAAGACCAGTATCGTCGCCTCGTTTGCCGCTCTGGCGAACGATGCCGTGCTGGTCGACTGCGATGTCGACGCCGCCGACCTTCATCTGATTCTGGCGCCAAGGATCGAGCAGCAGCGGGAGTTCCGCAGCGGCAAGCAGGCTTTTATCAGGCAGGGCGACTGTAGCGCTTGCGGGACCTGCTACGACCTTTGCGAGTTTTCCGCCATTGAGGTCAAAGAACATTCGGACGGCAGTTGTACCTACTCCGTCGATCCCCTGGCCTGTGAAGGATGCGGCGTCTGCGTGCACTTTTGCCCCGAAGGAGCTTTTGATTTCCCCGAGGTAATCTCCGGGGAGTGGTTCGTCTCCGAGACCCGGCACGGACCTCTCGTTCATGCCCGCCTCGGCATCGCGGCCGAAAACTCGGGCAAGCTTGTCACCCTGGTCCGCAACGAAGCAAAAGCTCTTGCGAAAAAGCGGAACCTCGACCTGCTGCTGGTTGACGGGCCGCCAGGTATCGGTTGTCCGGTCATTGCGTCGCTGACCGGGGCCGATGTCGCGCTGGTGGTGACAGAGCCGACCGTCTCCGGCCTGCACGATCTGAAACGGGTCGTCGGCGTGGCCGGGCATTTTCACATCCCCGTGCTCGTATGTATCAACAAGCACGACATCAACGACGCCGTTAGCGAGAAGATCCTGGAATACTGCCGGGATCAGGGACTGACGTTCGTTGGAAAAATTCCTTACGATCCAGAAGTGACGGCAGCTCAATTGGCGGCCACCTCCGTCGTAGAACACAACTCGTCGTCGGCGGCCGAAGCTATCAAGGACACATGGAAGAAGATCCAGCTGATGCTGGAGTCGTAATCCCAGAAACGGAGGATTTGTTTATGCGAATCGCAATCCCAGTCGCCGGTGGAAAACTGGCAATGCACTTCGGTCACTGCGAGCAATTTGCCCTCATCGATGTCGACCAGACCCAGAAGAAAATCGTCGGCAAAGAGTTCGTGGACGCGCCTCCCCACCAACCCGGCCTGCTGCCTAGATGGCTGGCGGAACGGGGGGCGAAGGTTATCATCGCCGGGGGAATGGGCCAGAGAGCGCAGTCTATTTTTGCGGAAAACGACATCATCGTCGTGATAGGCGCATCTTCGGTAAGCCCGGAGCAAATCGTGTCCGATTATCTCGGTGGGGCTTTGCAAACTGGAGAGAACATCTGTGACCACTGACCTCACGCAAACCGAACTGGCCAGAACGAGAGCGCGGGCGCATAACAACTGCGTCGTGTGCGACCCCACGAACAAACGCGGTCTCGGGCTTGAATTTGCGATAACAGAAGACGGCGGCGTCGAGGCCACCTTCAGTTGCGACAGAGTATTCGAAGGATACCCGAATTATCTGCACGGTGGGGTCGTATCGTCACTTCTGGATGGAGCGATGACAAACTGCGTTTTTTCTAGCGGATATTTCGCGTTCACCGCCGAGTTGAACATTCGTTTCCTGCACCCCGTCGTAACGGGAGTGCCCGCAACAGTCCGGGCCTGGATCGATCGGTACTATCGACCTCTGCATTACGTAAAAGCGGAAGTCAGTCAAAACGGAGAAATCAAAGCGAAAGCTGAAGGTAAATTCATGGAGAGCCCGTTATTGAAGGAACGACAAGAGGGGGAAGGCCGAACCGTCGGTGGGGCGTGATCGTGAAGCGAAGGAACTTCATGAAGCTGGCGGGGTTGACCGCACTGACCGCATCCGGGTGGATGCCCGCGGCAGGCCGTTTGTTGTCACCTCTGCGCGCGCTGGCGTCGATCAACTCCGGTGCCACGAAGAAGGTGCTGTGCCTCGGGCTGGACGGGATGGATCCCGAGTTACTCGGTCAATACATGGCCGAAGGGATAATGCCGCACTTTTCAAGACTGGTAAAGAGCGGCGATTTCAAGGTCTGCGGGACGTCGATCCCGCCTCAGTCGCCGGTAGCCTGGTCGAATTTCACGACGGGTCAGGACTCGGGCGGTCACGGGATTTTTGACTTCATCCATCGCGACCCGGATACTCTCATCCCGATGCTCTCCATCTCCAAGGCCAGTCCCCCGGACAAATTTCTGAGATTCGGCGATTGGAAAATCCCTCGATCCGGTGGGGAAGTAGCGCTGCTGCGCCGAGGCCGCGCCTTTTGGGAGTATCTAGCCGACGTGGGTGTCGACACGACGGTGTTCAAAATGCCGGCCAATTTCCCGCCTGTCGACTGCCGGGTTCGCAGCATCTCGGGAATGGGCACCCCCGATATTCTGGGCACCTATGGGATTTTCAGTTATTACACTACCGATCCGCCGGAAGACACCGATATCGGTGGTGGGCGTATCGTTCCAGTGTCGTTGCAGGCGAACCGCTTCACTGCGGATATACTCGGACCGGCAAATCTATTCCGGGAGGGGAATCCGGAATCCGCGGCGACGTTCGAAACCACAATTGATCCCGAGAATGCCGTGGCGTTGTTCAACGTCGGAGATTCCAGCTTTATTTTGAAAGAAGGGGAGTGGAGCGACTGGATCGAATTGGAGTTCAGCTTGATTCCTCACCTTAAATCTGTGACGGGGATTTGTCGATTTTATCTGATGGAAGTCCGGCCGGCATTTCGCCTTTATGTCAGCCCCGTGCAGATTGACCCGTCCAACCCGGAAATGCCAATTTGTACGCCGTCGGGCTACTCGCGCGAATTAGTCGAAAAGGTCGGCCCTTTCTACACCCAGGGTCTTCCCGACGACACAAAGGCCCTCGATGAAGGCGTTTTTGGCGACGCCGATTACGTCTCTCAGGCTGATCTCGTTCTCGAGGAACGGATGGAACAATATCACTACGAGCTGGAGCGGTTCCGGTCCCTCGACCGTGGTTTTCTGTTTTTCTATTTCAACAGTCTCGACCAGAACTGTCACATGTTCTGGCGTAATATGGATCCCGAATCTCCGTTGCACGAAGACGCGGGCGGAAAGTTCTGGGACCGCATCCGTGACATGTACATCGCCATGGATACGGTATTGGAAGAGGCGTTGGATGCCGTCGATGATCACACCGTTTTGTTCGTCGTTTCCGACCACGGTTTCGCGCCTTACCACCGGTCTTTTCATGTGAACACATGGCTCTTGGACAACGGTTACCTGTATTTGGGTCGTGGCCAGAGGCGTGAAGACGTTACCTTCCTGGACGGCGTCGACTGGAGGTCGACGAGGGCGTACGCGTTGGGCATAAACGGACTCTACTTGAACATGAGAGGCCGGGAGACACGCGGAAGCGTAAACCGCGGTACAGAACGTGAAAAGCTGCTGGAAAAGCTGGTAGAGGAGTTGGAATCGGTCGTAGACCCACACACTGGAGAAAAGTCGATCAAGCACGCCTATCGGGCCGATCGAGTTTACACAGGACCGTACGCAACGGACGGTCCGGATATAGTCTTGGGGTATTCACGGGGGTACCGCGGATCCAACGAATCCGCGCTGGGTAAGATCTCGGACTCAGTCTTCTCGGATAATGTGAACAAGTGGAGTGGGGATCACTGTATGGCGGCCGATGAGGTCCCGGGAGTTCTCTTATGTAACCGCAAAATCAAAAAGGAAGAGCCGAGCCTCTTGGACATGGCTCCAACATTCTTGAGCCTGTTCAATCTCAAAGCAGATCCACAGATGTTAGGAAGGGATGTATTCACCGGATAGGCGTGTAAGTTGATATCGGACTATTTGCGACCAACAATCTATGAGAGGCGGCAATGAAAACGTTACGTGGACATAACAGCATGAAGAAGTCAACAAAAGCGATCCACGCGGGTGACGCGGGGAAATCGGTATACGGTGAAGTCTCCGTTCCCATTTATCAGAGCTCGACATTTTCGTTTCCCAGCGCAGAGGAAGGCGCGGCCCGTTTTGCCGGTGAGAGTCCCGGTTTCATCTATACCCGCATGGGGAATCCGACAGTCAAGGCATTGGAGGACAATATCACCGCGCTCGAAGGTGGATTCGGCGGCATGGCCACGGCCAGCGGCATGGCTGCCATCACCACCGTGTATCTGGCTCTTCTGGAAAAAGGAGCGCACGTGGTGAGTACGGACTCGGTTTACGGCCCCACCCGAATGGTGCTGGAAAAGGAGTTCACACGCTTCTGCGTGGAATCGACCTTCGTCGACACGTCCGACTTGGACAGCATCGAAAAAGCGATGACACCCGATACGCACCTCATTTTCGTCGAGACACCGGCGAATCCGACAATGGCCATCACCGATATCCGCGGCGCGGCCGACACCGCACACCGTCATGACGCTCTATTGGTAGTGGACAACACATTCGCCAGCCCATACCTGCAACGCCCGTTGGAACACGGGGCCGACATTGTGGTCCACAGCATGACGAAGTTCATCAATGGGCACAGCGACGTCGTCGGCGGCATGATCGTGACCAAGAATGAACCGCTCCACAAGCGAATTCGTTCGGTCTTGAATCTCTACGGCGGGACGATGGATCCGCATCAAGCGTGGCTCG
>CBDVBX010000230.1:0-5624 GCA_965372335.1 uncultured bacterium | reverse complement strand
AGGTTACGTATTGTGTCGGCGCGCCGCGCACAAATCGAGCCCGACGTGGAGGCGGATGTGGGCGGCACGTGGGCCAGACCGTCTATTGGAGGGCTTGTCCAGGTACGCACTGGTTTTATTCGCATGCCGGAATCGAATACCGACCTTCACCCCGTCGACGGTCAGGCCGTGCTCTGGGAGGTTGCTTTGCCCTCTGCCGGCATCGATTCGACATTGGAGGGTCCACAGCCACCCCGGGACTGGCGCGAAGAAGAGGAACAGAAACCGATCAGGGCAATGGATATCGACGTTGCGATCGAAATACCGGGCGCTTTTCGCATCATCGGCGAGCGGCTGAATGTGGAACTTGCGGGCGACATGCGTCTGGTCCAAAAAGGAAATCGCCTGCTGCTTACCGGCCAGCTCACCCCGCTGGGCGGACAATTACTCTTTATGGGACGCGCGTTCGAGATTCGCCGCGGGTACGTGTACTTCTACGGGGGAGACGAAATGAATCCGTCGTTCGACCTGTTGCTCCAAGCCGATGTGAGCGACGTGAGGGTCGACATCAAGCTGACGGGCACTGCCGATGAACCGATCATCGAATTGACATCGGACCCGCAAATGTCGGAGAGCGACATCATGTCGCTGCTGCTGTTCGGCACGCGAATGGGCGATTTGGATACCTCTCAATCCGGCTTTTTACAGCAGCGCACCGCCGAGATGTTGCTGGTATTCGGTGCGACCAAGCTGCAATCGCAAATGTCGCAGCAGCTGGGTGTGGATATCGTCACCGTCCAGCAGAGCACGCGCCAACCCGACCAGTCCGCGTTGGTCGTGGGCAAGTACCTCAACAGCCGCACACTGCTAAAGTACGAGCAAAACCTCGAGAACGCCTCCACCTACCTGATCAATCTCGAGTACTACCTCACAAAACGTATCAAGTTGGAGACGTACATCGACCAGGCCTCGGAAACGGGCGCCGAGATCAACTGGTCCAAGGATTACTAAAATCGCGCAGCCGCCTCTAAGTAAAGGACCGGCGTGTCGGCAGAAGCGCACTACCAGACGACGCAGGTTGAGACAGACGCCTGGCCGTGGTAGCATGGTTACCTGCAAAGTGAAACCGGTTGATTTTCCGGAGAGACGTAGATGTCGACATTGCCAGAAAAAGCAAAAGCCGCCGCGAGACTTCAATTGGACAAGCTTCGGCACCGCGGCGTGTACACCCGCCCCCATTCCAACCTGGACGTGATGGCACACGTCCGCGAGGCGGCCGGATGGCTAAAAAGAGCCCAGGATTTCGGCGACGACCGGGGAGTGTCTTACGGTACGAGGTTCGGAGCGGGATTCCTCGAGAGCTATCCGGAAACCACAGGTTATATTATCCCCACTTTTTTCAGACTGGCGGAGGTTTTGCAAGATCCGGATTACGAACGCCGCGCTGTGGAAATGGGCGACTGGGAAATCGAGATTCAAATGGAATCCGGCGCCGTCATGGGCGGAAGGGTCAACCCCAATCCCACTCCCGCCGTCTTCAACACTGGCCAGGTGTTACTCGGTTGGATCGAACTCTACCGGCGAACCCAAGAAAACCGCTTTGCGGAAGCCGCGCGCCGGGCAGCCCGGTGGTTGGTCGAGGTACAGGACCCGAACGGCGAGTGGGTCAAGGGGCACTCCGAATTTGCGCTTGGGGGATCCGCCATATACAATGTGCGGGTGGGGTGGGCGTTGGCTTGGTACGGAAAAACCTTCGGCGACGAATCCAGCGTGGAGGCTGGGATCAAGAGCGGCGCATTCGCGATGGAGCATCAGCGCGGCAGCGGCTGGTTTTCCCATTGCTGTCTCACCGACCCCGAGCACCCGCTGTTGCACACGCTCACCTACACGATGCGCGGGCTGTGGGAGTTGGGTCAACTGTGCGATCGCGACGACTTCGTGGCCGCCGCGCGCAAGACCGCCGATGCGTTGATCGAAAAAGTCGACGGCGACGGGTTTCTACCCGGGCGTTACGACGCGGCCTGGCGTCCGGCGGTTCGATGGTGCTGTCTTACTGGATCGGTGCAGACGTCGATCGTGTGGTCGAAGTTGTTTCGTGTCACTGGCGATGATTCCTATCGCCGATCGGCGGGCCTGGTGAACCGTTACCTCATGGCCCATCACGATCTGACGTCGCACGATCCTGCCATACGAGGGGGGGTCCCCGGGTCCTGGCCCGTCTGGGGCGACTACGGCAAATTCATGATACTCAATTGGGCCACGAAGTTTTTTGTCGACGCGTTACTGCTGCACGAAGAATCCGAGGCAACGTAACGATGCTGAAGAGCGCAATCAAATCTCTCGTGAGAAGCAACAAGCTCGGCCGGAAGCTCGAAGAGAGCGCCAGAGCCGCTATCACTCGTCGTAAGCAAGCCAAGAGAATACACGAGATCAGCGAAGACCGGGCTTCGATATCAAAGTCCCGGCTGGTCGACGATCTAAGGCAAGTGGGTATCGGCGAGGGTGACGTTGTCTACGTGTTCTCATCGCTCAAGAGCATCGGCTTCGTCGTCGGCGGTCCGCAGACAGTGTTCGACGCGTTGCTCGAGATACTCACGCCCGAAGGTACGTTGATGGTTCCCACGTTCTACATGCCGGGGGGGACGATGTACGACGCGTGTCTCGCCGAAGACTACATATTCGATCCGGCCACGGCTGAAACAGGCTTGGGGGTAATTCCCGCGACGTTTTTGAAGCAGCCCAACTTATACCGGAGCATCCATCCCACTCACAACGTGTCCGCCGTCGGCAAGCACGCCCAACACCTCACCGAGAGCCACCACCTCGCCTCGTCGACATACGGTGTCGATTCGCCGTTCGATCGGCTGGTAAAACTCGACGGCAAGATTCTGGGCATCGGTGTGTCTGTCGCGCCCATTACGCTCTACCACATGGTCGAGGATATGCTGGGCGATGAGTTTCCTCTACCGGTGCGCATGGACGCCACCTATCCGATCAAGTGCAGGACCCACGATGGAGAGCTGATCACCGTCGATGTGACGCCGCTCGATCCAAAGTTCTCCTCCGGCCGGATCGACCACAAGGGCGGCGGGCACCTGCGGAAGTACTTTTGGAACGAGTTTAGGAGGGTCGGATTGCTGGCGTCGGGACCGGTGGGAGAGGCGACCAGTTGGATCGTCCCCGCCCGCGGCTGCTACGAGCACCTCGTTACCCTGGCAAAGCAAGGAACCACCATCTACTCGGCGCCCGACGAGCTGCCCGACGACCCCAATCTCTGATACTCGGGCGCGTTCGCTCCCGTAACCTCGCTTGATATCTGGTTTCAGATCGAATTGAAACCGCTAGCCCATTAAAGCTATATTTCTATATCCACTTACACAGGAGACAATCATGGGGCACTCTGCTATGCTCAACAGGTTCGTGGTTGTGATTCTGGCGCTCATTGTCCCCGCAATACTGGGGTGCAGCGACGACGGAACACCCACCGATACCGGGGGCGGGGGAGACGGCGGGGCAAAGGTTTACTATGTGTGTGAAGATGCGAATGGCGCCGAAGACGGGTCGAGTTGGGACGACGCCTTCACAGACCCGGCCGACGCGATGGCGTTGGCCAAAAGCGGCGATCAAATCTGGGTCGAAGGGGGCAGTTATACAAATAGGGCAGACGACCTATCGATCCCCTATCTGACTTTCAAGCCCGGAGTAGAAATGTATGGCGGATTCGACGAGACGATGACCGAGTTCTCAGAGCGCGATCCAAAGTTGCATAATCCAACTCTAGAAGGCCACAACGCGTATCACGTGGTGGTCGGCGCCGAGGGGGCGGTCTTCGATGGCTTTACCGTCACACGTGGCCGCGCGGACGATACCGTCGACAACGACGACTCGCGCGGCGCCGGTCTGTTTGTCGTCGACGTGACGATGACCGTCGCCAATTGTACGTTTCGCGACAACGACGCCGTGAAAGGGGGCGGTGCATACATTCGCAATGGTACCGTCACCTTTGACAACTGCTTTTTTTGGGGCAACGGGGCCTGGGGTATCGGAAGCACCCCGGGGGGAGGGGCCCTCTACGCGGAAGGCGCCACCGTATCACTCACCGGCTGCACTTTTACGGACAACGAATGTAGCGGTGACGGAGGTGGTGGTATGTTCGTTCTGAACTCCGATATCACCGCCACCGGATGCGTTTTTCTCCGCAATCTCACCAACACAGGCAACGGCGGCGCGATCCATTACGAGTCCGATACAGGCCAGAATAGTGCCCGATTCGAAAACTGCCTGATGTATACCAATAGGACCACAGCCCGAGATGGGGGGGCAGTGTTCTGCAAAAACGTATCGCCTGTTTTCGTCAATTGTACTATCGCGGCGAATACGGCCAGAAACGGGGGCGGTATATACAATGACTCTGCCAGTCCGACGCTGGTGAATTGCATCCTGTGGGGAAACACCGATTCGGCGGGATTCCCACAAATATCCGACAATTCTGGGAGCGTGTCGGTCGTCACCTACACCGATATCCGTCAAACCGGGTTTGACGATCCCACGAACATGAATGCGGATCCGCTTTTTGTAACGGGACCGTTGGGGGATTACTATCTGAGCCAAACGATTTCCGGACAGGGTGCCGACAGCCCGTGTATCGACTCGGGCAGCGACACCGCGTGGAACCTCGGCTGGGCCGACCGAACCACGCGAACCGACGACATACCGGACGCAAACCAGGTGGACCTCGGGTTTCATTACCCAATTGGTAACTAGATAGTTCACCTGTCTGACGTCCTTTGCGTAAGAGGAGGGTTCTAATGAAAGTATTATTACTCGCTATTGCGGCGTTAGTGTTCTTGACGAGTGTCGCGTACTCGCAATCCGGTGGGCGGGTAGAGTTGTATCCCGACGCGCAGATGTCAAGTTGTTCACTGGTGGATAACGCGCCTGGCGTTGTCGAAATTCACATGTTTCACACCAACATTAGGGAGGCAACAGCCATCCAATTTGCCGCACCCAAACCGGTGTGCTGGGACGGTGCGACCTGGTTGGGAGATGTGATCTTCACGGGGTTACAGATTGGCAATACACAGGACGAGTTTTTCGGAATTTCGATCGGGTATCAGGCGTGCCTGCAACTGCCAGTGTATATAGGGTATATGAACTTCATTGCCGCCGGAGCAGCACAAACGTGCTGTATCTATAATGCTGTCGGAGCGACTGGTGCTCCTTCGGGTCAGATCGAAGTGGTTGACTGCGATGAGCGTAAGTTGTACGCCGTCGGAGGAGAACTCGTGATCAATCCGGACCAGACGTGTCCGTGTGAGTTCCCGATTCCGGTTAGAACCAGCACGTGGGGCGCTATCAAGGCGCTTTATCGGTAAATCGCCTTGCAGTCTGCTGCTGCCGACGTCACGCAAGTCGGATGGTCACGCATCTGGAGTAACCGAATCTCCCTCGATTACCGCATGATGACCATCTTTTGTGTTTGAGTCACGCCCGCCGCGGTGACGCGGTACAAATACACGCCGCTCGACTGTAACTTGCCCATGCTGTCGCGACCGTTGAAGTGCACCTCCCGCCAACCGACCCGCGACTGAGTGGTTGGTAGGGATGCAGAGGATTGAAGACAATAGCATTATACCACGAGGTCC
>CBDVBX010000229.1:0-5629 GCA_965372335.1 uncultured bacterium | reverse complement strand
ACTTTAGTGAACCACTGGATCATGACGTTGCCAACGTTCACCACGTGAAACGGGCCAGCCGCACCATTGGGATCTGGCGGGATGTAATACGTGCCCACTGTGAGGTTGTTGTCGTCGAAGTCAAAACCGCCAAAGCTGATTCCCAAAGGCGGAGCGCCTTGCGGTCGAGTATTGAACAGTTTGGGCGTCACGCCGGGATCGTAATCGGGATTGACGTGACTGATATCGAGCGACGGTCCCAACGTTGGAGTCGGTATTTCGAGTGACGGGGTTGGGTCTTTGGCGAGTGTTGCGTTGGCGGCAAACCCCAAGGTGACGACAACGCACAATGCAAAGAAAATAAATTGGTAACGCAATCGCATGGCTATCCTCCTGGTTCGGTAGTGAATGGACAATGGGACAGAACTACACGAAAACGGGTAAAGAATAAACCGAGCTGCTGCGACTTCTGCTCAGTCACTAAGAGCTGCTGGAACATCACCTCCGTTCGCTGGAAGAGTACTCGCGCCATCAGAAGGGCGCCCGTATGGCCGTTCAGATTGAGTGGTCGAAGTGAACGTTTCGTCCGCCGGTTAAATTCACGGAAATTCGGTGCGATTCAGAGAATGTGGATTCGTCCGTCAGGGCGGAAAGAGGTCAATGATACCACATAACACGCTCCCGAATCAAGCATGAGAATGGTCCACTTTGATATCGGCGACGGATTCACAATGCGAAAATAAGATTGTTAAATCGGATTAAAGCGCCTGGCAATTCGCGACGCAAAAGAGAAGGCGCGTCCCAATGGAACGCGCCTTTCTATTCATTCGAGTGTGTCGCGTGCGTGGCGCTTAGGCTACCATTCTTTCCTCGATGACCGCCTCTTGCGGGCGCTTCACCGTGGCGATGATGACAGACGCCGCCAGACAGAGGATACCCACGATCACGAACGCGATCGGAAAGTTGCCCATGTCGCCCAGCTTGCCGCCCATAATTGGACCGAAGATACCGCCGACACCGTAGGCGAGAAACACCCACGCGTAGTTCTGACCGACAAATTTGGCGCCGAACGTGTCTGCCGTCATGGTCGGGAAGAGAGCGAAGTTGCCGCCAAAGTTGAACCCAATCAGCGCAGCACCCAGGTAGAGGAGTCCCTCGGTTCCCGCCATGAGCGGGAAGACCAACATCGCCACTCCCTGGAGCGCCGTCATCAGGATTATCGACGGCTTGCGGCCAATCTTGTCGGAAATCGTTCCCCATCCGATCCGGCCCAAACCGTTGGCCAGCGAAAAGAAAACGGCCATGGCGGTACCGGCGATCGCCGACGCCCGTAACGGATCGACACCGTTCGCTTCTAGCGCTTGCGATGGAAAAAGTTTCATGAGCCCAATGCTCATAAGTCCTGCGCTGGCGCTGAACAGAAACGTCATGAAGATCATATAAAACTGCGGGGTGCGCAGCATCTGGCCACTTACATAGTCGACGGAGCCAGCCGGAGGAGCCCCGCCCGCTACGGCTTTTTCGGATTCCCAGCCAGCGGGCTTCCATCCCTCGGGTGGGAATACCATCCACATACCACCAACCACCACGGTGACGAGGAACGCCAAACCATAGACGATAAACGTCGTCCCCAGTCCGATGTTTTCGATCAAGTGTCCCCAGTTGCCGGCGAGTTTGACCCACAGCATTGCGCCGAAGCCAAAGCCAGCGACGGCCAGGCCGGTAATCATCCCTTTTTTGTCGGGGAACCAGCGCATGCCGACCGCGATGGGTACCACGTAGGCGAGACCGATCCCGCTGCCGCCGATGACGCCGATGCATATGAACAACACCCAAAACGATGTTTCGCCGAACAGGCCGGCCAGGACGTAACCCAACCCCAGCACGACACCGCCCCACATGGCGAGCTTACGCGGACCAATCCTGGGCATCGCCCTTCCCGCCAGCACCATCACGATCGCAAACATCGCCAGACCGGCGGCGAACACGGCCTGAGTCTGAGCCCGAGACCACCCCTCCGCCACCAGCGGTTTGGTAAAAACGGACCAGGCGTAGATTGCCCCGAGAGAGAGTTGGATTAGAAGCGCTCCCACCACTACCAATGATCGATTCATCACTTTTTGATCTGACATACTACCCTCCTCACCGATGTAACGTATTATTTTCAAACGAATCCCGCCCAGTGGACGCCCATTTCGGGCGGCTGGTCCGCGGGGCGGGATAACAAGTGATATGATATTATAATGTCGTTTTCTTGTTTTGCCTAGAGAAAATTTTCACAAAGTAGACAGAAACGGGGTTTTTCCGGAGACCCAATGAAATCAGTGTGATATAAAGACCAGGACAACACAGGGGCGGCCGGCGGGCCGAACCTTTATTCACCGCGACTAAGTACCTCGGGAGGTGTAATCGTGTCGAATGACGAAAATACAGCCCCCCTCGGCCGGGTATTCGGGGAAATCCGGGAGAATTGGGGCTGGTTGCTCGGTTTCGGGCTGCTATCGGTCATTTTGGGCGTCATCGGACTGGGAATGGCCGCGTTCATCACCCTGGCGAGCATGGTTTTCTACGGCATTGTGTTGCTCATCGGTGGCGCGGCCCAATTCATTCATTCGTTCAAGGCTTCGGGTTGGAATGCGAAGCTGTGGCACATGTTGATCAGCCTGTTTTACGTGATCGCCGGCGTCGTTGTTGTCCGCAACCCCGTTCTCGCGTCCGGGCTGCTGACCCTTTTCCTGGCCGGCGCCATTACGGCGGTCGGCGTCGCTCGAATCATCATGGCATTTCAGATGAAGGGCACGGCCGGATGGGGATTGATTTTGCTCGGCGGAATAATGGCGCTGGTCCTGGGAATCATGATTTTTACGCATTGGCCGTCGTCGTCTCTGGTGGTGATCGGTTTGTTTATTTCGATCGAGCTGATCGCCAACGGCTGGTCTGCTATCACAGTGGCGATCGCGGCGAGGAGCGCTAGCCAGGCGTAACGGCACGGCGAGGGCGCCGGGAAGGAAAAGGTCTTGGCTAAGAATTCAACGGGTGCAGTGGCGCTGGCTGGCGCTCGACGGCTGTGTTTGGTTCACCACGTCGCAAATCCACTTGGGTCCGAATCCGACCGAGCCGTATCGGATGCTCAGAATCGTCCCCGCATCGCGGTGAGCGAGCTTTTTGGCGGGCCATGAGATCGCTTCGACTCCCATCACAGACAGAACGACGTTTCGCCGTACCGCCGGCCGTGTCGACGTTTTTACTGGCCGTCTTCTTGGCGCTTGCCGGTTGTGGCGGCGGAGCCGACAAGCCAAACATCATTCTCATACTGGCCGATGACCTCGGGTGGGGTGACTTGGGAAGTTACGGCGCGACCAAGATCGAAACACCCAACTGCGACCTTCTCGTCAGCGAAGGCATCCGTTTTACCGACGCGCATTCGTCGTCGGCGGTGTGTTCGCCGAGCCGCTACAGTATCCTCACCGGCCGGTACGGATGGCGAACCTGGCTCAAAAACGGGGTTCTGATGGAGCATATGCCGCTGTTGATTGATCCAGGACGGCTCACCTTACCCGCCATGCTTCGGGAAAGCGGGTACACGACGGCGTGCATCGGCAAATGGCACCTGGGTTGGGGGGAAGAAATCAGTCCCGATTGGAACCGAGAGGTGTCGCCCGGTCCGTTGGAAGTCGGATTCGACTACTACTTCGGCGTGCCTTTTAGCCACGACGGTGACCCGCTTCGCCGTGTATACGTCGAAAATAGACGCGTTTTCGGTCTCGAACCGGGGGAAAACGTAAACAGCTTAAGTACGATACGCCGCATCCAAAGACGGCTCGACAAAACGGCCGTTCGCTTGTCGGAGGCGGCGGTGAACTTTGTTGCAACCAACAAAGATAAGCCGTTTTTCCTCTACTATCCAACCACCAACGTTCATCTCCCGTGGACACCCGACCGCCAGTTTTGGGGGGCCACCGATGCGGGCAAGTACGGGGATTTCGTCGCCGAGTTCGACTGGGTGGTAGGCCAAATTGTCGCGGTGCTGGACAGTCTCGGTCTGGCAGGGCGCACGTTGATCATTGTCACCAGCGACAACGGCGCAAACCGAGAGGGGAGAATGGTGTATCACACGCCGAATGGTCGGTTGCGCGGTATCAAAGGCGAAATCCACGAAGGCGGGCATCGAGTGCCTTTCATCGCGCGATGGCCGGGACATATCGAGCGCGGAAGTTCGAGCGGCGAGACCATTTGTTTGACCGACTTGATGGCGACGGTTGCGGCGATCGTGGAATATCCGCTACCCGAAGACGCAGCCGAGGACAGCTACGACGTCTCGCCCGCGATGCTTGGCCAACCGTACCATGCGCCGATCCGCGAAGCGACGGTTCATCACTCGTTCACCGGCATGTTCGCGATTCGACAGGGGAAGTGGAAATTCATCGAGGGCACGGGCAGCGGCGCTTTGCCACACACGGGGGTGGCCAGTGCAATCAATGATGCCGCACGTTTCAAGCCGGTGCGCAACCCCAAGACGGGTGAGTTTCTCGATCTCGTTTACGACTACCCGCTACCCGCGCCAACGCCGGGCGAGTTGCCCGGGCAGCTCTACGATCTGGAGTCTGACCTCGAGGAAAGTACGAATTTATGGGAGGAATATCCCGACGTGGTTTCACACTTACAGGATCTCTTGGACCGGTACCGTCGCGAGGGGCGAAGCCGCACGGCACAGAATGCAACGCATGGTAACTGAGTGAAAACTTCGAAAAAACTACTGGTCAACTTGGCCGTGTTTTCGGCGGCGATGTTGTTTGCCCTCTTTTTGGGCGAGGGACTGGTGCGGGTCTTTGTGCCGCAGCAACTGGCGCGCCTGCAAGAAGGCCTTTGGAGGCCGGACAGCTCGTTGGGGTGGATTCATCGGGAAAACGTTGACGTCATCGTCAACACCGGCGACCGGCCCGCACGGTTCGTGACCGACGGGAGGGGGTATCGAATCAACGCGCCCGGCGAGTATGAATCACCGTCGCGCCCCAAATTCCGGGTGCTGGTCATCGGCGATTCATTCGTCGAGGGTCTCATGGTGAACGGGGAAGAGACCTTTTCAAAGCTGCTGGAACGAGATTTGAACGAAAAGGGTGTTTCAGTAGAGGTCATCAACGGTGGCGTGTCGGCGTGGACGCCGCGCCAGTATTTGCTCAAAGCGCAAGAAGTGTGGGAGGTCGAGCATTTCGACCTGGGAATCGTGTTTCTGTACGTGGGGAATGACCTGATAAAAGAGAGTGAAGGTGCTCTCATCGTAAAATCGATCGGAACTCGCCCTCGTTTCCATTGGCCGCGGTCGTTGAGATACGGTGAGCTCAAAGTGTCTTTCGGATACCCGCTCAGTTATTGGTTGGAGTCACGCTCACATTTGTACGTACTCCTCAAAGAACGCGGACGAGTAATCGCGGCACGTATCGGACTGACTGCGTACGACGTGGCCGAGGTGTTCTTCGTTACTGAAAAGAACGACGGCCGATGGGAAGGTACTGCGGATATTTGCGTTGAGATCGAGCGCATTTTCCGGCGGCATGATGCTTCGGTGGTATTTGTGCTTTTGCCGGCTTTCTACCAGGTACACGAAGAGATTTTCCAAGAGTATCAGCGGATCGTGTCGATACCCGACGGT
>CBDVBX010000228.1:0-5679 GCA_965372335.1 uncultured bacterium | reverse complement strand
ACAGCCCCGATTGGCGAGAGGACGAGACTCAAAAGAACAATCAGCTTGATCGGCGTTTTCATGCAGCCTAGTTCTCCGTCTGTTCCTTCAGCGCCTTCTTTTCGTGCTTCGCCTTTTCCTCGGCCTGTTCCGCCTTATTGTAGAACGCAATGCTGTCTTAAAAACCCAGCAAAACACCCAGGTTGACCCCAACTCCGCTGGCGTCGACTGTGACATCGCCAATCTTGGATTCGACCCACGTGTACTTGAGTTCGCCGAACGCGCCCAAGCCGCCGAGCGCGATCTCAATACCGGCTAGAATAAAACCGCCCGCCGCATTGTCAAAATCCACATCCTTGCCATCGAAGATGTAATAGCCTGCGCCCACGCCGCCATAGAACATGCCAAGCTTGGCCAGCGCCGTTGCTTCGAGCGGATAGAGGTTCAAATCCGCGCTATCGTCGCTGAAGGACAGCCATGAAGCCCTCGCGTCGATGGCAAAGATCGGTATAATCTGGAACTTGTGCTTTAGGCCGAGCCCGTAACCATTGTCGATGTCCTCGCCATTCCAATAGGATCCAAAGATACCGATACTCTTGGCTTCACCGGCCATACTCGTGACAACGGCCAGTACGACGATCAAAGTGAGAAGTTTCCTCATAACAAAACCCCTTTCTGAGGTTAGTGAAAAAGTGCCGGGTGTTTTAGGTGAAAGTCTGTCGCTTTCTGGTACGAGTTGGCCACTTCCAGGATTGTGGCCTCGTCATACAGGCGCCCGATAAAACTGATGCTGCGCGGGTGCCCTTCTTCGTCGAATCCGTTTGGCAGAACCACGCAAGGGTGTCCCGTCAGGTTGGTCAGCAGGAGATTCCCGCCGCCGAACGACGGGGCGACGTACAAGTCCACGCCTTCCATCAGATCGTGCATCTGTTGAATGAGTTCGTGCCTCAGCCGATTGGCCTGTATGTACTCAACTGCGGGAATGAAGCGCGACGATCTGAACACATTTGGCCATGCGTTCTTGATCTGACGGACCATCAGGTCGTCGCGGCCGGAGCGCGTTAGTTCGTCGAACGCGGCTGCCGCTTCGGCGCTGAGCACGAACGCCATCGAATAGACGGGCAGGTCGGGCAACTCGATGGGGACGAGTTCGACGCCCAGTTCACGCAGCGTTTCCAGCGTCGCTGCGTCGGTGTCTTTAAACGAATAGTCTTCCTCGAAGGCTTCTTTCAGATAGCCGATGCGGAGGCTGGCCAGATCGACGCGGGAATCGTAGTCAAACGGCGCGTCGAGCACCGACTGATCGATCCCGTCGGGACCGCGGATGGCGTCGAATACCAGCGCGCAATCCTCCACCGTTCGGCAGATCGGTCCGATTTTGTCCATCGACCAGGATAGCGCCATCGCGCCCGCGCGGCTCACGCGTCCATATGTCGGCCGCAGGCCGGTGGTGCCGCAGCGCGTCGACGGCGATACGATCGACCCCCAGGTCTCGGTGCCGATGGCGAATGCGACCAGGCCCGCCGCGGTTGCCGAAGCCGGACCCGCGGACGATCCGCTCGACCCCTGCTCCGCGTCCCAAGGATTGCGCGTCATGCCCCCGTACCACACGTCGCCCCACGCGAGCGCACCCAGCGTGAGTTTGGCCACCAACACCGCACCCGCCTCTTCCAGCTTTTTGATGACGGTTGCCGTCTCCTCTCGATTCTGGTCCTTGTAAGGCTCGGCGCCCCAGGTGGTCTTGTATCCCTCCACCGCCAACAGGTCCTTGGCGCCGTACGGGATACCGTGCAGGTAACCGCGGTGGTTGCCCGCCGCGATCTCCTCGTCCGCCCGCCGGGCCTGCTCCAGGGCCAACTCTTCGGTGAGCGTAATGACGCACTCCAGCTTGGGCCCGTGCCTCTTCAGCCGAGCGAGATATAATTTGGTGAGTTCGGTAGAGGTGATTTTGCGAGTGCGGATCAGCTCTGAGAGGTCGCGAACCGAGTAAAACGCCAGCTCTTCGGCGTCGCTCGGCGCGTCTTCGATCGATGGCGGGCCTGCCAACAGTCGGCTTCCGCCGTGAGGCACTTCGAATCCCATTGGGATGGGGTTGAACTGTATCGAGGGTGGTACGCTATTGTCCAGTTCGATGGCTCGCAGATTCTGGTAACTCTCGAGATTGTCCGCCAGGTCGTCGATCATCGAGTCGCGTTCGGCACCGGAAAACGTCAGACCGATTAGCTGTTCGGCAGACGCAATTACAGACTCGGAGATGTTCGACTTCTCCGCCTCAACCCCGGCCAGAATCACAACCGCTCCCGCAACAATCGCCAGGAAAACAGACTTTCGTGCGGGGATGTTCATCTACTGCAATCCTCGAGCGCGTTGTATAGCGAGAGACGCGCCTTTGCAGCGCGTCTCTCGCACGGTCTCTGGACCTCAAAAATGATGTCTTTACTCCCTACTAACTACTTTTTCGGCGGGAATCGATCGAGCATCTTGCGGACGGCCGCCTCGATCTGCCGGTTTCGGTAATCCTCATCGGCCTGTGGATACACCTCTGCGGACGCGGTGCCGCGCCACGCCAATTCGTTGTCGCCCGCGTCGACGATGTCGATAAGCAGAGTCCCGACCTTATATTCGGTCACGTAGGTTTGCGAATAACCAGTACCACCCCAGTATCCCCATCCGTAACCGTAGTAAGAGTTGACGGTGGTGTAGTTGAGTTTTTTGTCGAGCGCGGCGTGCCAGCCGATCATGAAATCGGGAGCCGATTGCCCCGCTAGCTGGTAGCCTTTGTCCTGCAGCACCTGGTCGGCCACGTACTGGACACGTTTGCCGACAAGCTGACTCCCCCCGCGGACTTTCTCCCTGGGGGCTGGGAACCATGCGTACGTCTTGTAGGCTTTCATCTCCTCTATTTTTCCGGGGTCGTAGTCCGAGCTGATCGACATGCCCGAGCAGCCCGCGGTGAGCGCTATGACAACCGCCACAGCGCTCACCACTAGCTGCGAACGTTTTATTACATTCATGCTAAAACGTCTCCGCACTCGGACACCTACCTCTACCAGCGGTCGTACGCGACGCCGATCTTCGCCGTCCACCACATCCTGGCGTCTTCAGTATCGTCCAGGCTTCGAACGGCATAGTACACCCTTCCCTCCACCAAAAAGTACATTTCACTAAACGGGATCAGAAATCCCATCTGCGGCGCGCCACCGAAGTACCAATCGTTGTCCTCGATGTTCGCCAGTCCGATTTGGAGTCTCTCCATGATGTACATGGCTCCCACACCGGCCCCCAGGTATATCCGGAAGTCGTGTACGTCGCCGGCGTACAGGTGGAGGTTCAGGAGGATCGGGAAGGCGTTTATGTAACGAAACTGCTTTCCCGTCAGCGTTCCCCCCTCCAGTTCGATTGGGTCACTCGACTGATGATCGAATACCTGCCAGTCGAACGAAAGTCCGACGGTAAAGTGCTTGCTTAGATACGATCGCCCTTCGAGGCCGAATCCGCGGTAGCTGATCGCATCGACAAAATCACCCTGATCCCCAAGCGCACCCGAGACGTCCCAGGTCACCGAACCGAGCCCGACCTGGGCGTACGCGTCGGACAACGGTACCAGAGCGATCACAATCGCCAATATCAAAACGTGTGTTTTCTTCATTGTTAAACCGCCTTTCCTACCGGTGCCGCGCACTACTGCGTGTCGCCCGTTTTGCTAAGGTAAGGTGACTGGGCGAACATCTGGTCGATGCCTTTTAGAACCCTGCCGGCCATGGTTCGGTTGTTGCCGGTCGCCACACCATTCATCGTCGCCAACCACAAGGCGTTCAATTTGTTCTCTTCCGTGCCGCTCTCGATGCTCTTGAAGTCCACAATCGCGACCACAAACGCACCAACGTCGTACGAATAGACTACCGAGCCGCTGTACCAGGCGAAGTCCAACCCCCAATTGACATTGAGATCGTCCAGTTCGGAGTTGTCAAATGCGATCCAGTCTCCCCAGTACGAAAACCAAGGTTGAGTCGCATACGGATCGTATTCGGTTGTGGCGGCCGCCGCGACCAAAACGCCGAGGTCGGGCTTTACCTGATCCGGGTTGTCAATTTTTTGGTAACCGCGTGCGACCATGTGGTCGGATATGGCGGTCAGGAAATCATCTTCGAACTCGCGGTCCAGTTCCAGATTCTCCGAACCCTTGATTTTGATGATGGCGACAGAATCCACAATGGCGAACGACGCGAAACTTGTGAAATCTGCATCTTGCTTGTAAAAAGTCGCCACGACGTCGAAGTCCTCGGCGCTCTCGGGCCCGTTCGGATAGCACGAGACCATCACGACTGCCGCGGCCACGATCGCCATCGCCGCGACCAGCGTAAAGCCTCGAAGCGTCCGGATAAGGGACTTACTCATTTCTACTCCTCTCGATTCCCAGGGGGTTGTCATATGTTGATCAGCGGACGCGAAACCGCTGGGCGACCATCTTCGGCCAGATGCCAAAATGGAAGACGACTTTTCCGTCTTCGCCCACGGCGATGTCGACTCTTGCCACGTCCACAGCGGGGATCAAAATCCTCAAGCCAGCGCCGATCCCCGTTTTAATGCGGTCTCTGGTGAACTCGTCATCCGAGCTCCAGGCCGTACCGGTGTCCGAGAAAATCGCGATTTCCAATCCAGCGGGAATCGCCCATTTCCAGATCGGCAGGGCCCTCATCGGCAGTACCGTGAACTGGTACTCCAACGTCAATATGAGCTGGTTCTTGCCGAAGAGTACGCTACCCAGCTCCTCGTATTCGTAGCCCCGGATAGAATTGGCGCCTCCCATAAAGTATTGTAAATAGCTGGGTACGTCAACACCGACTACGCCAGTCTGTAACGTGGTTAACAATCCCATCGCGAGGGTCTGATTGCGCCAGGTCGGCTGGTAGCGCTCGATATCGAAGTCCCAGGTCCAAAAGTCACCATCTCCACCCAGACGGCCACCCGTCTTGATGACCTGGACCTCGTGCCACCATCCCCGGTGGGGATTTCGCCAGGAGTCGCGGTTGTCATAGCCCATCGCCGCGCCCACCCGGAAGAGGTTGTCTACGTTGTCGTCAGAGAGCGTGATACCGGCCGAATCGCTGTGCATCCGGAGCCACGAAACCCCCACCCTCGCCCTTCCGTGCTCGCCGATGAAGGCGCCCACCCAGGGGCTAATCTCATAGCTGCTTTCTTCGAAATCGAGGATTACGTTGTCGCGGACGAGGTGCGCGCCCAGAAAATCGAACGAGACGTGGTTGCCCGTGATCCAGGGCCAGGAAAAGTCGACCTCAAATGTGTTTACGCCTCCAACTAGCAGCCGGCCGGACAAGTACATATCGCGACCCAAAAGGTTGACCGACGACACCGCCGGTCCCCCCGACCATCCATTCTCTTCGTTGTATCGTAACGCCACGTAGGGGATGATCCATGGCACCTCCCTGAGATGAAAATCCAACCCAACCCCAATAGCATATTCAACGGGCACCACTTTGACCGACGCGAAGATCCCAAGGTTGTCCAACCGACTCAGGTCTTTACGAAGCAATTCTAACTGAAACGGTTCACCGACTTTGGTGTGGATCTCTCTCCAGATGACGTAGTCCTTCGTGACGCTATGCCCGGAAATCGTGATGTCGACAACGGTATCATTCTCGTACGGTTCGAGCGCCGCCTCGTCCAGCTGGGCTGCTG
>CBDVBX010000227.1:0-5692 GCA_965372335.1 uncultured bacterium | reverse complement strand
CATAGCTGGTGGGGGTCGACAGCGAGTTGCGCAGCAGCCGCCCGCATATCAATGTCTAGAGGGCGGCTAGCGAGCACTGCCCGAGCGGGAGTGCCCCCCCAGCTATGCGCCCCAGAACCTCGAAAGCCGCGGTCGGTCGGCCCTAGAATCTAAGGATCTCACCGCCGGCGAGCCTGAAACTCTAGAGTATTAGAAGTAGTAGCCGATGGTGAATTGGTAGAGGATGTCGTGTTCCGTGCTCGTCATCACCGTGAACTCCAGCGGTGCGTTGGGTATGTTGAGACCAAACGTGATTCCCCCGCCGTGGACGTAGTCGTCCCACTTCGGGTTCGAGTTCCATTCTTCGAACGTATTGCCGATGTTCCAGCGAAACAGCACGTACGTTCGCCGGTAGCACTCCCACTGAAGTCCAATCCCGAACACTTGTACATTGGGCCCCGACCGCTCGTGGCGCTCCAAACCCAAGAACCAGTTCGCCGGGCCGAGATACGTGTACGGCGACTTCAGCCCGCCGAGCATGAACCAATACGCAAGCGGGGCATCGCCGACTGCTGTCGTGCCCAAGTACAGCGTCTGCAGGAGCGACACCCTTCGATGCAGAGGTACGAACAACCGCCAGTCCGCGTGGTATCGCGTGAACGATACGTCGCTTCCCGCATCCGTGGAAGTCGCTTCCGCGAGCAGATCGACGAAAAGACCTCGGTTTGGAAAAACCGTCGGGTCAATCGTGTCCACCCGTAAGCTGCCGAAAAACGGCACCAGATAGGTTTCCGGTTCCGGCAGACCTTCGGCGCCGATCTCGACGCGGTCTTTGATATACTCTCCACGCAGTCCCGCCACAACCGACAAGCGGCTGGCGAAAATCGTCCCCAAAAGCAGCTCACCAAAAGCGTACGTCGTTCGGTACTCCGCCGTCTTATCGCCTTCCTCATAAATATCGATCGAAGAGCGGCTGGCGTTTGCCCTCGCTTGCAGACCGAACGCGCGAATCGACCGGCCCGCCGGAAAGAAATACCGCAGATCGCCCTCGTAGTCTTCTCCCAATTTGACGTCCAGCGCCAGCGCCGATCCTCGAATACCCGCACTGCGTAGCGTGACGTTCAAAAGAACCGAGAGATTGGTCTCGCTGTCATAACGTAATCCCGCCCGAAATAAATTTTCGCTTTTCTCGACGACGCGAACCGTCAACCGCGATCCATCTCCCGTGGGCACAACCGTGTATCCGACGCGTTCGAAGTAGTCGTACTTGTAAATCTGATCGACCGCTTTGTCGAGGTCATCCACCGACAACCGCTGCGGCGTTTTGATATCGAGCTCCATTTCGATCACGCGGGCCGGTGTTTTCTCCAACCCTTCAACCAGCAATTCAGTGACGACTACGGATTCCGGCCGCGCTGGCTTCCAGTGCTTTTCCGGTTTCGACAGCGCGCGCAGCGAATCGGATAGCGCCCGCAGTTGGGGGAGGATCGCGCGCGCTGCCGCCTCTCCCCGCTCGATGAAGTACTCCGCCTGGCTGAAGTCGTAGCCCGGCCTGTCGGATTCCGGCACGATCAAAATATCGCAGAGTTCTCGTTGTTCGCGGGACGTCCCTGAGATTTGAAAGTGAATGGCCTGATCCATGATCCGCATCATAGAGTTGAGCTCGCCCTCTTTGTACAGGGGCTCAACCGCTTCCACGCCTATAACGATGTCAGCGCCCAGGTCGCGGGCGTCCTGGGCGGGGAGGTTTCGAACCACACCACCGTCGACCAGAAGGCGCCCGTCGATGACCACCGGAGTGAACAATGACGGAATCGCCATGCTCGCCCGTATGGCGTCAGCCAGATTGCCGTGGTCGAGCTGGACCACTTCACCCGTCTCGATGTCGGTGGCAACACACATGTACGGGTAGGGGAGCGCTCTGAAATCGTCGACGTGCTGAACGGGGAGCGTCATTCGACAGAGTAGTTTCGTGATCTTCTGGCCGGCGATCAAACCCGCTGGGAGAACGGGGCGCCAGCCGTCCATCGGTAACGTCACCGCGTAGCGGGCGTCCCACCGTTTGTACGCCATCGCCAGTGGGCGCCGGCCGACGGCGTCGGAGAACAGCTCGTCCCAATCGACGTGAACGGATAGCGATTCGATTTCCGCGGTTGTGTAGCCGGCCGCGTAGAGACCGCCGATAACAGCGCCCATGCTAGTGCCGGCGACGCAGTCGATCGGCATCCCCACTTCCTCGAGCACTTTGATCACGCCCACGTGGGCAAACCCGCGCGCGGCGCCGCCGCTGAGGGCCAGGCCAACTTTGGGGCGTTCATTTCCTAACGCGGAGAGTTGCGGTAGCAGTAGAAACGCGATTACAGAAACAAAAAAACGAAACCGAATCGTTGTCATTGTGGAGATGATATCACGGCCACGCCGCTGAACCACAGCCGAAATGAGCCATCGGCAGATTTGAATTCGGTTGGTATCAGCAGCGGCCCAAAACGCTGGTGGTTCTCCCACGTGGTCGCCAGCGACGGGTCCGCCTGACCACCCTCACGGAACACCCATTGGACGACGTGATCGTCCGGCCCGATGTAAATGTCGTACGCGTCGCCCGGCGTATAGCCCCCCGTTTCCGGGTACTGAACGGTCAACTTCGTCGCACTGCCTTCGCCGATCGGGAGCGGTTGATCGGCGACGCGGGTAACGGTAGCGTCTTGGTCCCACGCGATGTGAAGCGCAAATAATAACCAGTACTGATCGTTAATAAATCGATGGTCGATGTTTTTCAATTCTTCTGGGGGGTTGTCACCGACGTCATCCAAGTTGTACGAGAACGGTTCGTCTTCCGACAGTTCATCGCGAAACGTCACACGTTTGTCCTTGGGCCGCCAGATCCACGAACGCCGAACCTTTCTCTCACCCACCTTGACGTTGAACGTATATCGCAGCTCCTCGACCTGGTCCCATGCTTCGAGTCCATAGACCGTCGCAACGCGCGTGCGGTCGTCGTCTGCGTTGGCAACGATTGGAATGGACAAGACCGTGAGCGCAACGAGTGTCGCGGCAAACCTCATGTGTCATCACCTCTGCGACAATATACAAGAGTATGCGACCCGCTAGTCTTGTATGTAGCGGTTTGATTCCTCTCCATCATACTCTATCTTATACGTAGTCGAACTACGCTTTCCGAAGGGAACCGATGGAGATGTTCGAAAAGATCGAAATGTTGATCAGTCTGGCGGTCACGGGCGGCGCGCTGGCCGCGTTGATTTTGGGCGTCGTGTCCGGTGGCGAGGCGTGGGCCGGTGACGGTAAAAAGCAAGAGACCGCCGTCGCCACGTTCGCCGGTGGTTGCTTCTGGTGTATGGAACCGGCGTTCGACAAACTGAACGGTGTGATTTCCACGACCGTCGGTTATACCGGCGGGGAGAAGAAAAACCCTACCTATGAAGAGGTGTGTTCCGGCACGACCGGTCATGCCGAAGCGATTCAGGTCGAATTCGATCCCGACAGGGTCGGATATAAGGACGTGCTGGCGGTGTTCTGGCGGAACATCGATCCCACCACACCCAATCGTCAGTTCTGCGACGTGGGCACCCAGTACCGCACGGCGGTTTTTTACCACGACGACACACAGAGGCGAATCGCGGAGGAAGCGAAGAAGGAGATAGAAGAGCGGCTCAATCACGTGGCGGCCACCGAGATCGTCGCGGCGTCGACTTTCTATTCCGCCGAGGAGTACCACCAAGACTTCTACAAAAAGAACCCCGATCACTACATGAAGTACCGGCGCGGTTGCGGCCGCGACGAACGTCTCGACGAGTTGTGGGGCAAACCCAGCGACGCCGACTGACGCCGCCGCCATTGGATGCCGCTCAACCATCTTTTTATATAACAACCAATTACAAAGCTGTTCTTGTATAGCAGACAATTGTCTGTTACGATAGGTGCACTGGAAGTGCACTGGAAGTGCGCTGTCTGTCGTGTGGGTATACCGAATCGGAGCCCGGCCGTGCAACGAATCGCCTGCGTTAACCTCGACGAGTTCCCGCTGCAGCTGCTCCTCGGGCGCCGGCCGGCGTGGCGATCCCTCCCCGCCGCGGTCGTCGACCGGGAGAACGCGCAGGGGGTGGTGCTGTGGGTAAACCAGCATGCGAGGACGCGGCGGATCCTGCCCGGTATACGTTACGCCGCCGCACTCTCGCTCTCGCGCCAGCTGCGCGCGGGCCCGGTGCCGGACTCGGAGATCTCGGCCGCCGTCAACCGGCTGGCCGGGCGGCTGCGGACGTTCACCGCCGACGTCGAGCCGTCGGAGCACGAACCGGGTGTTTTTTGGCTGGGGGCTTCGGGACTCTCATTGATCTATCCGTCCCTCGGTGAGTGGGCCGAGACAATTCACGTTGCGCTCGTCGACGAGGGATTTCGTGCGTCGGTGGTGGTCGGGTTTTCGTCTTTCGGCGCCTACGCGGTGGCCAAAACGATCGAGGGTACCGCCGTATTCGACGACCCGGCCGCGGAGCAGGCGCGCGCGGCCAAGGTGCCGATCGACCGGCTCGGGTTCGAACCGCGGCTGCGCGACACGCTGGCTAAGCTGGGCGTGACCACGCTCGGTGGTTTTCTGGATCTTCCCGCATCGGGGGTGCGCAAACGGTTCGGGAGAGACATCCACCGGCTTCACCAGCTGGCCAGGGGGAAACTGTTCTCGCCGCTTCAGCCGCAGTACCCTCTCGAACCGGCCTCCGGCACCGCCGTCTTCGACTACCCCGAATCCAACCTCGACCGGTTGATGGCGGTAATCGAACGTCTGCTCGAGCCGATGCACTCGGAACTGGCGAAACGCGACGAGCTGATTGCCGCGCTCCACGTGCGTTTTGTCTTCGACGACGGCGACCGCGCGAGCGAGCGGGTCGAACCGGCCAGCCCCACATTGGAAATCGAGCAGGTCCTCGACCTGGTGCACCTTCGCCTGGAGGGCATTACGATGTCATCGGGTGTTGCCGAAGTCGAGTTGGAAGCCGAAGGCACCACGGCCTCACGCCGCCAGCGCGACTTGTTCGAGAAGCAGTCGCCGCGCGACATCGGTGCCGCCAACCGATCGCTGGCGCGCGTGCGCGCAGAGCTGGGCAAAGACGCCGTCGTGATGGCGAAGCTTCGTGACGGCCATCTACCGGAAGCGGCGTTCGAGTGGGAGCCGGCTGGAAAAATCGCCGAGCCGGCACCGCGAAACGTCGTACTGCGGCCGTTGATCCGAAGGGTTTATTCGAAGCCGGTGGCGCTGTCAAAGCGGCGACAGGCCGAGCCGCGCGCGGCGCTGGTCACACTGTACGAGGACCGATTGGTCGAGGAACGGATCGGACCGTACGTGGTCACGGGCGGCTGGTGGGTACGCGAGGTCGGGCGCGAATACTACTACGTGCGCACGGAGACCGGCCGGTGTCTGTGGCTCTACTACGACCGCCGGCGGCAGTGTTGGTTCCTCCACGGCGAAGTCGAGTGAGCGAGTCAAGCCGGGCGCCGAAGGTCAAGGGCGTCGTCGATGCCAGCTCCGAGCCCCTAGCGGGCATTCGCAGCCGCGTATAATTCCCGCTTTCAGCGGCGAGGACTGGAAGCGAGGAGCGCATCGACGCCGTCCCAAAACTCATTTCAACAACAGCATCTTCTTTGTGATTGCGCGGTTCCCAGTCTCGAGGCGGTAGAAATAGACGCCCGATCCCACGCCGTTTCC
>CBDVBX010000226.1:0-5697 GCA_965372335.1 uncultured bacterium | reverse complement strand
GCTATAATAGGAGAACGATACTCCCCAGTAACCCGGAGGTTCCGATGATGTTGCCACCCAAGCTTCTCCTGGCCGCGTTGGCGGCATTCGTTTTCCTGTTTCTCGCCGGCGCGGCGTTCTACCCCATCGTATTTCCCAGCGGCGCGCCGGGGCAGTTCGGATACCCGCGCGAGGAGCCGCTGGTGGGGCCACATCTGTTCGCGTTGCTGGTGACCTCGTTGCTGCTCGCCTACATTTTTCCCAAGGCCTACGGAGGAAGAAAACCGTGGGCCGAGGGGATGAGATTCGGCATGTTGATGGGGGCGTTGGGCAGCATCCCCACGAACCTACACGTGTACGCCGCCGCCGATACTCCGGCCGCAGGGCTGGTCACCGCCGTTCTGTGGACGGTGATCACGTGGGGGGTCTCCGGCGGGCTGATCGGCGCCGTATACGGGAAGACGCTCAGGGACAAGCAACATATTTAAATACAGTTGGTTGTGGCTTGTCGCCCCGCAGTGGGAAAAATTTGCCGTCGAACGCGCGGTTGGCATCGGGGCACCCACCCCGCTTGTGTCAACTGGGTTGACGAAATACCCGCCAGGCGGTTGATTCGTTTACGGTTCTACGACCTGGAGGGGCGAAGGTGAAGCCGGAAAAACTCCGGAGACCCGGACCCCGATGTCGGATTGGACCGTCAAACTTATTGAGGAACTCCTTGACAATCCGACTGATATTTCATTACTTAACGGTGAGTCCTGCATGTGGCATGCGCCCCTATCGTATGCCTGCATCCCCTATACTCGTTAAAAGACTCGATCGCTGGCACGGGAATTGATCTAGTGTATCGACCCTGAGGACGTATCATGACATCTCGCTTTCTCGTGTACATAGGGGCTAGCTGCGTGTTGGGGTGCCTGTTACTACTGGGTGCGCCCGCCGCCGTTGCTCAATACAGTGACCAGCCGACCGTAGGCGGTGATCCGGTGTTCGCCACCAAGGCGGACGTGATGCTGAGCACCGTCAAAACACTCATCGAAGCAAAAGACTACACAGAGGCCGAAAGGCTGGCTGAGGAAGTAACCGCCACCGCACCAGACATGGTCGACGGATGGATGATGCTGGGCTACACCAGGAGCCTCAACGCGAAGTACGAATCGTCCAACGACGCGTACGACACAGCCCTCCAATACGGCGCGGACACCAAAGAAGTGCTGTTGCGCAAGGCGTACAACTGTCGCAAGCTCAACGATACCGAAAAGACTCGCCAGTGCTTCGAGCAAATACTGGAACTTGAGACGAACGTCAAAGTGCTCATGCAATTCGGGGCGTTCGAGAAATCAGTTCAGAATTACGAAGACGCGCGGCGGCATTTCAAAGCTGTGCTCGAAGTGGAGCCCGACAACGTGGTTGCAATAGACGCCATGTCGGTCATCGAGGACAAACTCGGTCAAAAGACGCAAGTTAAGTACTGGTTGGAGAAAGGACTCACGCTAGAGCCGGACAACACGAAGTTCTTAAAGCGTCTCTCCCTCATTTATCTCAACGAGCAGAACTACGACCTGAGCATTCACTACCTGAAAAAGTTATTGGACGTCGACGCGAACAGTTCGGGCGCGTACCGGAACATGGGAATCGCGTACTATCAGAAGGGCGAAAAGGACAAAGCAAAGCAATCGTTCGAACGAGTCCGCGAACTCGGCGGTAAGATGAACGGTTTGTACGGTCCGCTGGCCGATTGCTACCGCTCCACCGGTGCGCGCGGCGAAGCCCTCGCGGTTATCAAGGAGGGTATCGAGCAGCAGGAGCAGGAAGCGTGGCTCTACAGTATCTGGGGGAAACTGCTCGAGGACGTACAACAATACGATGCGGCAATCAGCAAGTTCAGCAAGGCGGTCGAACTCAAGGACGAACCGTGGAGCGGTTACGCTAGAAAGCAAATCTCCCGTCAAACGCAGTTGAAGAAGCGCGCCGAACTGATAGCACAAAAGGAGAGAGAAGGCTAGTACCAAAGTAATGGACTACAGGAACGAGGCCCGTGCGTGATTGATATCGCGTACGCGAAGCGCCCCCGGCAGGACAACCGGGGGCGTTTTTCGTGGGTGCGCCCGGCAAGGCGCACCCACTTCGGGTGTTCGTTACCCGAAGTGGCGGAAGATTCGTTCGCCCACGCGAATGGACAGTCCCAGCGGCATGCGCTGGAAAGCGGCGGTAAACAGCCTGTATTTGAGCGAATTGCTCTTGACGACACTCAGCCCCTCGCCCGGCGGATAAAAAAAGTATGGCAGTTCGATTCGCCGAGTACCCCAACGGTTCTTGAATTCGTTGAGACCCCGGTTATCTCCGGCGGTGCGCCCGAAGTCGTACGTGTGGTCGCCGGCAACACACGCATCCTGGATCGACTGCCAAATCATTGGGTTTACCGGGAGGAGGTGACGGCAGTTCTCGTTGACGCCCTCGTACTTGGCACACGCCACGCCGTTATAACGGATGACGACCAGGGCGGCGATACTCTGGCCTTCGTGTTCCGCTATGTACAGTCGCGCCTCGGGCTCGTCGCGAAGTGTGGCGAAGATAGTGGTAAACAGCCGATAGGGCTGCGGGGGAATCCCGTGGCGTTTGCGGTTGAGGGCGTACAGATGATAAAACGTTTTCAAATCGTGGGCGTCGTCACCCCGCCGAATGGTCACGCCCAGTTTCAAACTCTTTGAGATCGTTTGGCGGATCGACTTTTTGCGGAAGGTCATGCGTACCGATTCGGTGTCGGTGGATAGCGGTACCACGTAGCCGTAAAAGTGCCGTTTCGCCTGGAAATCCATGCGCTCGGGGACCGATTCTTCGTGCAATCCGGTTTCATGACTGCCGTCCTCCACGCCCGGTAAAGCGGGAGCGCCGCGCAATTCGAAAAATGCCAGTCGGCGATCATTGCGGAGGTCGAGGGCGGCGCTCACGAGCGATTGGGCAGTGGCCGCGTCTTTGGCCAGCGGGTAGCACACGTCGGAAAACGGGAGCGAGACCAGGCGGTTGCCCGTCAACCGGCTTCGCACTTCGAGGGCCGGTAAGAGGCCGGTGATCCGGCCGCCCTCGCGGGTGACCCAACAACGGGGTATGTAACCGCCGATTTCCGCGACGATGCGGCACCACTGCGAGGTGTGGTAAAGGGTGGACGCCGGGTGGCCGGCGACGTAGCCGTCCCATTCGTCGGAGTCCCACGGTACGATGTGTTCAGGATCTGGCAAGAAAACTCCTCGCAGCGGGTGAACTGGGTCCTCTATTATAAGCTGTGTTCAATCGTTGACAAGTCGAAAGAGTCGAAGGATCATGGGATTATCATGACACCTAGCAAAAAATCAGCCAAATCTCAACGCCGCACAGCGAAGTCCCCGAAGGGGGGGAAATCGGCGCAGAAATCGGCGCAGTCCTCGAAGGCGACCAAGTCTTCGAAATCCAAAGGGCGTGGCGGCGTTGCCACCGGTGTTATGTCCTGGCTTCGAGAAGACGCATCCGAAGAGCAGATAAAAGATCTATACATGGTGATCGCCGTGTTTGTCATCGCGGCGGTGCTTCGGTTGGTTTATTTCTTCGAGTTCAAAGACGTACCGTTTTTTGACCATCCGGTGGGTGATTCCCTAATCTACCACGGTCGCGCATTGGACATCGTCGCCGGCGACCTCGTTGGACGCGAGGCCTATTTTCACAGCAGTCCGTTGTACCCGTACTTTATGGCGCTGGTGTATTCGGTCTTCGGTACCAACTTCACCGCGCTTCGCATCCTTCAATTCCTGTTCGGAAGCGTCAACTGTGTGTTGATTTACCTGCTCACCCGGCGGGTGGCGCCGTGGGCACCGGCGGCCCCTCTAGCCGCCGGCGTGGCCGCCGCCTTATACGGCACGTTTGCCTTTTTCGACGGCGACCTCCTGATGATACCGCTGGTGTTGACGTTCACCTGTGCGTCGCTGCTACTGTTGACGTTCCTCGTCGACCCCGAGGCAAAGATACGCGAGGGTTCGGCCGCAATGCCGATGGGTTGGAAGCCGCCCTTGCTGGCGCTGGCGTCGGGGGCGCTGTTGGGGATGGCCGGATTGGGCAAGCCCAACGTGCTGGTGTTCGCGCCGTTTGCGCTGATCTGGATCTTCACCGGTTTCGGCCGGTCGTTCGTCGCACGGCGCTGGCTACCAGCGGTTCTGTTCACCATCGGGTGCGTGGCGGCGGTTACACCCATCACGCTTCGCAACTACGCCGTCTCGAACGACTTCGTGTTGGTGTCGAGTAATGCCGGCGTTAACTTTTACATCGGAAACAACGAGCACGCCGAAGGGATCTATATGCTCCCGCCGGAGTCCGGGCTGGACAACACTCGCCTGTACTTGAGCTCGCGCGAGGCGGCCGAAACGGCGATGGGCCGAGAAAACCTCAAACCGTCGGAGGTCTCGGCGTATTGGACGTCGCGGGCACTCGACTTTTTCCGGGAGCACCCAGGCGATGCGCTCGCGCTCCTCGCCCACAAGTTCCGTTTGTTTTGGAACCACTACGAGATACCCAACCACCACAACAAATACTTTCTCGCCATTCATTACACGCCTTTTTTGTCGGCGCTATTCGTCGGTTTCAAGCTGGTCGCGCCGTTGGCCGTCATGGGAATGGTGTTGGCGGTGATGACACTCGCCTCGTCGGCGGTAATGAGGCTCTACCTCGGTTTTGTCTTGGTGTACATGGTCTCTCTAGTCCCCTTTTTTATAACGGCGCGCTACCGCCTGCCAGTGGTGCCGTTCCTCATCGTATTCGCCGTGGTGGGCGCGTGGAAACTGGTCGAGGCGCTGCAGAAAAAGCTGTGGCGCCGCGCTGGTATCGCGGTCGGTGTTGGCATAGCTGCCGCCGTATTTGTCTCCTGGCCGATGATGAATTACGACTTCGGCTTTAACCACACGGTGGTGGGGACGGTGTATTCGGATCTTGCCACCGAAGAGCCGGACAATGCGGCTGACTATATCGAATTGGCCATTCTCGAATACAAGACGGCACTGGAGCTGCGGCCGCTGTCTGTCGACGCGCGTTACAATCTGGGGATCGCTTATCAAAGAACCGGCTACTACTCGGGTGCGGTAGAGGAACTGGAAACGGCGGTGCGCCTCCAACCCACCCACACATACGCGTCGAAAGCGCTGGCGGAGGCCGAGAGGTCATTGGCGGAGACCGGAGATCGAATCGACGCCACCGCAATACCCAAGACGATGTTCGAGCGCGGCGTGAACTACACGAAGCGCAAGCAAAAGGAACAGGCGGGACTGATGTATATGCAGGTGTTGAAGAATGATCCCCACCACCCGGGCGCGTGGAGCCAGATGGGTGCGATGCGCTTCGACGAGGGCGACTACCGCGAGGCGATTCGTTTGTTCAAGAAGGGGCTATCCTACAAACCGGACCACTTCGTGCTCAACAATAACATCGCGGGGGCGTATTACAAACGGGGCGACGTGAAGCGGGCGCGGCAACACTGGAAGAAGTGCCTGGAGATCGACCCCGACAACGAATCCATCCGCCGACAACTCGACCTCCTCGACCAAAGCTAGTTCTTTGTTTCGCGGCGTCGACGCGTCTGTCGTTGTGGGGCGGACGACCGCGAGTTTCGCCGCTCTGGCCCCGCAACGCGGGGTGGCACGGCTCGGGTTGGCGCCGCGGCCTTTGTAGACCGCTGCGGGTCCTGACGCTGTTCACCCC
>CBDVBX010000225.1:0-5781 GCA_965372335.1 uncultured bacterium | reverse complement strand
CCGCAACGCGGTACGAGCGGTACAGGGTGCGGTCGAAAACCGGCTGGGGGCTTAGGAGCCTATTTGTCAATGAGTTACGTCGAAGTGCTTCGGCCAGGCCGGCGTCTTTACATTCGGTGTGAATTTCGGGATAATGGCACTTTGGCCAAGCCTCCGGGCGCTGGTGCCTGCGGGCGGCAGCGTCGAATCCAAAAGGAGTCACTAATGAGAAAACGAGCCATTGTCAGTGCCTTCGCGATGGTATTGACGGCAGCTTTGTTGATGCCGGCGTGTACGGAACGTAGGGAGGCCACGATCGAGTTGCCACAACACATTTCCCACTCTCAGTTGCAACAACAGATCGAGAAGTACGCCCAAGTGAACCTCGGCTACGACGAGTCCGTGATCTCCCAGCCGGAACGCGACGCCCTCGTCAAACTGGTCAAAGCGGGCGGCATCATGGATGAGATATTTCTGAGACAGGTGTGGGGTGGCAACGTCGACCTGCGACGAGAATTGACGCAAGCCTCTGCCGTTGACGGCGACAATCACGAATTGGCGAACGACCTGTACCACTTCTTCCGCATCAACTTCGGGCCGTGGGACCGCCTCGAGGAGGGCGCGCCGTTTATCGGCGACCTCGGCAAGCCGGCCGGCGCCGCTTTTTATCCGTCGGATATCACCGAGGCGGAGTTCAACGCGTGGATCGACGCGCACCCCGATCAGGCGGTTGCGTTTAGAGGTTTTTTCACGTGCATCCGACGTACCGACGCCGGGCTGGTCGCGGTGCCGTACAGCGAAGAATACAAAGACCTGTTGACCGAGGCGTCGGGTCTCATGAACGAGGCCGCCGACATCCTGACCGCCCCCCAAAATGCCGACGCTTTCGGGGAAACGGTCGATTACACGACCTTTGCCACTTTCCTTCGTTCCCGCGCCGCCGCGTTCGCATCGAACGACTACTACCAGAGCGATGTGGACTGGATGGACGTTGAAGACAACATCATCGACGTCACCATCGGTCCGTACGAGGTGTACGAGGACAACCTGTTCGGGTACAAAACCGCATTCGAAGCATTCATCGCTATCCGGCATCCGGCGGATAGCCGCAAGCTCGTGGACCTAAAAGACTTTCTACCCGGCATGGAACGCCACCTGCCCATACCCGACGAACACAAGAACCTCAGCCGGGGCAGCGAATCGCCGATCAGCGTGGTCGACGTCGTGTTTGCAGGTGGTGACACCAAAGCGGGCGTGCAGACGATCGCGTTCAACCTGCCCAACGATGAGCGCGTTCGCGAGGCCAAGGGCAGCAAGAAAGTGATGCTCAAGAATATCTCTCGCGCGAAATTCGACAAGATCCTGGTACCCATCGCCGATATCGTGCTCGACCCTGTGCAGCGGGGCATGGTCGAATTCGAGATTTATTTTACCAACGTCTTGATGCACGAACTGTCGCACGGTTTGGGGCCGGGCAACATCCGGCTGCCCGATGGCACCGAGACGACGGTCAGCCTCGAGCTGAAAACGCTGTACCCCCCGTTGGAGGAGGCGAAGGCCGATATCATGGGGTTGTATCAAACTGCGTATCTGGTCGAACAAGGTTACCTGTCCAAAGAACACGGCACCAAGGCGTACGTTAACTTTTTGCCCGGCTTCTTTCGTGCGATCCGTTTCGGCGCCACCAGCGCCCACGGCATGGCGAACATGATGGAGTACAACTATATGAAGGAGAAGGGCGCCTTTACGCTCGACGCCGAGACCGGCCGTTATCGCATCAACCTAGACAAGATGCCGGAAGCTGTGCGTTCGATGACGCGGGAACTGTGTATGATCCAAGCGCTGGGTGATTACGCCGCCGCAGAAGCGTTCATTGCCAAGTACGGCGAAATGACGCCGGAAGTCGAGCACCAACTGGAGAAACTGAAATCGATCCCTACCGATATTGAGCCTATTTACGCAGCCGAACGATTTCTCGAGTAACGGCGGCCAAGCAGACGCCGATTCCCGGGACAGGACCGATACGCCAAACGGCGCGTCGGTCTGGCTGTGGGTGTGTTGGCTGGCGTTGGCGGGTACGTTTGCCGTGTTCGCCGCCGCGTCTTATCAACCGGATGCGCGGTTGTGGGGTGTAAACCACCTGGCGTTTTTTTCTCCGCGGATACGGCTCGTTGTGTTGGGCGTAACGGCGTTGTTCTTTGTCCCACCGTTCGCCGCTGTCGCCTGGCGCGGACTCCTGTGGCTCTTTCGCCCCTTTTTTCGCGGCCTCGAAAGCGGTGTCAATGCCATTGCCCTGTCCGGCGTGGTGGCACTAGTCGTCTTAGCAGCGTTCCGATCGTCCACAAAACTCCTTGGAGACGGATACTTCATCGCCGCCAACTTTCGCGGTGCCGCCGAACAGGGTTGGAGTATCAGAGACTACTTCGAGCAAGTCACTCTCTCCGAGCGCGTTTACCCGTTCACCGAACTGATCAACTATTTCGCGTCATCTGTGGGTGTGCGGTTCGGTGCCTCACCGGACGGCGGAATGTGGATCCTCAACTGCGTGTTGGGTGCCGCCGTGCTGGTTGGGTTGTTGGCCGCTATCCGCCGGACCGGCTGGCCCGATGCGGTCAAACTCCTAATACTAACGCTGACGTTGATTTCCGGTGCAATTGAGTTGTTCTTCGGGTACATCGAACACTACACAGTGGCGATGGCTCTGGGCGCGGTGTACATCGCGACCGCATTGCGCGCCGTCTCGGGAGAAGGCCGGGTGGCCACACCCGGGTTGGTATTGCTCGCGGGCGTACTGTGCCACGTACAGTCACTACTGTTACTGCCATCATACGTGTGGCTGGTGGTGTGGACGGTCGGTGTGAAAAGAAGCCCCGGCGGCGGCATCCGGATCACCCTCGCCGTAGGGGTATTAGCCGTGATCGGAACAGTCGCAGCTTTCTTTACGCCTGCGTTCCGCCGGTTATTTCTTCCATTGTTCGGCGGAGACGAGTCTGGCGTCGGGGTGATATCCGCCGTCCACCTCGCCGACGTGGCCAACGAGGTGTTGTTGTTATGCCCGGCGTGGATGTTACTCGCCGTATTGGCCGTACGTGAATTTTGGAGAAGCGGCGCCGAGGAGACGGTCACGTTCCGAAACACATATGCGTTTGCCTGGTGTCTGGCCATACCAGCAGCCCTCTTTCTCCTTTTGTTCAGGCCGGAGTTGGGAATGGCGCGCGATTGGGATTTGTACTGTTTTACGTTTTTTGGGTTGGCCGCGCCGGGCTTGCTCGCTCTGGTACGCCACTCCGAGCGGAGATTTCCGCCCGCAGTCGCCGCGCCGGCGGTGGCGGTGTGTTTGGCGCTGGTGGTGTCGTGGGTAGGAGTGAACGCCAATCCGCAACGGTCGGCTGCTCGCTACCGCGCCATCCTCGAATACGACCCCACTCACTCTGGCTACGCGTACGAAAATCTAGCTCGGTTTTACGAGGATAACCACCAGTATACCATGCAGGCGGACGCGTTACGATCGGCGTACGAAACGTCGCGAAATCCACGCTATCTGCACAACCTGGGTCGTGTGTACTACCGTACCGGCGACCACGGGACCGCTGCAGATATGCTTCGAGCATATCTCGACACCAAACCGCAGGGCGACGAAGCCAGAAAACTACTCCTTGGTATTCTGGTCAAACGCGGTGCGACCGACGAGATGATAGAGGTTGCCCTGGAGGGAATCGAAAATTCGCCACGTATACCCGATTACCACTTTTATCTCGGAAACGCTTACCTGGCCAACGGCAGGACGGAAGAAGGTTTAAAAGCGTTCGAATCATGTAGTAGACTCAATCCGACGCCGGCAATGGTGCAGGAGATGAAGCGGCTAACGTCACAAGTCCGAGGGACAGGATCGGATTCGAGGTAATTCCTGGGTATGAAGCGTAAATCCTCCACGTCAGAAAGCACCCCACCACAGCCCGCGCCGGTATCGACCTGGCCGCTGACGTTGGCTGTTTTCGCCGTCTTTGCGCTGGTGGCAGTGGCGGCATTTCTGCCCCGGGCGCAACTGTGGGGTATCAATCACCTCGCTTTCTACTCCCCTTCAGTTCGCCTGGCGGCGCTCGCGGTGATCGCGGCGGCGTTTCTGCCTCCGGTCGCCCGGCGCTTGTACTCGTGGCTGCTCGGGCTTTCCCAGACGCTCAAACACGGCGGTCGCGGCGTCGATGTCGCGATGACGGTGATCGCCGTTGCGTCGGTGCTTGTGTTCGCGGGGCTTAGGACGTCGACTAATCTGCTCGGCGATGGGCAACTCATCGCCCAGAGCTTTGGCGCGGCGTGGGAAGGAAATGATAAGGTTATCATGCGCAGCGCCAAGGCGATCGTAACTGAGGAACGCATCGCGCCGGGCGCGACTCTTTTTTACTATGGCACCGCAAAAGTGATTTCCGGCATGTTCAACAAACATCCGGTGTTTGGGATTCGTGTCTTCAATTACTTACTAGGGGCGTTCTTCGTTTATATCGTAATGGGCCTCCTTCGCAGGGGTCCTTTTTCCCCGGAAATTCGTTTGTGGCTTCTAGTCCTCACACTGTTCTCCAGTACAATCCTGCTGTTCTTTGGTTACGTGGAAAATTATACACCGCTTGTGTTTTTTGGGTTTTTGTACGTACTGGTCGGGTTCATGTACTTCCACGACCGGGCGCGGCTATGGATCGTGGTTACCATATTTATAGTGGCCCTCTACACGCACATACAGGCTGTTCTGTTCACTCCGTCCCTTGTGTACATGATCGCGTGGAAACTGGCGAGACGGCGGCGCGCGATGGTCGAAAAGTACGCAGGGCCGGCGTTGACGATCGCTTTGATTGTCGGCGCCGTCGCCGCTGGATTCGTAGGACTGGACAAGTACTATCTCCCTTTTCGCGGAAACGAGGAGTCGTACGGACTGTTTTCTCCCATCCACCTGGCGGATGTTCTAAACGAGATACTCATACTGATGCCGATCTTGCCGCTTTTCGCAGTCATGGCGTGGCTCAATCGCAAGCGTTCGAGCAGGCCGGCTGGCAATCCAGACAGGAGCGCCGGCGCCACGGGGTGGTTCGCCATGACCGCCGAGCGGCATTTCGCTTTGTTGATTTTGTTCCCGTGCGTCATTTATCTGTTTTTGTTCAAACCGGAAATCGGAATGGCTCGCGACTGGGACCTCTTCACGATGATCAGTCTCGGCCTGGTCCCTTTGGCGCTCCTGGTTGTGAACCGATTTTTCCGAGCGACGCGTATGCAGGTGGACGCGGGAACTTTCAGCAGTCCGGCCGTTGTGTTGTGCGTCGTGCTGGTGGTCGCGTGGGTAGGTTTGAATGCCTCGGCGGCCCGTTCGACGGCTCGATTCGAACGCATTCTGGAATATGACCGGACGCACGCTTCGTATGCATACGAGAACCTGGCGATTTTCTATTACGACAGCGGCCAGTTGGACAGGGCGACGGAAATGATGGAAACGGCGTGTGACATATCGCACAACCCAAGACAGTATGTGCGACTGGCGATGTACTATAATGAACAGGGCCGGAGCGAAGAGGCACTGGATCTTACGCGACAGACCGTCGCCCGGCACCCGGACTACATTAAGTCGCGCTTATACTTGGTCTCGCTGCTGGAAAAGGCGGGGTTGTCGGACGAACTGTTGGCAGCCGCCCGCGAGGGAACGAAGTACCACCCAAAGGATGCGGTCTACTGGTTCTATGTCGGAGAGGTGTCGCTGTACAAGGGAAATATTGAAGAGGGCCTGGCCGCGCACCGCAAGTGCCTCACGCTCAATCCCCC
>CBDVBX010000224.1:0-5802 GCA_965372335.1 uncultured bacterium | reverse complement strand
ACCTCACCAACCGGTGCAACCTCACATGCCCGATCTGTTTCGCCAACGCCAACGTAGCGGGCTACGTCTACGAGCCCGACCTCGACGAGATCGTCCGGCAGCTCGAGCAACTCCGTGCCTACCGGCCGGTGCCCGCCTCGGCGGTGCAGTTCTCCGGGGGCGAGCCGACGATCTATCCCCACTTCTTCGACGCCATTCGCAAGGCGAACGAACTGGGCTTTTCCCACATCCAGATCGCGAGTAACGGCATCAAGCTGGCCGATCCGGAGTTTGCCAAGAAGTGCGCCGAAGCCGGACTCCACACCGTCTACCTCCAGTTCGACGGCGTGGACGACGAGGTTTACGAGTTTACCCGTGGTCGCAAGCTCTTCGACATCAAGCGCCGGGCGCTGGAGAACATCCACCAGGCGGGGATGAAGGCCTGCCTGGTGCCAACGATCGTCCGGGGGGTCAACGACGACCAGGTCCCCAAGATCCTGCAGTTCGCCCTCGACAACATCCATGTGGTGACCGCGATCTCTTACCAGCCGGTGGCGTTCACCGGCCGGATCTCGACCGAAGAGCGCGAGGCGCAGCGCTATACGCTGGGCGACCTGGCCAACCAGCTGGCCGAGACCGGATTGATCGACGTCATGCGCGATGTTTACCCACTCTCCATTGTGGCGCCGCTCTCCCGGCTGTTCGCGGCCATCACGGGAGATCCCAAGATCACGGCCACGTCGCACCCGACCTGCTCGTCCGGCACCTACTTTGTCGTGGACAAGCACAAGAACGCCGTGCCGGTCACCAGGCTGTTCGACGTCGAAGCCATGTTCACCGAGATGGACGAGCTGGCCGACAAGATCGAGCGCTCGCGCTTCAAGTGGATCCACAAGATGAGGGTGCCGTTCTTGTTCAGGAAGCACTTCAAGCCCGAAGAGGCCCCTGAGGGCATGAACGTCAAGGCGTTCATGCACGCAATCAAGGGTTTGACCGACAAAAAGACCGGCCGGGGAAAAGCGGGGGAGACGACTTACCGTACGCTGATGGCGGCGGCGATGCACTTCCAGGACCGGTACAACTACGACGTTGAGCGTGTAAAGCGGTGCGTGGTCCACTACTCCACGCCGGAAGGGATGTTCCCTTTTTGCACGTACAACTCGGGGCCGAATCATCGCACACGCGTCGAGGCCAAGCATTCGGTCACCATCGAAGAGTGGCGGGCACGCAAGAAGAAGGCGACCACAGAGACCGCCGAACTCACCAGATAAAAAAGCATTAACCGGTTCGACCAGGAAAGGGATCGCAGTCATGGAAAAACTCGGAATCGCGTACGCCATGAAGCTGTTCCTCCGGGGCAACTACAACATCCTGACGAACAAGCCCCTCGTTGTATCCTTCGAGGTTACGTCTTCGTGTAACGCCGATTGCCGTCACTGCGACAAGGGCGGGATTCTCGAAGACGAGATACCATTGACACCCCGGCAGATTGGCGAACACTACCGAAAGCTGCGTCCATTGGCCGTCCAGCTCTCCGGCGGTGAGCCGCTGTTGCGCGACGACATAGTCGATATCGCCCGGGAGATCACGAAACCAAACGGCGTCCCGTATCTCATCCTGGTGACTAACGGCAGCCTGCTCGACAGGGAAAAGTACCTGAGATTGTGCGACGCCGGCGTTGACCAGTTTTCCATTTCGCTCGACTTTCCCGACGAGAGGCACGACGAGTTCCGCCGGATCCCCGGGCTGTTCCGTCACCTGGAAACAATCGTGCCGCAATTGACGGCCGAGGGGCGAATGAACATCGCCATGAATTCGACAATCTCGAGCCAGAACGTCGGTCTCCTCACACAGATGTGCAAAATCGCCGACGGCTGGGGCGCACTTATATCGTATAGTGCATACTCTGCCCTGAGGACCGGCGACCGGTCGTACACGGTGTCCTCGAAAGCAGACTTAAAAACTCTGAGGGATCAATTGGATGAATTAATACAGATGCAGAAGGAAGGAGCCGGCGTCAAAAACCCGGTTTCGACCCTCAACGACACGTACCGCTTTTTTACCGAAGGCGGTATCCCGGGGTGTATGGCAGGGCACCGGTTCCTGCTCATCACGCCCGAGGGATACTACCGCCCGTGCGCCCACAAGCCTTTGAAACATCGTTCCAGGGGCGAACTCATTGAAAAGTTCTCGACCAACAATCGGTGCAAGGGCTGCTACGTAGCGATCCGGAGCTATTGCGATAAATCGTATTTGACGCTCGTCAAGGAGCAGCTTCTGTCCAGGTTTGCGTAACCGGAGTTCCCGCGCGCCAGGGCGTTGTGCGAGAAGGAATGCGACAATATTTGCAGTCCCGCAAAAGAATCTCGCCATGAAAGTGAGAAGACACGTCTGTCGCGCGGTCAAGTACATTGTTGTTCTTGCCGCCGCTGTGACGGGTTGTGGTGGGAGCGGCCTGAAAATGATCGACTACTCAAACCTGCCGACTCGCACCGCCACGCCGAACGAGCTGGTTGATCGGCTCAATCGCGACAGCGCGTCCATCGCGGCGCTGAAGGGCAAGCTCGGTATGGGGTTGCAAAAAGGCCCTGGCAACGAGGTAAGACGGTGCAGCGGCATGATACTCGCCGAAAACCACCCCGACCGGGGATTGCATCTGAAAGGGTACAAGCGTCTGATCCCGACGTTTTTCACTCTGGTCAGCGACGGGAACGATTTCTGGTTCCACATCCCGCGAGACGATGTCGTATATACCGGGCCGGCAGAGTTTGCATGGAGCCGCGACGATTCGCTCGAGCTTTATCTCAATGCCGGTGATCTATCCAGGGCGTTGTTCGTGGAACCGGTGGATGTCGCCGGTGTCTTCGACGTGCAGGACGAGGACTCCGTTTACGTATTGACCGTTTATGCGCGCGACGCGCGCGGATTGGTGGAGAGGAAACTGTGGATCGAGAGAAAACGGTTCACCGTTGTCTACGAGGTGCGTTTTGATGAAGACGGACTCGCGCAGCTCGAGATAAAGAGGAGGAAGTACGCTGACCTGGAAGGACGGCTGTATCCATCGAGCCTTTCCCTCCACGACCTGGTCTCGGGCAGCTCTGTATTTCTCGATTTCAATTCGATCACACTCGACCCGAAAAATGTCCCCGAAAGCGCCTTTCAATTTCAGGCGCCGGACGGCGTCGAAGTCAAGCCGGTGGAAAAAACCCGGACAGAGACGTGACACTGCCAATTGCCAATATACTGCAAAAGAAGGTCCGGAGTCTGATCAGCGTTCTGGCGGTCAGCCTCGGCATCACGCTCCTGCTCGTCCTCGTCGGGCTGACGAAGGGATCGATCAACGAAGTCGCCGAACGAATCGAGAACGTCGGCGCCGACATCATAGTCCAGCAGGCTGGCGCGACCAACTTCTTCGCTCTCAAGAGCGGCGTCCTGCCCGAAGCGTACCGGGAACTCATCGCCGAAGTTCCGGGCGTTGAGGCGATATCGCCGATTGTCACCTGGACAACGACCTTTCGCGACAACTTCTACGTCGTCTACGGCATCGATCCCGACCAGTTTTCCACGATCGGTGGCGGTCTGGAGATCGTTGAAGGCGTACGCCTGCAACATCCCGGCGACCTTGTGGTCGACTCGCGCATGGCCGCAGCGACGGGACTCGCCGTGGGCGACGAGATCGAACTTCTCGGGTCCACGTTCAACGTCACCGGTATATCCAAGGAAGGAATCGGGGCGCGCATCTTCATGATGATGTCACAGCTGCAGGAGATGCTCCACCAGGAAGGCCGCGTCTCGCTGTTCTTCGTCAAGTGCGAGTCACCAGACGCCGTCAAGGCGACGGCCGCCGCAATAGAAGAGAGCAACAAGGGCGTCCAGGTCCAGATGTTGGAAAACTTTGCCGACCAGATGGCCAACTCGATGAGCGGACTGAAAGAGTTTATTGGAGCGATCACGGTGACGACACTGGTCGTCAGCCTGCTGGTCATCCTGCTGGCGATGTATTCTACTATAATGGAGAAGACGAGAGAGATCGGCATCCTCAAGTCGTTGGGCGCCTCGAAGGCGTTCATCATGGGAAACATCGTGCTGGAGTCGGTGATACTGACCATCGCGGGCGTGATTCTGGCGTTTGGGTTCACTTTTGTTGCCGTCAAGGTGATGGCGGTTCTGTACCCTTTGCTCACGGTCGAAGTTACGCCGGTATGGGTGCTCATCGGAAGTGTAATGGGCGTTGCGGGCGGCGTTCTCGGTGCACTGTATCCCGCCTACGTGGCAATTCGCCAGGACCCGGTGGCGGCACTGAGTTACGAATGATACCAACATGATCAAGGTAAGAGATCTATATAAGGACTACCGCTCGGGCAAGGTCATCGTACCGGCGCTACGCGGCCTCGAGTTCGACGTCGACATGGGCGAGTTCACGTCGATCGTCGGCCCGTCGGGGTGCGGAAAATCGACGTTGCTGTACATCCTCGGCGGCATGCTAGAGGCGTCGGACGGGACTGTAACCGTCGACGGCTTCGAGGTGACGTCTGCCGGCGATTCGGAACTGACGGGCTACCGTCGTAAAAAGATCGGTTTCGTTTTCCAGAAGTTCAACCTGATCAGCTCGCTCAACGTTTACAACAATCTGAAAATCGCGATCGACATCCTCGGAGACACCAACGATAAGGCCGCGCGGATCGACGGCGTGCTCGAAAGCGTCGGGCTGGCGCACAAGCGAAAAGCAAAACCCCTAGAACTGTCGCAGGGAGAGCAACAGCGTGTCGCCATCGCCCGGGCGCTCGTGAAACGCCCCGGGGTGCTGCTCGCCGACGAACCCACGGGCAACCTCGACTCGGAAAACTCCGACAATATAATCCGTATTTTCAGGCGGCTGACCGACGAACACGGCCAAACGATCCTGATGATCACGCACAACCGCGCCCTCGCCGCGATGACCGACCGGATCATCGAAATGTCGGACGGACGGGCGGTAGCGCAGGGCGGCAGAGGTATCGAAGCGTTGATCGTGGAGGATTCACCGTGAATCGGCCCGACGAGATCTCGGCCGCATTGGTTCCGCGCTCTATATCGTGGAGGCGGTGGGTGGCGGCGTTTTTCGTGTTCTTGCTCAGTTGTGTCGCGCTGCTTTTGGTGTCACGGGACACTCCCGGCCTCTACCGCGTCGAGGTCATGGTCCTGTACCTGTTGTACATGAGCGTGGCGTTTACATTCCTGCCGCTGCCGACGGCGTGGATCGTGTTGTGGGCGGCGCGCGAGGTCGAACCGTTTAGCGTCGCGCTGATCGGCACGGTCGGCACCTGTATCGCCAACCTCCACGATTATTACATTATCCACTACCTCTTCCGCGTTGACCGTATCAAGCGGGCGAAGCAAACGCGGTTTTACAGAAAAGCTGTTCGGTGGTTCGAACGGGCCCCCTTCCTCACCCTGACGGCCGCGTCTTTTCTTCCGATCCCGATCGACGTAGTACGGATTCTCGCCGTCTCGACCGACTACCCCCGGCGACTGTACGCGCTGGCCACGTTCACCGGACGGCTTCCGCGGTATCTCCTGCTGGCGTACCTCGGGTACGAGTTGCAGCTGTCGAACCGAGCGATCTTCATCGTATTTTTGATCACGGCTGCAATCGGCGCGGCCAAAGGGATTTCGAAACTGCACGATAAATATAAAGAGCATTCCGATGATAATGAAATATCCCATTAGCGTGATCGGGTTGTGTGTCTGCCTGTTCTCCCCCGTAGTGGCCGGAGCCGGCCAACCGACACTCGACGAAGTGATCGCCGAACACTGCCGCGCGCGCGAGGCGAGCGCCACGGT
>CBDVBX010000223.1:0-5842 GCA_965372335.1 uncultured bacterium | reverse complement strand
ATGGAGGAGCAGAAGTTTAGCATAGAGCCGTATCTGGTGCGGTTGGATGAGGCGCTCGCTGCCAACAAGAAGTGGTTGGTGGCGCTCGCGCTGGGGGCGTTCGTGCTCAAGATCGTTTACGTGCTCGAGAGCGCCGATTCCCTCCAGCTCCGTGTGCCGATCATGGACGCAAAGTACTACGACAACACCGCGCGCGATATCCTGGCCGGCAACGTCCTGCGCCGCGAGGCCTTTTTCATGGGGCCCCTGTACTCCTACTTCCTCGCCGTGGTCTATGGCGTGTTCGGGCGAGATTTTACCGTGGTGCGGCTCATCCAGGCCGCGGGGGGAACCGCAACCATCGTACTGACCTATTTGCTCGGCTGTCGCGCGTTCCGACCCGCTATTGGCCTCTTGAGTGCGATTCTTCTCGCTTTGTACGGGGCGTTTGCCTTTTACGAGACCCAGATACTCATGATGTGGATGGGGACATTGCTCAATACTGCGATGCTGTTGCTCCTCCTGAGAATCAAACCCCAATCGCGCCCGTTCTCATATCTAGCGCCCGGATTCCTGCTCGGGTTGTCGGCGCTGGCGCGTGCCAACATTCTCGTGTTCTGGCCCATCGCCATCGTGTGGATTCTAGTCGTCCACCAGGCCACGTCGCGATGGGCTAAGGCCGCCGCCTTCACCGCCGCCACCGTCATCGCCATTCTGCCCGTCACCATTCACAACTACATCGCCAGCCGTGATTTTGTGCCCGTCACGTCGAACGCGGGGATCAACTTTTACATCGGCAACAGCGAGGTGGCGACCGGCATATTCTATCCGCCTCCCGGCACCGATTTCGTGACCGACGCTACCACGCGCTCGTACGTCGAACGTCTGACGGGACGTGACATGACACCGTCTGAGGTCTCCGCTTATTGGTTCGACAAAGCATTCTCGTTCATACGGTCCCATCCCGCGGCGGAGTTGAAGCTCCTGGGCCGAAAGGCCGCCATGTTCTTTAACGCCTACGAAATGCCGCAGATCGAAAGCTACGACCTGACCCGGCGCCGATACTCGTCACTCAGATTGTTTCCCATTCACTTTTGGTTTCTAGGCGCAGTGGGTATTTTCGGTCTGTTGTTTTCGCTGTCCCAGTGGCGGAAACATTTTCTTCTCTACGGGTTCGTGCTCTCGTACGCCCTCTCGATCGTCTGCTTTTTTGTCACCGCCCGCTATCGGATCCAGATTGCGCCCGTAATGGCGTTGTTCACGGGTTACGCGCTTCTGGGGCCCCTTCCCCGGGTTAATAACGTGCGGCGGGGAGTCGGCACCTTGGGTCTGTTGCTGTTGATTTTCTTTCTTACCCAGCCGAGGTTATTCGCCATGGACCCGGACGAGGTCGACTTCCGAGAACACACACACGAGGCGAGGCGCGCCAGTGCGGTGGGCGAATACGAACGCGCCGTCGAGAAAATCGACCTGGCGATCGAACTGTTCCCCGATTACTACGAGGGGTATCTCCACCGGGCAATCATCCACAAGGAGGGCAAACAGCTCTTCAAAGCGATCGAAGACTACTCACGAGCGCTCCAAGGAAGTCCAGATCTGTCCAGCGTGCACTATGATCTCGCGCAGACCTTTCGGCGCGTTAATCTCAGACATCAGGCGATCGACGAGTACAGAAAGGCGCTCGAGCTCGATCCGGTGATGATCAAGGCGTACAACAATCTGGGTATCACCTATAGCGAACTTGGCCAGTACCAACTAGCGGTGGAGAATTTCGAGCGGGTAATAGAGATGGATCCGAGTTACCTGAAAGCTTACAACAATCTGGGTGCCGCTTTGGCTGAATCGGGCCGCGTCGACCAGGCGATCGACGTTCTCCGAAAAGCTGTCGAGCGCGACCCCAACTACGCCCGGTCATACAGAAACCTGGCGAACGCGTACATTTCCAACCGAATGATCCAACCGGCCATCGAGGCCCTCACGGCCTACGTCAGACTCGTACCCGGTGACGATAAAGCACGGGCCGACTTGGACAAACTGTACATCGCCGCGCGCGGCGATTCGAGCGCTGCGAGTCCTGAAAACCGTGACGAATCGGGGGATTAGTTCAACGGAGATCCATAGCGATGCCAAATCCGACGGAGAACAGCCACGGGTTTTGGTCACCGCTGGTAAAGATGTGATACAGGTCGTCGAGGTCAGTCCACAGATGCTGGACCGTCGTGTTCAACTCGATGTTCCAGTTGGTCGTGATCCGCCACAAGAAGCCGAGGCCGCCGTTCGCTCCAAAACTTTGGTCGTTTTCCTTGAAGGCCTGAACGCCCGTGTCGAACAGCATGCTGACCGAGTAGAGCCCCAAACCGAGTGTGGCGTAGAGCGTTTGCGTCTCGCTGGTAACCCACGTGTACTGCGGGCCCAGACTCAGGTAGGAGAACCGCATTTCCGATGAGATTCCCTCGATGCGCGTCAGCTCTTCGGCAATTTCCGGTTTGTTGAGTTCGCCCATGTATGTCGCCCCAATGCGCACCTCGAGGTACCACGACCGGCCGAGCCGTTCGGTAAAGTACAACGTGAAATCGTATCCGTTGCCAAAGTGATCGTTGAAAGCGCCGACGGTGCCGGTGAAGGACACGCGCGCGCCGAGCCGTTCACGGGGCGGTTCTCCGGGAACCTGGGCATTGACGAGGGATACGTTTGCGAGGATGACGAACGCGGTGGCGAGCAGAAGGACTTTTATCATATATGCAATCTAATACGCGCACACACGCCGGTAAAGACCAATCTAGTTCATTCACAAGTAGTTGCAAACGCGGACAATCGTGATAAAATAAGCCGCTAATGACCACCTTCACAAAATCGACGAGGTCGGCTCTTTGACTCGCGTATCGAAAAACAGCCCGTCTTCAGAAACCTGGGACGAACAGTACCGTCGGTATCAGGCGCGGTTGGCGTCAGAGTATCTCATTCCCACACTCGGAGATTGGTCGGTGTCGTTAACCGGCAAACGCTTTTTCGAAGCGGGTTGCGGCGACGGCGGTTGCGCCGCGGAATTTCATCGCTCGGGGTGCCAGGTGACCGCGGTGGATATCGATGAGCGGATCGTCGGTATTGCGAGAGCTCTCAATGATAAGGAAGGGATGTCTTTCGGAACCTATGTGGGGGATATCAACCGAGAAGACTGCCCCGGATTGGGTGAAGGGCCGTTCGACATCATCCTGATGCGGGATGTCGTCGAACATCTAGAAGACCTCGCCGCGGCGCTGACAATCATGCGTCAAAACTTGACGGACTCGGGAGTGTTGTTCGTCGTGTTCCCTCCGTATTACTCTCCTTACGGTGCACACCAACAGATCCTCCCTCGCAAGACCGTCGGTTTTATACCCTACAACAAGCTGCCCTACATTCAGCTGCTGCCCGACCGGCTGTTTGCGGCTATGACCAGCGGGGACTCGCCGTTCAACGAGGAGGTGGCTCGGCTGCGGGACATCCGGTTGACGATCCGCGGATTCGAACACGACGTTCGGCAATCGGGCCTTAATGTTTTGCACCGGAAGTACTACCTGACGCGACCCACGCACCGTTTGCGCTACGGCGTTCCCGTTGTGGGTGCATCGATTCTGGGCAGGATTCCGTTCCTCAACGAACTGGCCGTTACCGCGTGCTACTATCTCCTGGGAACAAAAAAGCCGGGTAATTGACCCGGCTTTTTTGATTTCGTCGCGTCCGCGGGTTGCGGAGAAGAACGCTATACCCGTTCGGGTCTAACGACCCTCAGGGTATCGGGCGAAAGGTGCCCTATACCGGTCGGGCCTGGCGGCCCTCCCGGCATAAAGCGCATTGTATGACATTAAAGTGCTTCACACACCGTCGGGTCCGCCGACCCTCCGGGTGTAGGAGTCATTGTATGACATTAGTGTCTCCTTATTTAAGCATGAGCATTTTGTGCGTATCGACAACGGCACCGTCGAAAACGAGGCGATAGAGGTACACACCTGACACGGCCCGCCTTCCCGCGTTGTCCAACCCATCCCACGTTACTCGGTGCATACCCGCCGGAGTATCGCCATCGACGAGGTCCTTGACCAGCCTGCCGCCAACGTCGTACACCCGTAAGGAGACATTTCCCCTCGTGGGGATTTCGAACGATATCGCCGTTACCGGGTTGAAAGGGTTGGGGGAGTTCTGGAGAAGCACGGGTTCGTTTGCGCTCCCTTTTGCGCCCGAAGGTCGACCTTCCGTCGTTTCCATGCCGCCCTTCTTTTTGGATCCGCCACCGTCGCCATCCCCTCCGTCGGGGGGGTCGATAATCTCTGCCGATTCGGTGATATCGTCGCAGTTGATGTGCCCGAAGACCCCCGTCGACATGTCGGCAATCTCGACGTACACCTGGAGGCCGTTGTGGGGACGCAGATCCCAGTATCGGCGGTCCATCTCGTCGGTGTTTTTTCCCGTCTCTTTGTAGATCGCCTGACCGGTGGATGCGTTCATCAGTCCGACGTAGAGCATGTCAATATCGTTGCCACCGCCGACCAACAGGTTCATCGAGTTGCCCGTAATGGTGAACGGCTTCGAACGAATGACCCCGGAACGACTGTCTCCCTGAAAGCCCCCCACAGTGCCGAAACCCAACGGGCCGGTGTAGCGCTCGTAGGTGCCGATCCAACAATGCCCCTCAAACGTGTCCGCCACGTTTTCGCCCCGCACCTTGGGATTGTTGCCGAATACCGGTTGATAAGCGAACGCGTTACCCCAAATGAGGTTCCAGTCGCCGGCGAGCGGCCACGGCTTGTAAGGCGCCGGGATATCGCCGGCCCAAGCCAGCGTGTCGAAACGGAGGGTATAAAATAGAACGCCTTGCCCATCGTTGTACACCGCGTGCCGCGAAAACATCTCGGTGCCGTCCGAGAGCTGCGTAATCTGCGGTGCGTGCCCCGTGTCGATGATGCGCCGGTTGGCGATGTCCCACCCGCCGAACAATGTGTTCGACGACATATGCGACGTACCGAACACCTCTTGTTCGGTAAAAAACATGTGGAACTTGCCGTTTCTTTGCATGATGAATACGGATTCGAGTACGTGCCACGAGTCGTGGACGTAGAGCGGCCCGATGTCCGTCCACGAGAACCAGTCGTCGGATTCGGCGCACCCTACCGCGCCCAAACCACCATTGGTCTTGGCCGTTACGAACATGTAGTACTTGCCGTTGTACTCCATCACGTGGGGATCTCGCCCGTGACACCAAATCGTCTCGTCCCATTCTGCCCAAATTGGGTCGGGATGGTAGAGCGGCCACGGTATTTTGGTCCAATCGGACAGATTGCTCGAGAACGCCACACCTGTCTGCTGGGCCCAAGAGAGGTTGACACCGGTGTAGTACATGTACCAGCCGAACGACGGGTCCCTGACCACGTGCGGTGCCCACATCGCTAGATTGTCCCACGTGCCTGGTTCCAGGAGTGGATCCTCGATGTTCCAGTGTACAAAGTCTGTGGTTGTAGCGTGTCCGACATTTACCGCGGGATCTCCTCTGAGGTAGAAAAGGTGGTAGATGCCGTCCTCTTCGATAACGCTGTGATCCAACACCTTCTGCGAGGGCTCGGCGAAGTAGCGCTGTTCGAAGTCGAATTTTACCATCGCAGCGGTTTGACCCACGCAGAGGAGGGTGACCGCGGCGACGGCGCACACAGTTACCACGGAGATTCTGTTCGAGAATATCCTAACGGGGAATTTGTCGGAACGTAACGCGCGAGGTATATTCATGCCCAGACACCGATGTTGTTAAATTGCGTGTTATCGCCCCGTAAGGCAATGGGGAGTTTTGTGATTATCCAGGGGAATAGTAACACAATGTACGGCCCGGATCAAG
>CBDVBX010000222.1:0-5926 GCA_965372335.1 uncultured bacterium | reverse complement strand
TGGGTGGCGCTGTCGGGGGCCCCCCACCGCGCGCAGCCAGCGAGCACGGTGGGGGCTGCCTGCGCCCTGCGCGCTATAAAATGATTGCGCGCGGGGTGAACAGCGTCAGGACCCGCAGCGGTCTATAAAGGCCGCGGCGCCAATCCGAGCCGAGCCGCAAAACCCGCGCTCGGTCGGCCCCAGAACTGCAGAAGATTCGCGAAGCAAAGCGTTTGACATTTCGAACTCGATCGGTGTTATAAAAGAGAAGAGATGAGCAAGAACATATCCGTCATAATCGTTCCGCACGACAACTCCAGGACGTGGAATCTGCGGTTTTCCTACCGGCTGTTGTATACCTTCGGTGTCATTCTCGTGGTACTAGCGATCGCCCTACTGTTTTTTGTCATCACCTACGGCCGGGTGCTGTTGACCGCCGAACAATCCATGCGTCTCGATCGCGAGAACCGCAAGCTCACGCTACAGGCCGCACAGATAGATTCGCTCAGGCTCGAGCTTCTCAATCTCCACGCCATGAGCATCCAGATCAAGGGGATGCTCGGCGTCGACATGAGTCGAGAGGACAGCGTTCTAGTGGCCAATTTTTCGCCGAATGCAAAATCTCCTGCCGTTCTTTCGGACGAAACCGGTGAAGGCGTTGGTGTGCGCGAACAACAGAGAATGCTCGAGGCGATGCCGTCGCTTCGACCCGTAACGGGTTACATGACAAGGGGATTCTACATAACGGGCGGCGAAAAGAGCGCCGATTACCACCCGGGTATAGATATTGCTGCAGCTAGAAACACACCTATCAAAGCGGCGGGTGAGGGCCTCGTCGTCACCAGCGCGTACGACGAAACGTACGGTCATGTCGTCGAGATCGATCACGGATACGGGATCTATACTCTGTATGGACATAACGAGCGAAATCTGGTAAAGGTGGGAGACCGGGTGGCCCGCGGAGACCCGATCGCCTTTTTGGGTAGCACAGGGAAGAGTACCGCTCCCCATCTCCACTTCGAGATCAGGAAGAACGGCATTCCCGTAGACCCCAAGGAGTATCTGCTGGACTACTAGCGGAACCTGCGAAAACTGATATCGTCGTTGCCTTGCGGGCTTCGCGTCGGTTGACCTACTATAGGCAAGCAAATCACAGTGTAGAGGAGGCGTACGCCATGTTTGGTAAAGAAGCGGAAAGCACCACGGGACAGGGCAGCCTGAATTCGATTCTCGGCCAGGGTTGCAAGGTGAAGGGAGACATCGAACTTCAAGGCACGATCCGCGTCGACGGTAATTTCGAAGGATCCATCGAGTGTCCCGAGACGCTAATTATCGGCAAATCCGGTACGGTGAAGGCAGACGTTAAGGTCAAAAACGCCATCATCGGCGGAAAGCTTGTCGGTAACATCGCTGCCACCAACAAGATCGAGCTCCAGACGGGATCACACGTCGAGGGTGACATCCAGACGACCCGGCTGGTAATCGACGAGGGCGTGTATTTCGAGGGCAACTGCAAGATGGGTGGCAAGCAAGGTGCGGAGATGAAGCCCGACAAATCGTGGCAAAAGCCCGAGCCCAAAACCGAACAAAAGCCCGAAGCGGCTGTTACCCGCTAAAGCGGCCAACCACAGCGCGCGGCCTAATAACGCGACAACACGCCGCGGTGAAAAACGTTCCCAAGGACGGCTTCCGGAACTCGCTTCCGGAAGCCGTCCTGCGTTCCCTTCCAACGCCCGTCTCGAACAAGTCGGGCGCGGTGCCCTCGCCGCGACGCCACCTTATCCACATATCTGGGGTCAGTTGTGAATAACATTTAGGGGCGTGTGGATAATCGTAACTTATTTGGTACTATAAGGTTAGGCTGGTTGGGCGGTGTTGGCCTAGGGGGCTTTTCCACAGTTCTCCACTGGAAATGGGCGTAATTGTGTGAGCGGTACGCGCTTATGACGAGGGTCTTTACACAGCGGTCTATGTCGACGTCAGTTCGTATTGTGAACAAAGGAAATGCGCGGATTTTTGAACGCGGCGGTCACGGGCTTCCGACGTCTGTGGGCCGCGACATCGATTGGATCAACCGGGTTGATCCGGCGCCGCAAGAAATGATGGTTCTCATCGTTTCTTCGACGGGCACCTCCACCTTGTGTACGTATTGCCCTTCGACATGATAGATCATGCCCGAAGTCGGATTGGGCCCCGTGGGGACGAACACGGTATGACTACCGTCGGGGTGTGAATCGGTGACAAATGCCGACACCAACGTGTCGCTGCCAAAAAGCTGCACGAGAGCGACGGTGGAAAACGGCGACTTCTCCCTACCCAACAACTGACTGACCGCTTCTTTGATCATCGAATACCCTGGCGCTCTTTTGAACAAGGCGTCTTCGAGTCCGCCGATTATCCACACGCCAACCCTCGTTTTGACGAACACGCCGACGACAAAACACGCGAGTAAAATCAACAGAATGACGACGACGTCGCCGATAATCTCCGGCATGCGGATGCTTGTGATGACGGCGTTGGTAAAAGGGGCGATAACACTCGAGACGTATCCAAACAGCCATTTGACGACGAAGATCATGATGACGATCGGAAGCATCACCACGACACCACCGAGAATAGTGGTTTTAATGAACGTCTGAAATCTTTTCATATTGGCTCTCCTGTGGATTCGGTTTCCGTGGCGGACTTACGAGCAGTGTTACCGTCACCCGTTGTTCGGCTTTTCATCGCGTGACTGGACGGCCATCGCGACGCCAGCCGGTGATGTCGCCGCGGAGATGACGAACCTTGTCGAAACCAGCCTTCCGCAAAACAGACTCGGCGCCGTAGGCCCGCGGACCGCGGGCACAGTAGACGACGATCTCACGAGCGCGATGTTCTTCCAGCTCTTTTAAACGACGCGAGACTTGTGTGTGTGGTATGTGGATCGCGCCGGGAATGTGGCCGCTGGCAAATTCACCGGATGTGCGCACGTCGAGGATCACGGGGACGTTCGGTGTACCCAGCAGAGCCTGCAGTTCTTCGCCAGAAATGGTCTTTGCGACGCCCGTATCCGATTCATCCGCCCCGCCACCGCACCCGGCAACGGCCAACGTCAGAACGACGAGCGTACCGATGATCGCATTGATCCGGAGAAAAAATTTCCAACGCTCGTTGGGAATCAATCGATTGTAATTTGGTGTAGTGCTCAATTCGTTCAACCCTCGGCGAAATTATATCGAAAATCAATCGACCTTGAACAGCCCGAGGTTTTTATTCCGCCGCGGTATTTCTTCGGAGATGCCAGGCGCAAGCTCGGTCGAACGGAATCGTGCCGCCCCGCCGGGGGCGGGGCCAAAGCGGTGAACCCTTCGCCGACCCGGTCCCGCCCCTCTTGAAGTCGGTCGCCTCGCACCTATAGGCCGTGACGCCGGCGTGAAATGGTCCGGTGTCAAGCGAACTTGACAAAGGCATACAAAGTAGTGTTTAATTATAGTCTCATGAGACGTCAGTCGTGACTGGTCGCAGCCGGACTGACGCCGACCATTGATGGCGAGCTAAAAGGGGCTAAGCGCGTGGCGAAAAACGGCCGCATCTTGGTGGCGGACGACGAGGAGGATTTTCTCAAGTTCACCGCATCTCTTTTAAAAAAAGAGGGTTACGAATGCGATTGCGTGGTGGATGGGTCCGAGGCGGTCGAGATGCTACGCAAACGCCGGTACGACGCCGTGATTTCCGATATTCGGATGCCGGACAATCCCGATCTGAGGCTGGCGCGCGAAGTACAGAAACTGGAGGACGACGTGCCGGTTATCATCGTAACCGGTTATCCCTCAATGGATACCGCGGTTCGCGCGGTCGAGCTCCCGGTGGTTGCGTACGTCGAGAAACCGGTCGAATTCAGTGAGTTGTTATTAAAACTAAAGAGTGCTATACTTCTAAAACACGGTTGGCGCGCCGCGTCGGAGGCAAAGGAATGTCAGCGAGGAGACTGCGGGCAGCTCAACAAGTTACTCGAGATGCTCGCAGAAACTGCCGACGAGTTGAAATCGACAAAAAGCGCCTTTAAGTCAAAGCGGCTAGGACGGTTGCGAGCACGGCTCGAGTCAGTCGTCAAGCAACTGATGTCAGAAGCCAACTGATGATCACGCCGGCGCAAAAGCGGCCGGTTCGATAGCCAAGCGCGCGACACAGTCGTAGCGGGACGCCTTGGCGGGCAGGCTTCGGGCCTGCAAGTTGAAGGTTCGTTTCGGAGCAGATCTCTAATCTCGGGGGGATGCTCTGGGAGAGCCTTTTTTTGTTGGGGAGAAGTGCCAGAGTTGGCATGACCGATTTCGGATTCTGGTTCGGGACGACCCAGAGGTCTCGACGCGGGAACCCCGGGGAGATGGTCAGCCAACTCTGGCGACTTTTTATGTCCGCCCATGAATACCGGCGGCCACTTGACACCTAGTTACCACTACGTTACTGCTTAGATTGAACGACGGCGATGAGTTGCCGGGGGCACCGACTTCTCACCGCTTGCACCACCCCCTCAACTGCCCATGACCACGACGAATGATGCCGACACATCTCGGGCTGAACCCCGGATCCGTATTTTGCTCGTCGATCCCGACGAGAAGAACACCGAAGCGACACGCCAGGCACTCGCCGGCGTTTGCGACCCCGGACGGGGTGTCGTTCGTTGTGATGACACCGGAGGGGCGCTAACCAAACTATCGCGCGGTGGAGACCGGTTCGATGTCGTTGTGGTATCGAATGGGATTCCCGTTTCGGACGGTGTGGAACTTCACAAACGGCTTCGCGAAACGGGCGTCGTCATCCCAGTCGTGTTGCTTGTTGACGCCGGATACGAAGACGAAGCTGCCGAGGCACTTCGCGCCGGCGTCGACGACGTTGTTATGACCGATCCCTCGGGCGGGTACTTGAAGTTGTTGCCCGAGCGGCTTTCCATCCGCGTGCGCGGCGGGTTCGGGCATGCAGCGTCGATCCCTACGCGTATCGGCATCATCGTTCAATCCGACCCGAAAAGTACGGACTACAAAAATGCCGAAAGATGGTTACGCGATTCCGACCCCATGTGGCAGGCGGTCGTGGAAAGCCCATTCCAGTATTTCATGCTGGTGGATCGCGAGACCACCATTCAATACCTCAACCGAACCGCACCGGGGGTTACATTTGAAGACGTCATCGGGAAACAAACCGTTTGCGATTTCGCAGCCCCGGATCAGCAGGAAATGATTCGGGCGAAATTCGAAGAGGTCTATCTAACTGGCGAAGCAGTTCATTACGATTTGTACGTACCCCTGTTGGAGCGGTGGTTCACAGTCACTGCGGGTCCGGTGTATCAAGCCGGCGAGGTTATCGGGGCGTCGGTGTTTGCGCGCGACATCACCGAACAAAAACGGATCGAGAGTCAACTCAAAACGTCCGAACGGCGTATCCGCGGGCTCACAGAAGCGATTCCTCACGTTTTCTACGTGCACGATCCAACTAACGTCAAAACTCTGTATGTGAGTCCAGCCTATGAGGAGATCTATGGCCGGCCGCTGAAGACGCTTTACGAGGACGCGCGAAGTTGGCTAGATGCCGTACACCCGGACGATCGACAGAGGGTCGAGGCTCAATTCGCAAAACTTCTGCTCGCGGATGAAGAAGAATGTGAGTGGGAAGAGTTTCGAATCGTCAGACCGGACGGCTCGATCCGTTGGATCCATCATCGGGCATACCTTATGCGCGGCGACAGCCGCGACGAGGTTCACATCGCCGGTGTTGCTGCCGACGTGACAACGGAGAGGGAAGCTCGAGAGCGGCTTCGCCAAAGCGAACAAAAGTACCGCACGCTGATCGCCCAGGCTGCTGACGGAATCTTCGTGGCCGGCATGGATGGGACGCATGTCGATGTAAACGCCGCCGGGTGCGAAATGCTGGGGTATACTCGCGAAGAGATCCTCGCACTCAACCTGCG
>CBDVBX010000221.1:0-5933 GCA_965372335.1 uncultured bacterium | reverse complement strand
TACACAAGGAGGACGACTCATGAAACGAACCACATCTTACACAGGGATCTTGTTGGCACTGCTGGCCGCGCTCTTTATGTTGCCGGCCTGTTCTGACGACACCGGCAACCCGGCGGAACCGGAGCAGCTCTCCGACGCGCCCGAGCTGCCGCCGATGTCGACGATGGTGTTCAACCTCGACTTTTTGGGGATCGAGACGCCAGCTGTGAGCCAACAGTCGATCGAGACCGGCAAGCCCGGCAACGAACTGCAGACCGCCGAAGCCGCCAATCGAACGAACTGGATCAACGCCTTTGTACGCGCGCTATATGTACAACTGTTGATGTACGATGCGCTCGAAGAGCCAATCGGCGCATTCGCGCTTGCGATTCACTCGGTTCCGCAGGAGCAGGACGATGGTTCTTACCTCTGGACTTACATTTTTGTCGACGAGGGCGTCGAGTACAGCATCTTCTTGTACGGCACCCCGCTGGAGGACTCGGTCAAATGGCGGTTGGAAGTCTCCACCAACGACCCCGGATTTCTGCTGGATCATTTCGTGTGGTTCGAAGGTGTAGCAATGAGTGACGACAGCCAGGGCTATTGGCAGTTCTTCGATCCGGTACTGACGCCGCCCGGAGCACCGTCGGCCACGGCCACCGACGGCGTCGAAACGATTCGCATCGATTGGCAGAACCCCTCGGCCACCGAGCATCGTCTCACGATCACGGTCAACGGCGAAGGCCACCCGGACCGGGGCGACTTCCTCGAGTTCTTCGAATCGTCCTTCGTGGGTACGATCAATCACTACGACGCCAGCGAGGATGTGCACTCCATCATCGCCTGGTATCCCGACGGCTCGGGAAGCCTCACCGTCCCCGACTACAACAACGGCGAGCAGGCCTGCTGGGACCAGGAGCAAAAAGATACCGAATGTGCTCAGTAGCAAGGTCTGACTCAATCCCTACACACCCTTCGAAATGGGCGGCCGCACACGGCCGCCCTTCTCATTTTTTTTAATCCAGCAGGTCTGGCGGAAACGGCGGCTGCTCCGGGCCGAGTGGAATTGTCGCTGCGGCTTCCTCCCGTCTCTGCGCCCGGTGATACAGGCGCGTGAGGTAGTCGCGTCGGACCTCCCGGTCCGCCAACCGGGCTTCGTCCTCCACGGGCAGGTTTCCAAAGACGTCGAGCACAGCCTTTGCAAACAACCCAGCGCCGAGATCGTCGACGCCCTCAGTTCTCGAATCGGAGAATATTTCGGTGTCGCGAATACCGCACGATGGCGACCGGCTTTTTAGGATGAAGCCGTCGACCGCGTCCACCTCCAGCGTGGCGAGAAACACCCGCGCGAAGTTCTGCATTTCATCGGTCAGATCGCGGCCGGTGGCCGGTTGAACTAACAGTGGGTCAAATCTCGCCGCGGAATCCCGCTGGGTCTCGCCGCGGACCAAACGGATTTTGTCCCGGGGGACTCCCAGGCCGATCTCCACCTCTGGGCAGACGGTGATCATACGCGCGCGACGCCTCAGACGCTCTAGAAAGCCGTCTCCGGGGACGATTTCACCGTTCCAGCGACAGGCGGCGAATCCCAAGCACCTGCTGACGACGACGATCGGTGATGGAAACAGGCTCATCCGCGGAGTCCTCCGGTGCGATTTGTCCAAAATATGCAATTAGCCTCAATGCGTCAAAAGATCGACGCATTGAGGTTAGTTCGTACATCGCCAATAAAGATAGTTTAGGTCATTTCGTTCGTGATTGCATCACCCTCTACGGGGGAATACGGACTAGTTTTGTGTAACCTTTGGAAATCCTTCCCGTACCTATATACACAACCCTCCAATTCACCACATCGGCTCTGAGATTGCGGATGGCAGTGACCTCCCTAGGACTTGCAATCTCAGAGCCGATTAATTTATGATCCTAGTAGTCTACCAGAACTGCGTCGTTCACCGCTTTCTGCATCATTTGTATGGCTATACTCACTGAAGAAGACCGACTATCTTACCGCATTGTTTTTCTCATCGCGGTCGTTGGGCTGCTGGCGGTGCCCGTCACCGGCCTGCGCCTGGCAGCCGCTTTGGTGATTTTGTGTTATCTGCCTGCAGCCCCGTTCGCGGCGCGGGCCGGTGTGCCGTTTTTTTCTGCCATCGCGCTGATCGTCATCGTCTCTCCACTGTTGATCGCCTTGCCCGTTATGGCGGTCATGCTCCTGGGGCTGCCCGTCGAGACCGCCGTGTGGGCTATTGTGGGGATTTCGATGGCGCAGTTCCTGACGTACGGCACACAGCGCGCACTGTCGGCGACGACGGCCGATAGGCGGCTGTTAATTGGGCTCGCAGCGGTCGTCGCAGTCACCGCGGTCCTGACGTTGTGGCTGCCCGCAACCAACACGTGGTGGCAGTTTCGTGAGGACAGTTGGTTTCATGCCGCGGTGTTTCGCCGGATAGCCAACTACGGTTTACCCGCCGTCGATCCGTACTTCAGCCCGCTCAGACTGCAGTACATGTACTTCTATCACACCCTGCTATTGACAGTGTCAACTCTGACCGGCCTGGGTCCTTTTGGCGCCATGATCTTTACCAATTTCATTGCGCTTGGAGGGTGCGTTCTCGGGTTTAATTTCTTGGCTGGAATGTTTACCCAACGTTCTGCCGTACGAGTAACGGGTGTTATCCTGTGTATGTTCGCAATGAACGGTCTGTTCTACTTGTTTTTTCCGTTACGCCTCGTGCGCGCATTCTGGGGTGAAATGACGGGGAGCGATGTCCTCCAACAATTTTATTCGCTCTCGCCTCTGGGGCACGCTACCGTCTCGCGCTTCGTCTCTGTGGAAGGGAATCAGCACCTGTTTCTGGACAAGTTCATGTTGGGTACTGCGTTGTCGCTCACTTTGGGGTTGGTGTGTGCCCTGTTAGCGTTGATGGTTTTGGCGCACAAAGGGCGGTGGACCTGGGTCCACTCGTTCTTCTACATGGCCGTGCTCAGCGGCGCGATGTTTTTACATCTGGTGGTAGGGGTGACGATTGCCGCCGCAACGGTGGGCACAATCATGGTAACGGCTGTGGTGCGTCCGAGGATTCGGTCTCCCGAGGACGAAGGAGGATTGGCCCTCCGGTGGCAGGCGCTTCTTACCATCTTTTCAATTGTGATTGTGATTCCCTACATGATGGGCGTGATGCCGCAAGGGGGCCCTGGATCTTCGGTATCCATAGGCATCCAATTTCGGCAGGTCTTCGGCGTGTTATCGTGTTTGTTACCGGCACTGATACCGGCGCTGTGGTATCTCGTTCGCGTTGAAAGAGCGCGTCGGCCGGATGCGGCGGGTGGTGGACTGTCCTCGTCCGGTGTACTGGCCGTTTGGACCGTGTTCGTCCTGGCGATCGCGCTGGTGGTCGACCTGCCGACGAGTAACGAAACCAAGTTTGTCTTCCCGTTGTACATCGCGTTGTCGGCGCTCGCCGTCGGCGCTCTAGATCGTTGGACTACGGCCCGAAGCCCGCGTAGCGGCCGTAGTCGATGGAGTTGGGTGGTCGCTTACGTCGTCCTTTGTACGGTGCCGCTAAACGCACTGTACTTCGCCGGTGCTTTCGCCGACCGGTCCAAATTCAATCTTTCCTTGTCTGAGATATCCCTGTACGACTGGATACGAAAGACTACGCGAGACGAGGCGGTGTTTCTCGAAGCCGACGACATCGTCCGCATCCCCGTTCTCGCAGGGCGCGACCAGTACTGGGGTACCGAGGCATACGCTCACATTTGGGGATATCCCCCGGACGAGATCGAGGCACGTCGCTCGCTCCGAGACGCGATCTTCGGCGAGAAAGAGCTGACAGACGATTTGCTCGAACACGCGGCGGCGCTACGCCGGCCATTCTACGTCGTTTTGAGAAATATCCACGCTGATGGTGGAAAGAAGTTCAAAAGACTGGCCGACGATCCCCGTCTGACGGGAAAATTCATGTACGAAAACATCGCCGTTTTCGAATTGAATTTCTCGCGACCAAAGTCGCCTAGTTCGGTGGGTCTTTGATACCGTCTATCTGCAGACATACATCCACGACTCTCATGATCGCTTCTTTCATCGGTCCGTCTACCTTCATACCGGATGCCATGCGGTGTCCCCCCCCTCCGAAACTCCGAGCGATCGAATGCGCATCTACTTTGCCGTTCGAACGAAGCGACACCTTGATCTTTCCGTCCGGGATTTCTTTGAAGAACAAGACCAATTCGACACCCTTGATCGCTCTCACCAAGTCGACGAAACCATCGCTGTCGTCGTAGGAAGCGCTCGCGTCTGCGAACATCTCCCGAGTGGCGGCGATCCAAGCCAAACGCCCGTCGGCCGTCGATTCGACGGTACTAAGAACGGGTCCCAGCAGCCTCCCAGTTCCCCACGTCTTGCTCGCGAACACGCGGCGGTAAAGCTGGTGCGGATCGACACCCCGGCCGCACAATTCCGCCGCCAGCCGGAACACGTTGGCATCAGTATTGGAAAAGCGAAACGTTCCCGTGTCGGTGATAATGGTGGCATAAGCCGCCTCGGCGATCGCCTTCGATATCGTCCCGTTCATCGACTGAATCAACTCGTATACCAACATCCCGGTCGCCGCGTAGCTGGTGTCACTCACGATTACTTCGGCAAAGCCGACGTCGTCGGTGTCTTCGGCGTCGGGAACATGGTGGTCGATGCAAAGCCGCGGCTTTGAACTCTTGCGGATGGTTTTACCGAATGCCCCCAGGTGCTCCCAATTGTTCACGTCCAGAATAAAAACGGCGTCGACGTCGTCGAGAATTTTCCTGTCGGTTTCGCGCGAGTATACCTTTATCTCCGCAGAAGGATCGAGAAACGCGAGATTGTCCGGCGTCACGCTGGAGTTGACGATGACGGCGTTCTTGTCGATGTCCTCGAGAAACGATCTAAGCGCTATCTCGGATCCTATCGCGTCACCGTCCGGATTTATGTGCGTCGTTATGGCAAACGAATCGTAAGACTTGATGAGTTTTGAAATCTCTCGCCATTTGTTTTTCACTGGTGAGTTCAACGCCCTTTCTCGATCTTTCGCAGCTGTTTTTTCGCCTTGCCGATGTCGACGTATCCCGGATTGAGCTCGATCACCTGCTTGAACTGGTCGACCGGTTCATTCGCCAAAGCGAGCAACAAGTCGATACCGTCTTTGTCCACGGTTAAAGTTGCTCTATAATACTAAAATACCCCTGGGTACGCCAGGGATTACGGGACGGGCAAATCTCCGTAATCTAGCAAGGAAACTACATTTGAAGGTAAAACGCTTACATCCCTGGGATCTGGATTACGAACAGGCGCGCGCGGTTCAGGAGCGCCTGAGCTCGCGGGTTTCGCTCGAGCCGCTTTCGCTGGGAAGTGTTGATTACGTGGCCGGTTCGGACGTCGCCGTTAGCAAGAAACGCGACCGACTGGTGGCGGCGGTTGTGGTGATGAGCTTTCCAGCCTTGAATGTGGTGGAGATTCGTACGTCGGTCGCCAGGTCGTCGTTTCCTTACGTCCCCGGTTACTTATCGTTCCGCGAACTTCCGGTCTTGATTGATTGCTTGGAAAAGGTCGATACGCGTTTCCGGGTGATGCTGTGCGATGGTCAGGGAATCGCTCACCCGCGCGGATTGGGATTGGCCAGCCACCTGGGACTGGCGCTCGGCGTGCCAACGGTGGGGTGCGCAAAAAGCCGCCTGGTGGGAGAGTCAGACGACGTTGGTAGTTGTCGCGGCGACTACGCGCGCTTGATGTACCGGGCGCGGCAGGTTGGCAGCGTTCTCCGCACGCGCGACGGCGTCAAACCGATTTATGTTTCCCCGGGGCACGGAGTCGACCACCCCGGAAGCCGCCGGATCACACTGGCGTGCCTCACGCGCTATCGGCTTCCCGAACCCACCCGCCTCGCCCACATCGCCGCCGCCACCGCCAAACGCACTCTCGA
>CBDVBX010000220.1:0-5945 GCA_965372335.1 uncultured bacterium | reverse complement strand
CGCCTCGTGCGTACGCTGGTGGACGAATGGAAGGGTATCGGCCGTTTCGACCAGACGTGGGACGGAACGAACAACAACGGCACGACCGTCACCACTGGTGTTTACTTCTACCGGATGACGGCGCCCGGATTCGAATCACGGACCCGGAAGATGCTGTTATTGAAATAACATGCGTTTTGCCCTGAGGGTGTCGCGGCAACTGCCGCGGCGCCCGTAAGGGTATCGGTGACATATGGAAGGAGACAACATGGGCAACGGGTTTCTGCGGGCGATGGTGATTGGAATTGCGCTGTTGCTGACCGGCATATCGGGTGGCGGACCTGCTGTGGGGGTTGGGGTTTCTACCTCTGGACGCGTCGACATACAGTTATACCCTCGACTCACGTACGTCGCACCTGCCGAGTTGTGCACTCTTGAAGTATTCGTCACCGCGCCTGCGGATTCCCTTGCCTGTATGGAGTGCTTTGTTCAGTATGACAACACACTGCTCACCCTGGTATCCGTCGAGGAGGGCACGCTTTTCATTCAAGCACCCTATCCGACATTTTTTATCTGGGAACACGTCTCACCCGACACCGTCTCGGCAGTCGACTGCGTGCTGGGGTACCGGAGTTATTTCTTGCCGCCGGGCGACCTGGTGCGATTCGTCTTCCAAGCCGGGCAGCCCGGCGTGGCCGGCGTGCACATCGACTCTATACAGGTGTGGGATATCGACAGAGAACCGCTGTTTCCGGTGGTGGATCCCGGCGCGTGGATCATCATCGGCTCGCCGGTGAGCGGCGTTACGCCGCCGTCACCTGCCGGGTCGCTCCAGTGTTACCCCAACCCGTTTAATCCGTCGACGACACTGCAACTGAACCTGCCGCCCGGCGAGACAAACGATATCGACCTGTCGATCTACTCGCCGTCGGGTAATAAGGTCGCAACACTGTTCGAGGGCGATTGTAACACCGGGAACTGCCGGTTCGTGTGGCGGGGCCTCGACGGTTCGGGGCAGAGGGTCGCCTCCGGTGTGTATTTTGCCGTGGCGCGCACAAGAAGCGAAGTCTATACAACCAAACTCGTACTCATCGAATAGCGAGGAATACCCGTGAAGAATCGACTGCTGAGATACTGCATCATTGCGGCGTGTTTGTTGTTGCTGATTGCCGGTTCCGCGTCGGCGGGTTCGGGTTTGCGGGTGGCACCCGACGACACCACCGTTGTGGCCGGCGAATCGTTCCAGATCCGGATCGTCGTCGATTCCTCGGTTACCAGCCTGATGGGTTACGAGGTCACAGTGGCGTTCGACTCGTCCATTGTCGAACTGGTCGGCGTGGACGAGGGACCGCTGCCCGGCAGCGGCGGCGCCCAGACTTTTTTCCATTGGTTCGGCGCCGGCGTGGCCAGCAATTCCGTGCACGTCGACGGCGCGGTTCTGGGAACAACGGTAGACGGCCCCGGTGTGTTGTTCACGATCGAGTTCAAGGCGAAGCGTGAGGGTACGACCCCGGTCTCGTTTGTCTCGACCGAGTTGCGGGACAATTTCAACGTTGTGATCTCACACGACACCACCGATGGCAGCATCGTGGTGGAAAAGACGATTCCAGTGCGCCCGGCCACGTGGGGGAGCATCAAAATCCGTTATCGATAAGACTTTTGCGGATTCCATCGATTTAGAACCTTTCTTCCGGACACATTTATCCTGTAACAAAGTGCAATCTGGTCGGGTTTATCGAAGCCGGTGTCACCTGGTCCCAATTGCGTAAATTTGACGAACCCCGAATAACCCTCTATAATGGGAACATCATCCCATCCTGAGGTTATCTCGTGAGTGTTAGTACACGAACCCAGATTTGCTTCTTCGCACTGAGTCTTCTGTGCTTCTCCGCGGCAGCTTCATTCTCAACTCCGCCATGCCCGCAGGCCGAGTGGAGACTAGAGAATCCGCTTCCCGTAGCAAACAACTTGGACGCCGTGTGGGGTAGTTCGGCGAACGACGTCTATATCGTCGGCAGCGGCATCATCCTTCACTTCGACGGATACGAGTGGAGCACCGTGTACGATGAACTCTTTTATCTCGAAGGTGTCTGGGGAAACTCCTCCACCGATGTGTTTGCGGTGGGCGCCCTCTACCTCGACATATTAACCGTGGAAAGCGTTATTCTCCACTACGACGGTGTGGCGTGGACGCAAATGCCGTTCACCGATTCGATTCGCCTGAGAGGGGTTTGGGGGAGTTCGGGCAGCGATGTATTCGCCGTCGGTGGTTCAGGCACGATCCTTCACTACGATGGTTCGAGCTGGATCACCATGGCCAGCGGGACCACCGCCCACCTGAGTGACGTTTGGGGGACGTCGTCTAGCGATGTTTTCGCCGTCGGCGACGAAGGCACGATCTACCATTACGACGGTGCCGCCTGGTCGGGAATGGACGCGGGTACGCCCCGGTATATCGATTCGGTGTGGGGTTCATCGAGCACCAACGTCTACGGTGGCGCCGAGGGTAACACGGTGGTCCACTACGACGGCACAACGTGGACCGAGCTGTCGGCGGAAGTAGGTCCATATTACAAAGCTTTCATTTGGGGGAGTTCTGCGGACGACATATTTGTCGTGGGGAGAGAAGGGGGTATCTGGCACTACGACGGCGTGACCTGGAGCCAAATGCAGAGCGGTACGGGCGAGTTTATCCTGGGAGTGTGGGGCACGGCGAGCGACAACGTGCTTGCCGTCGGCAAGTCGGGGACGATTCTTCATTACGATGGCTCGGCGTGGTCTCACATATCCAGCCCGATGACAGCCGCGCTGTCGAGTGTCTGGGCCAGTTCAGAGTCGGATGTGTTTGCGGTTGGCCGCGCGGTTTATCACTACGATGGGCAGGGCTGGAGCAAGATGGACACCGGCACACTCTCGTTCGGGCGGGACGTGTGGGGGAGCGCACCGGACGACGTGTTCGTGGTCGGGTTATACGGAATCGACCACTACGACGGCAACACATGGAGCCCTATGCCAACGGGTATGCCCACCGAACCCATGCTGTACGCAATCTGGGGCAGCTCGGCGAACGACATTTTCGCCGCCGGGGAAACCGGTGAGATTCTCCGTTACGACGGCAGCGCATGGAGCCCAATGGCCACTGGAGCGAGCAAACCTATTTACGCTTTGGGGGGCAGTTCATCGGACGATGTGTTTGCAGTCGGGTTCATGGGTCTCCTGTATCACTTTGACGGCGCCACGTGGAGCCCGATGGCCAGTGGGACCACCCAACATCTCCGCGCCGTCTGGGTAAGCTCGCCCACCGACGTCTTCGCCGTTGGGGGGGATGTTTTACATTATGACGGTACCGTGTGGACGGTGATGGATCTCCCGGCTGGTTCCGGCGTGTGGGGCACTTCGCCGACAAATGTGTACGCCACATACGGCGGATGGATGATGCACTACGATGGTTCGAGCTGGACCGAAAGCAGTTCTTGGTTCGGCCAGAATCTCAAAGGGGTGTTTGGCCTGTCGGAGTGCGATGTGTTTGCCGTCGGTGGCGGCGGAGCGATCGTACATTATAGCGACATTGCTACAGTCCCCGTTCTGATCTCTTTTTTTAACGCGTCCGCCCAAGAGAATGCCGTAGATCTCACATGGGAAGTTGCTAGCGATGTAACTGTTGTGGGATTCCGAATTTATCGTTCCGACGATCGCCATCCAATCAAGCGTAGTCTCAATGACGGCAGGCTCATCGCGTCGTCCGCGCGACGGTACACCGACAAGACCGTTCAACCCGGTGTGCGGTACCGCTACACCCTCGGTGTCGTCGACGCGAACGGAAGCGAGGTGCGGTCGCAGACGACCGAGATCGAGTCCACTGTGCACTCTGTGGCGTTATTCCAAAACCACCCAAATCCGTTCAACCCGACCACAAGCATCCGGTTTTCGGTACCGAAGAGAGCGCATGTCACACTGCAAGTTTTCAACGCTGAGGGAAAGCTGATCACCACGTTGATTAGCAGAGTGGTCGACCCAGGGTTGCAGAAAATCGAGTGGGACGGGAGAGACGGGCGCGGTCACACAACGGGATCCGGTGTTTACTTCTATCGACTAGAGGCCGGTGGACAAATCCTCTCGCGGAAAATGATCCTCATAAAATAACAGAACAGTGGTGGAGGCGGACACGAAGAATTCGAACCGTTGCGCAGATCCCCCTTTGAAATAGCCCTCCTGGATACAGGCGCTGCCCCGATCGAAGCTCAAGCAGCTTGTGACTGATTTGACGCTGGATAAACACATTCTTAAAGAGGCGCTCTCAAAATAGCTTTGAGGCCGGCACGGCAAAGATTACAAAAAAGTGACGGACGTCATTTTGTGTTGCGACTTACCCTCTCAGCCAGCGCTCGATGTGGCCCACCGCAGTGAGAATCTTCGAGCAGTTCTGGTGCAGAAAATCTTCTTCCAGCGGGTGGTCGGCGGGAAGTTGTTCTGCGTTCGCCAGCGCCCGGGAACCGTCGAAGTCCACGTAGGCCAACCTACAGGTTAGTTCATCGCCCAGGCATCCAAAATGGCTGCCCGGCAGCAGCGCGACCCCCGTGTCTTCAAGCAGTCGCGTGCATAGTTGCTTGTCGCTGGTGATGCCGAGCTTCTCCAGCGCCTTGTGGTGATTGGCGAAGCTGAGGAACAGGTAGAACGCGCCCTTTGGCTCTGTCACCCTCAAGTCCGCGTCCCGCAGACGCTTGGTGATATTCCTTGCAAGCGCACCCAGGATGCGGCGTGAGTACCACAAATACCGTTCGATCTGGATGCCTCCCTCGTAAGCACGCACCGCTGCGTATTGGATAGGCGCGCTCGTCGCGGTGAAGGTCTCCGAGGCGACAGCAGCCATGGCATCCAGGAGCCAGCGTAGGTCCGGAGGGAACAAAGCGACGCCCAATCTCCAGCCGCCAGCCCCACACCATTTTGACAATCCGCCGAACACTATCGTTCCCTCTGGATAGAACCGGGCGATGGAGACGTGCTGACCCTTGTGGTGAAGCTCACCATAGATCTCGTCCGAAATGAGCAGTGCTCGATGCTCGCGAGCCACCTTGGCTAATTGCTTCAGGTCCTTGGTGGGATAGGTGCTACCGGTAGGGTTTGCCGGGTAGTTGAGGACGATAATTCTGGGCCGCTCGGGATCGCCGGTGCAGATGCGCTCGAGATCCTCGGGCATTAGGTGCCAGTTGTTGTCCTCTCGCGTGGGCACCCAAGTGACCTTTCTGCCGATGATGTTGGCCTGAGGCGCGTAGGATACCCAACTGGGCCGTGGAATAACTAGTTCTCCGTAGTAAACGAGCTGGAGGATGAACATCAGCTGCTTGGATCCGGGACCTATCAGTACATCATCACCTGTTCGGGGAACGTGTTGGGATCGCTCTAGGTAGGTTGCCGCTGCGCTCCGGAGCTCGGGAAGTCCTTTGACCGGGAGGTACGCCTTCTGATGGGCGTTGGCTTTCAGCCTATCCACCACGGGGTCGGGAACCGGGAAGGGCGACTGACCCAAGCCAAGTCTGTAGATGGTTTTTCCTTTGCCTCGTAACTCATCGCACTGCTCCTGTATCGCCAACGTCGCCGACTGGGGAAGACCGCGGACGTTCAGGTTGAGGCTATGATCAAGATGCTTTCGCAAGAGGACCTGTTCCTTTGTGCGTTGGTTCTAGGACGTAACACAAGCCATCTTCTGGTCCCGGTAGTCCAGCGGATTGCGGTAAAGCTTATGAACGACCTTAGATTCCAATTCCGTAAATTTTAGTGACCGAGTCCCAGTTTGTAAACCTCATTTAGAAATGTTCATTTTGCAAAGATTCGTTTTCACCTGCGCCTGATCTTACCCCATTCTTTGATCCAGTGCGGAGCTATATCTGGCTTCGCCCTCTACGGACAACCCTAATGAACACAACAAGATTCGACGTGCGATCGGTTTCTACTACCGGGCGAAAAAA
>CBDVBX010000219.1:0-5949 GCA_965372335.1 uncultured bacterium | reverse complement strand
CTGCTCTCAGGGGGTGGTGCTAAATGACTCTTCATTGCTCCCCGCCCCTTCGTCCAAATCGTTCACCACAAAAACTTTATAGTGGTATTCCGTGCCGGCCAGTAGACCCGTGTCGGTGAACACAGTTGTGGAAATATTGGTCACCGATCCGGCTAACACCGACTTTTGCGGGTCCACATTCGGATCAGTGTCGCGGTAGATCTTATAACTCACAAAATGGTCGTCCAACGAACGCGTCCAACGCAACGTAATCGAATCGACAGTAGACTCGGTTATCGGAAACAATAGAACAGCGTCGGGTGGATCGCTCATGTACAGATTGTCTTGAAATTCCCGCTCGACGCTCACGTTTTGTACCAGGTCGATATAGACCGAACTCATGCGCATACTCGCCTGCCGAAACGACAGAGGAAACGTGAAGTTCCGTTGGAATTTACCGTCTCCGACCTCATTGTCGCCATTGTTTCCGTCGTCGTACACTTCCACGGGGGTCGCCCCCATCCCCTCAATGTATATCTCGCAAAAACCACCTGTCTCGGCGCCCGTCGTTTCGACCGAGAAAAACACCGTGTCCCCTGGCTTAATGGTGTTCGTGGGCGACTCTACTGGATCGAACCACAAGTTTTCGATTTCGGCAAAAGTGTCCAATGTGATTGACGAGTTGACCGACTCGGTGAGGTTGCCCGCCTCGTCGATGAATTGCGCGTACACCACCCTGAGCCCGTCACCGACGCTCAACGTGAAGGGGTACGACGGGGCGAACACGCGCCACTGCGCACTGGTCAAGACCGAGTCCTCTGAGAAGCGGACGTTCTGTGTGAACGCCGGTGCCGTAAACGATAGCAACACCGTCTGCAGCTTCGTCCTCTCCATGCCCCCCTCGATTATCACCTCGAATACCGCCGGACGGGTGGGAAACGGTGCCGACCGCTTGCCGCGGATCCCGTCTTGGGAAACGCCAGCAACCCTGTACCAATACGTAAAGCCCGCGCGCAGGTTGTCGTCGACAAACGGCGGGCCCGGCACCGTCGCCTGCAGAAACCAGGTGACCTGGTCGTCTTCACTGCGCAAGACATCGAAACCGGAATAATCGTACGAGCTGTCGAATTCCCACGACAGCGTGATGCCGTCACCTCCGATGATCGCGGAGAGATTGGTCGGAACGGGGATATTGGGTATGGGCTCGGTGGGCTCTTCCGGCGTCTTTTCACAAGACACCAGCGCGACGGCCAAAAGGACCACCGCCGCCGTCTGGACCCACCTGTTAGTGCTTTCGATCATGAATCTCATCTTTCCGTTCGTTCAGAATCCGCCGCGTTACAACTCAACGCGTCAAAACTTCACTTGGATTCCCGTCCACACGGTTGAACTGTGGTACGACGTCGTGACGTCGAATCGGTCGCTTAGCGTTTCGCTCGGACCCGAGCCCAGCGCATCCAACACGTTGGTCACCCACAATAACCCCGTGGCGACCGCAAATGCGGTCAGTTGGTCTTTCCGGTCTTCCTTCTGAGCTTCCAGTCTCAACAGGTTCCATCTGAGCGATTCCTGCTCATCGACCGATCCTGCGTTGTTGAATTCTTCCGCCGCCAAATTGTAGTCGATCGTGGCCAGGTCATAGCGCAGCTTCGCGTCTATTGTGTACAGTCCCAGGATGAACACGCCGGTGTGGAACAGGAAAGCGCGCCCGCTGTTGCCGGCATAGTGTTGCCCCAATCCCGGGAAAAAGAGAGACCTCAACGCGGCCCTTTTGCCCGATCGTCTCGGAGTGGAGACCTTGAAATCTGAACCGTCCAGTCGAGTCGCCTTCGGCGGCGCCGACAACAGATAGGTCTCCGCTACGTTCCGAACGTATAACCAGGCGCCCACCCCCACCGTCAACAACACGCTTTTCCGGTAGGCATTTGCGTCCATGCTCGCCTTACGCGCTTTCCTCTCGAGCTCCTCCAGTTGTTGCTGTGTTTCGGCGATAGTTGCCAACACCGTCAATGTCTCAAATCGGTTTTTCTCGGCTTTGTACCACTTCCACACCTGGTAGACCTTGAATCCATCTATCACCAGGAAGGACCACAACTCAGCTGTTCGGCCGCGGTGGCCCATCGACACCTGGCCCCAACCCGGTAAGACGGCAGAGCGAAACACCATCCACCGCCACACTCCCGAGAACTTAGTAGGCTGGCCGAAATCCGAAAAGCGAAAACTGAGCGTCCGCTTCTCGTAACCGCCGCGAGATATCGTAAGCATGTATGTGAAACCGGGTTGCAGGCTACAGAAGCTGGCGGGCGCCCCTCTGGAAACCGAGGTCTCGGCGCGTACCGTCAGCGTTGCCGCCCCGGGGTCGGACTCGATGCGAAGGCACCGCTGGGCGACGGCCGGCGATAACAGGCCCGTCGCCAGCGTTGACACCGCCAAAATCACGAACACACGAGACAGGACCGTCATTTTCCCCCACCGCCTGGGTCGCCGGCGCTTTGTTCCGATAAGAACTCAAGTTGTCGTTCCGCAATCTTCGCATATCGTGTTTCCGGGAATAACTCAATGCTTTTTTTGAGCACCCGGCTGGCGCTCTCGTAGTCGTCCAGTATGGCGGAGTAGAGTAAAGCGCTCTTGAACATGCCCCCAACCATGCTCACCTCGTCCCAATCCAACGACCGGTGCTCCAGGATTCCCGCCACTTCCTCTGCCCGGCCCATGGTCAGATAGTTCTCGATGAGGAAATCCTGCACCAACAGGCGATCGCCGCGATACTTGCTCTGCCGGGTAAGCAGCGACACGTAGAATTCGGTCGCGCGTTCCAGGCTGCGCTCCGCCAGCTGCCGGTTGTTGCTGGCAATATAGTGACGGGTGATCACCAACGGCGCTTCTACCGCCGACGTCGTATTGGGGTAAAGGCGCGTCACCCGTCTCAACGGCGACAGGGCCTCGTCCCAGCGTTTCGCCCGTTCGAGGGTCAGCGCCCTCGTCAACAAGGCTTTGGCCGCAATCTCCGGGAGCACGTAATCCCCGCTCTCCAATTGCTTCAGTATATCGAGCCCTTCCTCGGTGCGACCGTCGTCCAACGCCAGGGTGGCCAAATCGTACTTGGCCGCATACGACACCTGTGTGTTGGGCAGGATTCTCACCACTTCCTCCAGCACGGGCACGGCGGCTCTCGGATTGTTCATCCCGTAGGCAAAGATCTCTGCTTTGAGGAGCATCAGATTGCCGGTTCGTTCTTCGAGGCGCGGGTTTTTCAGCAACGATTCGATGTCGTCCATCGCGATCGTCCAACGATCGTGCATCAGATAGAGGCTGACGCGAGCATACATCGCTTTGGCGGCCACCAGGCCGTCCGGCCATGTTCGCACGACCCGGCTATAGAAATCGCCCGCTAATACGCTGAATTCCTGATATCGTTCTTCGTCACCGCGCTCGCGATACAACCTGCACAGTACCAGGGGAATACTCAGAAAAATATCTTTGAGCTCGAAACGGGCCTGCCAGAAATCCTCGCTCTGTACGATCTCCTCGAAGATCAACGCACAGTTCGACTCGAGCAGCTCCGATTCTCCCGCCAAATACATAGACCGGGCCAGGTCGAGCCGGACATCCAGCTGCTTTTGAAAATCGAGCTCGGTGTCTTTCAAAGTGCGCGAGTAGAAATCGCCGGCGGCCTGGTAACTCTCGCTTAGGAAATACAGATTTGCCAATGCGATCTGAGACACAATCCGGACGCGACGAACGTCGCCGACAACCTTCGGATCCCAGTCGCCGGTGTTGTGGACGGAAAGCGGATCGTAATCCACGACGAGATTGAAGTCGCGTATGGCCGCTGCAATGCTCTTCTGGGATGCTCGGATAAAACCGATGTTAATTTTGCGTTCCTCTTTCTGCGCTTTCCACAACAGCCGCTCGAGCGTATAACGCGAGTGGATATCCGTGTGCGTCCGGCACCCGGCCGCGAGAAGGGCGGTACCGGCGACCAATACGGCGATCCGACGGCCCGAACTCATTCCATCCCCACCTTTCGACCGCCGGTGACGGCGGCCGTCGTCGAGGCGAACAAGAAGAAGTTCGTCAGGATCTCGAACACAATTCCCACGGACAACAAAACAACCACCAGTTGCGGATCGAATTTGAGGGCGATTTTGTCGGCCCTGGCGGACAAGAAATCAACCGGAAGGTGTATGAGCAGCACGGTGAGAACGATCATCACCGTCAGCCCCGGATGTTTGAGCCCATAGCGCGCGCTCAGCCCGACTGCCTCCAGCGGATTGGACGTCCGGGTCACCAAAAAGAACACCGAATATATCAACAGGGCCTGGACCGCCAACACCAGGGCGACACCCACCACCGACACCAGCAGTGCCGCCAATCCGACGGGCAACGTACTGCCGATATAGTTGAACGCCAGCTGCACCGCCGTAATCACTCCCACGTAAATCAGACCCAACGCCACCAGCGACGGAATCATCGACGCGGTGGGCCGGCGGTTTAGACCTGGAATGTCCACTCCTGCGCGTTCGTAATAGTCCACCATCAACGATACGGCCCACCCGAACAACGCGAATCCCACCAGAATCGCCAAGGGCAGATAGACCTGGTGGTACATTTGGGGTAACAAGATCATGTGCATGGGATAGTGGAGCGCCTCTTCCCCGCCCAATAACTTCACAACCGGCACCATCACCACGGCGAGCGGAGAAACGGAGAACAGCGTCAGAGACACCAACAGCAGAAACTGCAGGGCGGCAAAGATCAAGAACGGCCCCAACACACTCGGTGACCGGAGCATCGCCAGCGCTTCTTCCCAGCACTTCATATACCTTAATAGTAGATCGATCACGGTTTAGTTCCTGTGCCAGCCCAACAATCGGGTCAATTCGCAACGTCGCGGCGGCGATACAGATCGCCGATCGCGTGCTGGATGTTCCGGGAGTATTCGCCGAGCAGGCCTTCGGCTCGGCGGGCTTCCATTTCGTTCTTGCCCTCCAAAGCGGTCGACACGCGCGCGAATACGACGTCCTGAGGATGCCGCAGCAGTGCCCGGCTGGTCAAATAATACTTCAACGCGAAAACATTGTTCAGCACGCGGTCGGTCGTCTGGAACCAGTAATACACGACCCGGGTTTCATTGCCATCGCTGACCACCAGCCGCTTCACCTCGTCTTCTCCCCAGGGCGACGCCAACACGCTCTCGGCCAGGATGCTCCAGCCTGACCCCGGGTAACAGTGCTTGGGTGAATGTACCTGCGATCCTTCCTTTTGCCGGTCGAAGTACCCCATGAATATCCAAACCGGTTTGCCGTCGGCTGCGCGGTACGTGCGAAAACTCACCTCGCGCGCGCCGAGCAAATCGAGGAAATCAGTGTCGATCGGCTCGATCTCGTACGTCTCATCGGCGGCGGAGAGCCGGTATACGTCGAGCGCGAGCGCAGAGGCCCCCGGTGGCTCCGAAAAAACGGGCATAGTTGCCCGCCACCGCCACCACGGTCAAGAAAAGGCCAGCTAGGAGACGCGTCGTCGTTTGGCGATCCATTCGATCAACCCCGCCAAAATCGCCAGCATCACCAGGCCGGCGAGAAACACAACAATTCCCGATAGTTCGTGCAAAAACGAGTCTGCCGTTTCCGGACCCGCGATTGCCGAAATGCCCGCCGTCAGCACGAGACGCGTGGTGTTGGCCATCACGGCGGCCGGAATCGACAAAGCGACGAGCAAGACATTGCCGATCTTCCCGAAGCGGAAAAACTCGGTCATGAATATGGCCAGCGTTCCCAGCGTCATCATCGATCGCAACCCGCTGCACGCCGTCACGATCTCGAGTGTGTATCCCTCGAGGTGAATGACGTTGCCCGTGCGAAGCACCGGCATTCCCATCGATGTCAGTAGCGCGGCTGTAATCTTCGAGCTCTCCAGTTGGAGCGGGAACGTCATTTTGTAGTACAAAATGTACGGAATCGGAATCAT
>CBDVBX010000218.1:0-6019 GCA_965372335.1 uncultured bacterium | reverse complement strand
GCGGTCGGTCGGCCCCAAACAACGGGAGACCAGCACCGTGGGTCGTGGAACGCGGTGCGACGATTCGGAAGGGTTAGAAGGTGGTTTTGTAGGGGTCGAGGCTTTTGTTGCGGTTGTCGCGTTTGAGGAAGTCGTCGTCGAAGTCGACCGGCAGAACAAATGTGAACACAGATCCCCGTTCTTCGTCACTTTCAACCCAGATCCGGCCGCCGTGCAATTCGACGATATGTTTGGCCATTGCCAGGCCGATACCCAGTCCGCCCCACTTGCGAGTACTAGAACCGTCCAGCTGTTTGAACGCATCGAAGATCTTCGGCAACTGATCAGGGGCAATTCCCGTTCCCGTATCCTCCACCTGCACCAGGACCCCCTCTTCGCTCAGCCTTGTCCGCACCGTGATCGAGCCCCTCTCTCCGGTGAACTTGATCGCGTTGTGCAACAGACTCATCAGCACCTGCGTGATTCGGCGGTTGTCGATGTAGATAACCGGCACGTCTTCCCCCGGCTCGAATTCGAGCCGTATCCGCTTGTCAGCGGCCAACCGTTCGACCCTGCGCCACACCGATCGCACCACGTCGTGGACGTGCGACAACGATGTGTTCACCATAGCACCCGACATCTCCAGATGAGACAGATCCAACAGATCGTCGATTAGCTGTAGCAGATCTTGGCCGTTTTCCGCGATGACGCCCAAGAACTTCGCCCGGTTTTCCGGTCCGATGTTTTCGTCTCGCAGAGCTTCCGAATAAGCGATGATGATCGAAAGAGGTGTACGCAATTCGTGACTGATATTGTCCAGGAACTCCATCTTCATCTGATCGACTTCGCGCAGACTCTTGTTGGCGTCTTGTAAGTTTTTGTTCTGCATGATGATCTGCTGCTCGAGCATCTTTCGCTGAGAGACGTCGTGCATCACCACCTGGATGAACGTTTCATCTTTGATGGTGATCATGTTGGCACTGATGTCGACGAAAATAATCTCACCATTCTTTTTGATCATCCGCCGGTCGATGAAAGATCTCGTTTTTTCGCTGAGAACGTTGATAAAATCGCGGCGCGCTTGATATTGGTCTTCTTTCGGAAACAAATCAAAAAACGTTTTTGTCAGCAGCTCGGCGTCGGTGTATCTGAGCGTGTCGCAGCACTTGCGGTTGACTTCCGAGAGCCGTCCCGTGTTCTTCTCGATCAGCATGAAGATGTCGCTGCCGTGTTGTTGGAGTTTTTGATACCGATCGCCGATATCTCTCGCCTCTTTCAGCGACAACGCGTGCTCGATCGCACCGCACACCAGATTGGCGCAGCTCAGCAGATTTTCAAGATCCTCCTCGGTGAACGCATCCTCGGTGACGCTACCGGCATTGAGCGTTCCGATCAGCCTACCACGGGCAACCAGAGGCACCACCATATCGCTCTGGAGCTTCGCCTCCCGGACCACCTCATCAAACCGATCGTTGCCGGCGACCTTGCCGCGGAGCACGGGCTTTCTGTGCGTAGCCACCCAACCGACAAGGGTCGACTCGTCCAGGGGAATCCGCCGACCTTCGGCGGGGTCGTCGATCATGCCATCGGCCGTGTGTATGTGGCTGAGGACCAGTGAGCGGCCATCGGGGCCCAGAAGCGCCACGCTGGTTCGATCGAATCGAATGATCCGATACAGCTCCCTGGTAATTGCCGAGAGGATATCGTCCAAATTAGTGTGCCGGAGCATCGTTTCGGCGATGCTGACCATTGCACGAAGCTGTTCGGTGCGACGCTGGCTTACCCGTCGTTCCGCCTCGCGTCGGTCGGCTACGCCCGCAGGTGATTTCGAAGGAGGCTTGGCCTTTCGTTTGGATTTCGACTTGGCCGCCGCTTTCTCGGGTCCGCGGGTGGTGGTTTTGCCTCCCGACTTAGGTCGGGGCTCAGCCACGGCCGTCGTGCCGCCGAGCGAATGTGTCTTATTTGGAGATTTCCGTTTTATTTTGCACCCTCTCCGGGTATGCGTGCCGTGTAGCCGGCGTATAACGCATTATGTCTCAATACATTATTATGAACGTGACTTGGGCGTGCACGAACCGTTCCAGTTGTGTATCGCATCTGTACCTGACTCGAAGACTGTGCTAAAATCCGGCTTTATCACGACTTGAGGGCATCCTTGCCGACCGCCCGCAGAGTAACCGCCCGCCCCCCACCGGGGTGATCGAAGTAGAGAAATGACGAAGGCCTCCCCAAAAAAGAAAACCAAAAAAGCAGTAGATTCGCGGGAGAAGGCCGCGCCGGACCTTTCGCTCGAATTGGAGTCGACGCGCGTATTTCGATGGCGCGACCGGCGTGATTGGCTCCACCTCGCCATCGTTCTGGGCGCAGCGTTTGCACTGCGGATGGTGTTTTTCTACTTCAACCAAAAGAATAACCCCGTGTTTGCCAACCCCATCATGGACGCTTTCTACCACGACGAGTGGGCACGGGGAATTCTCGACGGTACCATTACGGCGGACGACGTGTATTTTCGGGGACCTCTGTACCCGTACCTGCTCGCGTTCTTCTACAAAATCAGCGGGTCTGCCATCGCGTTCGCGGTGTTCGCTCAACACTTGATCGGCACGTTCACCACCGGTCTGGTGTATCTTCTGTCCCGCGAATACTTCTCCCCCCGGGTATCGCTCCTGGCCGGCGTGTTCGCGGCGCTCTACTGGCCGTTCGTCTACTTCGAGGGCGATCTCCTGATCGTCACCACGATTCTATTTCTCAACACCCTCGGATTGCTGCTTTTGGCTCGGAGTATTCGTACCAACAGCTTCATCGAGTTGGCGGCGGCGGGCGTCGTGTTCGGACTCTCCGCCATCGCCCGCCCCAGCGTACTCATCTTTTTCCCAGCGCTGCCATTCATCCTGTACTGGCACCGGCGGCCACGCGGCCGGTCGCGGGAGAGTCTGGTTCGCAGTGCGGTGCTAATCGGCGGGATCGCAGTGGTCATCCTGCCTGTGATGATTCGTAACTACGTGGTCGCGCGGTCGATCGTGCCTGTGGCGGCATCCGGTGGTGTGAACTTCTACATCGGTAACAATCCGGCCTCAGACGGGAGCACCGCCATCGTGCCGGGAACGCGGGCCGACTGGTGGGGCGGATACTACGACGCCATCTCCATTGCAGAACGCGACGAGGGTCGTAGCCTCAAACTCGCCGAGGTTTCCGACTATTTCTTCGCGCGCGGATGGGAGTGGATCACCACGCATCCGGGTGAAGCGGCGGCGCACTTTTGGAAGAAGTTTCGTGTGTTTTGGTCCGGTCCTGAACGGGCGAACAACAAATTTATATACTTCTTCTGGAATCTCGCCGGAATGAAATACGTGTTTTTGCCGGGTTTCTGGCTGATCACGCCTCTGGCGCTGTTGGGTGGAATTCTCCAATGGCGTCGGCGCCGTCTTCTCGCGCCGCTCTACTTGTTCGTCGTTACCTACATGGCCGGCGTCGTCGTGTTTTTTGTGAACGCGCGTTTTCGGCTGCCCGTGTTGCCGGTGTTGATCGTGCTGGCCGGGTACAGCGTCTTGTATCTCGTAAATACGATCCGCTCAAAAGACCTCAGGGCGGTACGGGCAGCGGTGGTGCTGGCGCTCGCCTTCGTCCTGGTCAATATCGACTATCTGGCCTTTGCCGAGATCAGGGCGTATTCGAACGCTTTCTCGCACACGACGTTGGGTAATGCCTACTTGAAGCTAAACCGCCGCGATACCGCCCTTGGACACTATCTGCGCGCATGGGAACTCAATCAGTCTGCGCCCACACCGGCATTCGATCTGATTGCGCGCGACGTTACCTACAACATGGGGTTGTTGTATTGGGAAAAGGGGCTGTGCTCGAGAGCGATCGAGGCGCTCAGACGTGTCGGCGGCAGCGACCAGTATGCTCAAAACGCCCTGGACTGGCTTGGTGACTGTTACCTTCGCCAGAGCCAGTACCAAAACGCGCACGCCGTGTACCAGGAATTTCTGCGGATCAATCCCAACGAGGTACGGGCGATTACGGGGATGGCGAGGGTCCTCGCCGCCACCGGCAACCCGCAGGAAGCCGAACGCACGCTCCTTTCGATAGTGGATCCGACGACGGCCGGGTACCCGCAGACATACATCGCTCTGGCCGAAGTGCAACGCGACCTCGGAAAAATACCCGAGGCGATCGAAAACTACAAAATCGTATCCAAGTTTATGGGATATCAGAAGGACGGCCTCGTCGCGCTTGCAGAACTTTATCAAGAATCGGGCGATATCGACGCAGCTATTGAGACGCTCCAGGAGGCGGCGAATTACTTCCCCCCGGGCGACATCACCGTTCGGACATGGATTCAACAGTTACAGTCGATGAAATGAACCACCCATCCGTTCGACCAGTAGCCGTCGCAGTTTTCGACATCGGCACCAATACGACCAAACTCGTAATCGCCGAAGTCGAGCCGTCTACCGGGGCGATCACCGAGAATAAATTCCTCAAGGAAACCACCAGAATCGGCGAAGGGCTTGCCACAAACGGCGAGATCAGCGCGTCTGCCCTCTTGCGGACGGTAAATGCGATCGAACGATTCCTCCAAGTCGTACACCAGTATGATTGCGAACACGTCTTTGCGTTTTCCACGTACGCACTAAGGTCGGCGGCAAACGGGAAAGAGGCCGCCTCGCGCATCGAGGCGGAAACCGGCATCGACATCCGGATCCTCTCCGGCGAGGAAGAAGCGCGGTTCGCCTATTCCAGCGCGCGTGCCCACCTCGGGCCGCTTGAGCCGGAATCATTTCTGATCGACGTGGGGGGTGGATCGACGGAGTTTTTGCACGCCTGTCGGGACCAGGTGCTGGAGGTCAGATCTTTGCCGCTAGGCGCCCTGTATCTCACCGAGCGCTTTCTCGAGTCCGATCCCATCGACAAGAAGGAGTATGCGCGCTTGCGATCGCACGTGTCGGCGGTGGTCACGCCTTTATTCGAGGGGCTCATTCCGCAGGCGGGCCGAACCGGTTTGGTCGCGTCTGGCGGTTCAGTGGTCACGATCAAAAAGATGAGCAATCGTTCGCAGACGCACACCGCCGTCACCACGCCGAAGATCCGGATCGGCGACATCCGTCGTCTACAGGCCCAGTGTCTCGCGCTGCCGCTGGAAAAGCGAAAACGACTGCCAGGGATCGAACCGGACCGCGCCGACATCATCCCCGCGGGATTGGCCGTGGTGATCGCCTTTATGGAAGCGGCACACAAAAAAGTACTCAGGATCAATCCGGGCGGTGTACGCGACGGCGCCCTCATCCACCTCGTCCAAAATAACTTTCGATGGTAGCGCGAAACCTTCGCCACGGGTACCCATCGGGCGGAGCGGCTTCCAATGTGATGACCTCGTCATTGACGGGGTGTCGGACGCGAAGTCTCGCCGCGTGCAACGCGATGGTCTTGTCGGGCAGGGGCTCTCCCGCCCCGTACTTCAGGTCGCCCACGACGGGGTGTTCCACGGCGGATAACTGGACGCGGATCTGGTGGTGACGGCCCGTCGCGGGGACAATCTCGAGTAGCGTCATACTATCACGGCGCGTAAGGACGGTGTAGGTGAGAACGGCTGCCTTGGCTGACCTCTTCCCCCGTTCCGAGAGCGGCCTTTCTGACGTTGTCTCCCGTGGTCTGACGGTGCGCGATCGATTATGCGAACGAGTGATGTAGTCGACCAGCTCTCCCCGGCGGCCGGCGATGTGCCCGATAACGACGGCAAGGTAGGTTTTCTCGACTCGGCGGTCGTGAAACTCCCTCGACAGTCTCGACGCCGCCTTCGACGTACGCGCCAACAGCAGTACGCCGGATACGGGTCGGTCGATCCGATGCACCAAACCCAGATAGACGTTTCCTGGTTTGCGGTACTTCCGCTTGATATATCGTTTCGTCATGGCGAGCGCCGTGTCGTCGCCAGTACGATCGCCCTGGGTCAACAGCCCGCCCGGCTTCAACACGCCGACGATGTGGTTGTCCTCGTAAAGTATTCGAAGTTCACCGGCCATCGTATTGACCTCGC
>CBDVBX010000217.1:0-6104 GCA_965372335.1 uncultured bacterium | reverse complement strand
ACGCGCGCGCCCTTCTTGGCGAGGGCGCGTGCGGTTTCATAGCCGATGCCGGTGTTGGCACCGGTGACGATGGCGATCTTGTCACTTTGATCTGGTATATCGTCGTGCGTCCACTTCATCGCTACAGTCCTGTCCTTCCCAATGTTTTGTTCTGACACACCATCCTAGTAACCCAGGGAATCACTGCTAGCTTCCGGCGGTGATGATTAATGGTATCAAATGTGTGGTATACTGACAATTGATAAGGCCCCAAGAGTCCGACGTCGATAGCATGCACGAAATCCAGGGATTTTTGGGCATTCAGGTCTTCGATAAGGGAAGAAAGAAATGAACGTACCCACATTACGTTCGTCATTCTTCGCTTCTGCTCTATTACTCGGTTTGGTCTCCGTGTTAACGGTGAGCTGCGGTGAAGACTCGAACCCCGAAGCCCCAGATCTGCTAAGCTGTGTCCTGGATACGATCCCCCCAGCATCCGTTACCGACCTCATACTAAAATCCCCCACGAATCGTTCATTAGTACCGGTGTGGAAGGCGCCGGGAGATGACGGCTCGAAGGGCACGGCGTCGGTGTACGACATGCGCTACTCCACGTCGCCCATCACCGAACAAAACTGGGATTTGGCAAACAAAGTTGACGGGGAACCCGCGCCCAAACCGGCGGGTCAGCTCGAATCCCTCCCCGTATCTGGGCTGGCGCCGGGCACCGACTACTATTTTGCCTTGAAGACATTGGATGAAGTATCAAACGAGTCCGGACTGTCAAATACGGCCACAGGCAGAACGAATCAAGAAGACGAATCCCCGTCGGATGTCTTGGATCTGGTAGCAACCGCGATCGACAACACATCGTTTCGCTTATCATGGACGGCGCCGGGGGACGATGGTACCAAAGGTACCGCATCTGGCTATGACATTCGCTACTCCACCTCACCTATCACAGATCAAAATTGGAATTCTGCTATCGAGGTAGTGGGCGAACCTTCGCCCAAACCGTACGGGCAGATCGAGACCATCGATGTAGTCGGATTGAATTCGGGAACCAACTACTTTTTTGCATTAAAAACGGTCGACGACGTGCCCAATTGGTCCGCCATCTCAAACGTCGCACCTGGACTCGAATACAATTCGTTTATGTGGATCTACCCCGATGCCATTTACACGGGCGAGACGGTGAACATTGTGTACAGAGCTCCCGTGGGTGAGCCGCTCACGCTCAGCTTTACTTCCTACAATGCTTATCAATGCGGGGACGCGACACTGAAAACGCTGGTGCAGGGTGACTACCCCACCGGGATATATTCGCTCACGTACGACTTTTTCAATAATAATACCGGGCACTACTACTCCACCCTTTACCGGTACTACGTGTCGCTGTGTTGGGGTTCCGAGCTCAAGGCGAAAATCATGGTGAGGCTGTACGATCCGGGGCGCTGATTCGCGGAAGTCTCAATTGAGAGACGTCACAATGGAACAAAAACACCCCCATACCAAAACATTGGGTGGTCGCGCCAGATTCGCAGGAAACTGGGAGCATGTTCGTGGCTACGGGGTAATCACCCTGGCTATGTTTGCCCTCGGCCTTAGCCAGCTGAGCTGCTCCGATGATGACGGCCCCACCTCGCCGCTAGAAACGATAACAGCGCCGTCCGCGCCCACCGGCCCCACCAAAACAACCGCAGGCAAAACGGAAACCTACTCGACGGGGAGCGCGAACAGCAGCGTGGGACACAGTCTCGAGTACCGGCTTGACTGGGGAGACGGCAACAGATCTCCGTGGTCTTGTTACACCGGCGCATCGTACAGCTGGTCGACGGAGGGCGGTTTCGCAGTCAAGGCTCAGGCACGTTGTAAAACCCACACCGATAAAAAGTCCTCGTGGTCCGGCGAACAAACGGTGGCGGTAGGCGAAGCCATTTCAGTTCCCCACGCTCCGACCGGTCCCTACAGAACTGATGTTGGCACCACAGAGATTTACTCAACGGGAGGTTCAACCAGTAGCTCGGGTCACAGTGTCGAGTACCGGTTTGATTGGGGCGACGGCAACGCGTCCCCCTGGTCCGCTTCCGCCAGCGCGTCGCATAGCTGGTCGGCAGAAGGCGACTATAGCATCAAAGCACAATCACGCTGCGCGGTCCACACCGACAAGGAGTCTCCCTGGTCCGCCGGGCAAATTGTGTCCGTGGGAGAAACCGTCTCGGCTCCCGATCCCCCATTGGGTCAGCCCGTCTCGCGACCGGGAAACGCCAAAGTCTACTGTTCGGGTGGTGCGGCGAGTAGTCGCGGCCATGAGGTTCTTTATCAGTTTGATTGGGAAGCCATCGCCATTCCGCTGTGGACATCGTCAAGTTGCGTGTCGATATATTGGTCTGCCGCCGGCCACTACCTGGTTCGTGCCCGGGCGCGCTGTGCCGACCATCCGGAGGCCGTCTCGCGGTGGTCTGATCCGTTTGTTGTAGACGTCACCACTCACGAGGTGATCACCACACCGAAAACTCCTACCGGTCCCTCGGACGCCGAAGTTGGTTATGTCGTGACCTACTCGACTGGCGGCGCCATCAGCAGCCACGACCACGGCGTTGAGTACCGGTTTGACTGGGGAAACGGCAGCCAATCACCCTGGGCGACTTCGGGCAACTCGTCGCACACCTGGACGGCGGCTGGCGTCTACGACGTCAAAGCTCAAGCACGGTGCAGGACACATACAGCCAGAATCTCCCCATGGTCGAGCGCACTGACGGTGACGGTCACAAACCCGTAGCCCTTTCTCATTTCAGCAACACCATCTTCCCGACGACATTTTCGGCGCCCGCGCTCACGCGGAAGAAATACACACCCGTGGCTACGCTTCGGCCGGACTCGTTGGTACCGTCCCACGTGATACGATGTTCTCCCGCCAGCGAGTCCCGCCGGCGTACCAGCCCACGAACGCGACGACCTCGCGCGTCGTAGATGTCAACGCTGACATTGGCGCGCTCGACGAGCGTGAACGATATGGTTGTCTGCGGATTGAACGGGTTGGGATAGTTGCGGACTGCGTGGATCACATTTTTTCCCCGCGGCCCGTCGGCTGGGCCGACATCGCCGGTGCCCGTCGTGACCCCAGGCTCACGAATAACGATGTGCACCGTATTGTCTGGCCCGGCTGCCGCCGCCGCGGCGCCGACTCGGTGCGTCGGCGGTGCGGTGGCATCCTGCCCCGTCACCAGTGCGTGTATGCTTTTGTAGTAAGGGTCGCCACCGGCCGTGTACTGCGTGCTGAATCTGTCTGGGGCTCGCGTCCCGTCACCAAGTGTCACGTCAAACTTGTATCCCAGTTCTTTGACGTGCAGCCACGCCTTTTCTGTCGACGAGGTGTTGGTAATCGTTAACGACAGCGACGTCGCCGGAAAGGACGACGCCGGAACCGCGGTGGTGTCTTCGTCGGCGGGAAGCACGAGGGAGTAGGTCGTTCCTAATGGTTGATTGTGCGATATGGTCAAGTTGGCTGCCACCGTTTGCGATTCGTTGAGCAGGAGAATCCCCTCGTGCGATTCGAATGGCGTCGCCTCCAGCGTTGCGGCCTCACCGGGGTCAAGCGCGTACTGAACCGAGCGCGTTACACACAACTCGGCGTTTGCCGTCGTTGTGTTGAGTGCCTCGGTGTAGAGTTCGACGAGCACGTCGCTGCCCTCGACTGGGTCCAGCTCGGCGTGAAGGCCGGTGGACGAGTCGGCATTGGTCGAAGCCCCTGACTTGGACGCGTTTGCGTCGGGCGGGGGCGGCACCGGCACCACGTTGATCGTCAGTGTGTCGCACAGGTTTAGCCCCAGGGCGAGGAGCTGGGCCAGTTTCGTGCTGATCCACCCACCCGTATCGACACCGAAGAGCGCAGCGATGGTGTCGTCCTCGTCGCCGAAGCGCGCCGCCGCCAGGCCGGTCTGCTTCGCTCCGGGGGTCGACCCCGGTTTGATCCCCTGCACGATGTTACGCATGGACGGGAACTGATCGCGCAGGTTTTTGAGGAATCCGTTCGAGAAGTCGTCGTCAAAAACGAGCCCCGGCACCGTACGTTCTATCGTTGTCTTCTCTACGCTCACGATACCGCGAAAAAAATCGTTTCGCATCGCGCGCGCCCCGAGCTTGTAGAAATCCAACGCGGTGGTGCGGGCGTACCGGTTGAGGATATCCGGGTGGTTGCTGCCGTAGGCGTTGGCGAAGTGTGTATCGTTCATCCCGAGCTCCGCCGCGCGCGCGTTCATGCTATCCGCGAACGCGGGCACCCGCCACCCCTTGTTGCCGCAGCTATTGGTGTCGGGAAACATGGAAATTTCCCCTGTGAGAACGTGTCCGATCTCCATGCTGGCATCATTGCCCGACACCATAATAGACATCCGCATCAGGTTGCTGAGGGTGACGAGCTCCTGTTTCTGGAGATTCGCCGACGAACCGTAGTCGGCCATGCAGGCGCCGATCCACGGCGGCACGACGTACACACTCATCGTGTCAATGCCCCAGGTGTCGGCGTGCGTGATGTGCTCGGCCGCGATGAAGTTGGTCATCGTCTTGGTCGTACTCGCCATGGGCAGCGGGTCGAACATGCGCTGCGACTGGATGAGGTTGCCGTCACAGTCGTGAAGCGTCGCGCTGCGCGATCGGAGCTGGGATACTTGTCTGTGCGGCGCGTATACGTGCACCTGTCCCGCCTCGACGATATCGAGACTGTTGTCGTCGATATATTCGCCGTCTGACGGATCGACCCAGACCAGGTAGTCGGCCGCCGGGGCCCCCACCGCGAAGGACCCGAAGTCGGTATCGTCAAATTGCCCGAAGGCAAGCGACCATCCCATGCCAGCCTCGCGATAGAAATCGTTTAGCCACTCCTGATCCAAGTTCACGCTGGAGCTGCAGGGCATGCTGCTCACCGAGCCATTGCACTTCCAGTCAAATACCGACAACATCCCGCCCCAGTTGACGGTGTTGTTGAGTGCGTTTTTGTTGGGAGTGCCGACGGCGAGTTCCTCCAAGCCGTCGTTGTCGATGTCGCCGCTCACCACCGACCATCCGAAAAAATCTTCGCTGCCACGCAGCACAAACGTACCGGGCACCGACGAAAGATCGATGGCGTATACCGGCGCGCCAAATTGGTACACCACCACGCGGCCGGCGCGAAACGTCCCGCCCGCGTTATGTGCCGGCTCCCCGATGGCGATGTCCACACCACTGCCACCTGCGTGGGCAAAACGGCCGGTCGCGAGTGACCACCCGAACCACGAGTCGTTGTGCGAGAACGGCACGCCGAGTTCGATGGAGTTGAAGTCGATCGCCCCAAGCGTGCCGAGGCCACTCCCGCCCTGGCTGGGGATAAGCGTGACGCGACCCGTCGGCGTGGTGAGCTCCGATCCGGGCTGGTCGTACGGTGCGCCGACGACCAGGTCGTCGAAGCCGCCGAAGACGCTGCCGGCAGCCAGCGCGTATCCAAAGTTTTCGCCGGCCTTGGGCGTCTGTGCGAGGTCTCCCTGTTTGAAGAAACCCGCGCCCGCCCCCAGAGCGTCCAACCCAATGCCGGGTGTGGAGTACATGTAAAAAGCCGCACCGGCGCCATTGTCTTCGCCCGGCGCGCCAACGGCGATGTCATCTGTGCCGTTACCGTCGAAGTCTCCGACGGCGAGCGAAAACCCGAAAAGGTCGTCCCCCTCGCGCGTCCCGCCGAAGTCCACTTGCGTATAGACGGTGTATCCTCCCGTCAGCCCCGATGCGCTACCCATGTAGACGTAGATCGCCCCTGCGTTCTGCGCACCCACGTAGTCCCGATAGGGCACCCCCACGACCAAGTCGCTGTAGGGGTCGCCATCGAAGTTGCCCGCGGCCAGCGCATGCCCGAAACGGGCTACGTTGTCGCCGAAATCGTCAAGGAATTGGAGATCCACAGCCCCCTCGTGCGTCAATCCGAATGGGCTACCCCAGCTGATGACGACGGTCCCGTGGTGTTGGCCGTCGGCCGCACCGGCGTGATCGTCTTGGGGAGCACCGCTGGCGAGGTCATCGTAACCATCGCCGTTGAAGTCGCCGGCGGCGACGGCGGTTCCGAGGCGGTCCTCGGTCTCCGCCGCGCCCGCGCTGTC
>CBDVBX010000216.1:0-6257 GCA_965372335.1 uncultured bacterium | reverse complement strand
ACGCCCCTCGGGGTGTAGGTGCATTGTATGACACTATTGTGTCTTACACCCGCTCGGGGCTGACGCCCCTCGGGGTGTAGGTGCATTGTATGACACTATTGTTACCTATTTGAGTATCACCATTTTCCGGGTTTGGGTAAAAGACGGCGTCGTAAGTTTGTAGAAATACACCCCCGACGAGACCCGTTCACCTGTCTCGTTGGTGCCGTCCCAAACGGCGTTGTACACACCGGCGCCGCGAGTTGCGTTGACAAGTCGACGAATCAATCGACCGCGCACGTCGTACACGGCTAGCGTTACCGGCACGCGGGCTGCCAACTCGTAACGAATCGTTGTGGTCGGATTGAACGGATTGGGGACATTGGCATACAAATGGTTGGCGTAACGGACGATCTCGCCGGCTGACGTCGGCGGTGTGGCCAGTCCCTCGTCGGAGTACCCACCGGCGTAACCTACGACGTTCACGGCCCCAATTTTGTAATAAGACGTATCTCCCGGCGCGACAAAGCTTACCGTGGTTTCCGGCGCAGAAACGAACTGCACAAAGTTTTGCACCGATGGCTTGAAACCGCTCGTCGAATCGCAGTAAACGGCGTAGGAATCGATATTACCCTCTGGGTTGGCGTCCCATCGAAGCGAGATATTGCCGGATTCGATTCCGGCAACCAGGTTTTTCACATAAACCGGGTGGTCCATGACGAACGCGTGCGACCCGAACCAGCCCAAGTCTCCCCGGGATCCGTCTGGATCATCATAACTGGCGCCCGGACGCCCCGCGTCAATCGCGGCAGAGTGAACGCCGAGGTGATAATCCGCCGCCGCCGTGTCGACGAATGCCGGGTCGAGCGAAAAAGACCCTCCCCCAGGCGTGCAACCGTTGTAGTCGTCGCCGGAGGAATTCCACACGTCGTTGTATAATAACGTCGCGGCGCCACCAATGCACGCGATGCCGTGGCCGGTCGAGTTGGATACGATATTGTTGTACACATCGATGGCCGAATTGGCGAGCGTCATGCCCCCCGCCGCTGCTCCCGAGCAACGGTCGAGCGTGTTGCCGGCAACCTCTCCACCAACGGCAGCGGAAACGTACAGCGCCCCGCCGGTGTTGGTGCCCGCGTTACCCAAGAACAGGTTGTGACGCACGACGACTGTGGCACTGGCCGCGTACACGCCACCGCCAATCAGCCCCGTGTTCCACAAAAACTCGCAGCCACTCAACTCGGCGTCGCTCGAGTCGTTGAGAGCCACCCCGCCTCCGAGCGCCGAAGAGGTGTTGCGCGTGAACGTCACTCCCGTGAAGTCAACTTCAGATTTCGACGCGTGGCTCCCCGCTCCGGAGAACGAGGCCGCGTTGTAGGAGATTACGCCCCCGTCGACGACCACTCCGGCCGAATTCTTGATCCACAGGCCGCCGCCCTCGATGCCGCCGGTATTTCCGTCGATGGTATTGTCCGTAAGCGTTACAACATTGCACTGTTCCAACGCGATGCCCGCGCCGACCGGTGATACGGTACTGATGGCGACGGTGTTGTCGGCCAGAATGTTGTCGCTGAGTGCTGCCGAACAGTCGTACAGGTAGACGCCGGCGCCGTAAGTGGCCGTGTTGTCGTGGATCGAGCTATTCTCTATGGTCACAGTGCTCCCGTACCCGAATACGCCACCGCCGCCGCCGAATCCACCGCCGCCGGTGGCCTGGCACTGTCGGATCTCGCAATACGCGATCTTGACCGTCGAATTGTAGATTTTGACGGCCCCGCCGAAGTCACCCGCCGTCGGCACGATGTCCGGGGTACCGGTTCCGTTCTCCAGGATGAACCCCTCGATCATCCCTTCGCTTGCACCGGTAGTGAACAAGATGTTGCCACTACTGAAATCGAGCGTTGTCTTGGCGCCATTGACGTCTCGTCCGGTAAAGCCTCCCGTCCAAGCACCAGACAGCGTGACGCCTTTGGTGACGATGAGCGATGTGGTCACAAACGTCGTCGACTCGACCAGGAGCGAGTCTCCTTCTCCGGCAGCCGCCAGCGCATCGGCCATCGTCGTGGCGGCGTCGCCAGGTGTGACGTACGGAAATACACTGCCGCCGGTCAGGGACACGTAGTGCCGTGTGGATGCCAGCACCTCGAAGCCCCCAGTAATCGTGCCCGACTGCAAGTCGCGGTTGAGGACGATGACGTCGCGCGGGCCGGGCAAGGCGTCGTTGTCGATCGAAATCGAGACCAACAATGTATCCGATCCCACCAGCTCGGAACTGGTTATCGTGATGCCGTCTCCCAGATCGGCATACGCGCCGTAGAGAAAGTCGCTCCCCGCGATGGTCAGGTCATAACTGACACCTTGAATACCACTCGGTGGAAACGCATCACTGACCGAGGGCGGTGTCAAGGGAGCCGGCGCACACGGGTTGAACCGCCAGCCGACATGACCGTCGGTGTACGGGCAAAGGGCGAAGGAATTGGCCAACATCATGCAGGGCACTTCCGAGGCGCACACCTCGCAGTTGCCGTTGACCACGCCGTTCCAACAACTTGTTGCACAGCTCGTGATGGTGCAGCTGCTAATGTTTTCATATTCATCGCACGCCCAGAAGATGTGGCCCGACTCGTGGGCGAACACCTGCTCGGGCGCCCACCCGTAGCTGCGATACAGAAGGAATGTATACGGCCCCCCCCGATACGCAAATGCCGAGGCTCCGTCGGTTAGCCGGTCGGGCGCCGGCGACGGGTTGTAGGCGATAAAACCCGTGTACGCCCAGTCGGTGCCGTACGTCGCCCGCTGCGCTGTGTTGTAGGAGTTGACTCGCTGCCAGTGGTTACCCCCGGCGTAACCGAAGTTGGCCATGACGTCTGACACCATAGCGGCGACGTCGCCCGACGGGTGCAGCACCATCTCGCGCCACTGTTGGCAACGCGAATCGGTCGGCGGGACATAGCGAATGAAAAATGCCACCCAGCAGTCGCCGTAGTTGCGCGCCTGCGCACTCCACCACGCCATTCCCGTGTTGGCGCCGGCAATATAATTTTGGACGTGTTGATCCGTCCACGTGTAGGTGTCCGGGTCGACGCCGCTGCCGTCGCTCTCTACGAACAAGAGCGTGGTAGCCACCGTTCCCGTCATGGTGTCGCTATTACCCGCGATGTCATACGTCGATCGTTCCAGTAGTAATCCCCGATCGCGAAGGTTCTGGATATTGAAACCGTTGTTGCGCAGGTTTTCGAGGTAAGCCTCCTCGTCGAGATCGCCGCGCTCCCAGGCGTCGGGCACCATGTCCGACGGGTCCATCGGCGGTACGGCCAATTGACCGCGGCGGAATTCTTCCTGGTATTCGCCGCGAGCCACGCGGTTGAACCAGGTGACCATATGTCTCGTTTGCATATCTTCAATTTCGACTTCGCCGGGAAGTATTTCGGAATAGTAAACATCTTTGATGAGATCGTGACCGGTGATGTCGTCTCTCACTTCGAACGGCACCCATCCCATCAACAACGACGGCGGCGACAAAATTGCCACCTGCCCGCCGTACGATTCGATCAATCCGCGCGCCCGATGCAGCGACGCGACGTCGCTCGTCTCCAGCTCGATCAGCGTAAAGCCTTCCAGCCAATCAAGTTCTTGCGGGTCGGCGGCGGCGGAAGAAATATCAGCGGAGAAAAACAGGGGTAAAATGACCAATAATGCACGCAAAACTACGCGGGAAGGCAATTTCATCGTAACCTCCGGGGACGATGGTCTCACTGCAGCAGAGTATGATCGGAAACAAACGCACCTCACCCGGCACCATAGATAATGATAACCCCTCCGGCACGGCACCACCAGAAGGTTTCCGTGCAATTTCCCGACCACACACACCGTCAACCTCTCCGAATAGGACATTTCTAAATGTGGCAAAACCGGACATTTCTAAATGTGGTTTACACACGGCATCGGTCACGTTGACTCCGCCCTCCAATTCAGTTAAACTTATGAGGTTAACTTCTGAATCACCTGAGGCACTCGGTCGACACCATGGAATCCACGAACTTGCCGAAAGTTATTCACTTGCGCCGGTGTATTCGATCCTCTTTTCTTGCGTTGTTCATCGTCGTTGGCGCGAGCACGGCCGGCGCGGCGAACGATTCGATCGCGTTGTCCGACTCGCTCTATAACGCGCACCATCCGCGCCTGTTATACGACGCCGGCGATCTGCCGTTCCTGTACAGCAAGGTTCGTGACGGCGGTTACGACGACGACGCCTACACGTTAGTCCGGCTCATGACGGACTACATCTATCCGGGCCAAGACGAGGCCGGTATCCTCGGCGACGACTTCGGGCTCTCGTCGGTGCCGATGTTGGGCGTGGCGACGTTCCTGGAGAACCCCGAGGACGAAGCCGCCCGGTCGATGGGCCGCGACGTGACCCTGTATCTGGCCAACACCTACGCCGTCGATCTCAACGACTATGACTCATCCCTCCGCCTTCGTTCGCTCGCCCTCGGCTACGACACGTTTTTCGCGAACGCGCCCGAAGGCGAGCGTCAAATCGTACGCGATGAAATCGTCGCGTACATCGACACGATGACCTCCAGTTTCAGTTACGAAGTACGCAAGGTCCGCCCCTACCTGAGCAACCGAAGCGCGATGGTAGCCGCCGCCGTCGGCCTGGGTGCCATTGTACTGGCCGATGAAACCGACCCGGCACGCGTCTCTGAAGCGCTCGCATTCGCGGACGAAATCGTATCGGCTTGGGTGGAGTACTTAGTCGACACCGAAGGTGCCTACAACGAAGGCGTGCTGTACGCCGGGTGGAGCATGCGACACCTCGTATACTACTTTGTAGCCCGAAAACGCTACGACGGGTACGACCACAGCGAGGGCAGAATCCGCAAACTCGAACGGTGGCTCGCCTACGAACTGCTTCCCGAGGGAAACGGCAAAACGAACAACCTCAACGACTCAGGCTACACGGACGATCCCCTCCCCCAGCACCACACGTATTTCGACTGGGCGCAGTGGGAGTGGCAAAGCGGGTTGGCGGCGTATCTCTACGAACACGTGGCCGGCCCTTACGGTTGGGACGGGGGACCCCAGGCGGACAAGCCGGCGACCGTCCTGTGGAACTCGAACCTGACACCAGAGCAACCCGAGTCGTCACTGCCAAAGAGCATGGTGTGGGAGAACCGCGGGCTCTACTATTGGCGTTCGGGATGGAACTCGAACGATCTGATGTTCAGCTTTTACTCTGGCAGTTTTCAGGGCGGGCACGCGCAGGAGGATCAAAACCAGTTTACGCTTTATGCATACGGGGCAAGCTTCGCTATCGACCACGGCCCCGGAGATCCGGGCAAACAATCGGAGTCGCACAACATAGTTCTAATCGACGGCAAGGGTCAACACAACGCCGGCAGTTCGATTGGTACCGACGGTAACATGAGTAGTTACCTCCTGGGAGGTTTCGCCGATTTTGTCCGCGGCGATGCGACAGAGGCGTACACCACCTACAGCCCGCTGAACAACAGGGGATACCCGTTTTGGTTTTCCGATTGGTCTTGGGGATACCACGGCAGCAATCCGGTGCTGCACGCCAAACGCGACGTGCTGGCCGTCCACGATGCCGACAATTTGCCGCCTTACATCCTGTTGTTCGACGACATCGAAAAGGACGGCGCCATTCACAACTACCAGTGGCGGCTCCACACCGCCGACGTGAATTCGGTCGACACATCGAGCGGTGACACCCGAATCGACGCGGCCACGGGCAGGTTGATTATTCACGCGCTCAATCCAGAACGCGGCGCGTTGAGCGCCGCCGTGACCCCCTACAACAACCTGACGACGGAACCCGACGCTAAGTTGCTCACCTTCGACGCGACCGCCGTCAACCCCCGCTTTTCTTTCCTGCTGTTTCCGGGAGACGCGTCCACTGCCGTCCCGACGGTGGCGCGTGAGGAACACCCGTGGGGCGTGCTGGCAAGCGTCGATTGGGGAACGCGAGAAGACGTTCTCGTATTGAACTTTTCTGGAGGACCCATCGACGTGACGGTCGGCGGCCCGCCCGGCGTGAATATCCAAACAGATGCCTCCCTGTTGCTGATCCGGTTCAACGGACCGACATTGTCGCGCTACCTCGCGGCGGAGACCCAATCGATCGTCGTCGGGGGCACGGCGATTGCCACCGTCTCAAACGGTCCCGCGTCGGTGGCCATGTCGGACGGTACCATTTACATCGACCGCTACGACGCCGAATTCACCCTGTATGGTCCGGGCGTATCCGAGATCCG
>CBDVBX010000215.1:0-6264 GCA_965372335.1 uncultured bacterium | reverse complement strand
CCAACGAGCTCTTCCGGTTTGTGAATCAACACCGGAATGTGTTGTGGGCATATCCAGTATTTCGATTCACGGTACTCGAACAGAATCAGTGGCGTTTCGTCAGAGCTCTTGCCGCACCCGATACACTTCCTGTCCATTTAAACCTCCGGTTTGGAATTGACACGTTGCGAACTTATTGTAATCGAACTGTTGTCTCGATTCAACGAGATATCAATTTCACTTGAGACCGCGTCGTTCCAGAAGCGGTTCGATGCTGGGGTCCTGCCCCCGAAACCGCGTGTACAGCACCATCGCGTCTTCCGTTCCACCCCGTTCTAGGATGTTTTCCCGAAACGACTTGGCTGTCTTCGCGTCAAAAATGTCGCCTGCTTCCTTGAACGCCTGGAACGCGTCGGCGTCCAGCACCTCAGCCCACACGTACGAGTAATAACCGGACGAATAACCACCTGCAAAAATATGCCGAAAGTACGGACTCCGGTATCTGGAGATGATTTCGGGCATCAAACCGAGTTTGTTCAAACACTCGTCTTCGAACGCAAGCACGTCGGAAACTTCACGCCCTTGGTCGAGCGTGTGCCAGTCCATATCCAGAAACGACGCGGCCAGGTACTCGGTCGTCGCGAATCCCTGGTTGAAGTGCCTCGATTTGTTGATCTTTTCGATCAACTCGTCCGGCATCGGCTCGCCCGTCTGATAGTGTCTCGCGTACATCTTTAGAACTTTCGGATCGGACGCCCAGTTCTCCATGAGCTGCGAAGGCAATTCGACGAAGTCCCGCGATACCTCCGTCCCGGCGAGGGTCTCGTACGTACAATCCGAAAGCATTCCGTGAAGCGCGTGACCAAATTCGTGGAACAGTGTGTTTACCTCGTCGAAGCTCAACAACGAAGGTTTATCGGAAGTCGGCTTCGTGAAGTTACCTACGTTGTAGATTATCGGTCGTATATTTTTGCCGTCCCGCTTGGACTGCTGGCGGAATTCGCCCATCCACGCGCCGCCCCGCTTGCTCGCACGAGGGAAATAGTCGACGTAGAGAATGCAGACCTGGGAACCGTCGGCCTCTTTTACCTCGAAAACGGTGACGTCCTCGTGATATTTCGGAATGTCGGTTCGTTCCTCAAAACGAAGTCCGAACAAGGTGCCGGCGACATCGAAAACGCCCTGCCGGACGTTCTCCAACTTGAAGTACGGCCGGAGCATTTCCTCGTCGAGGTCGTACTTTGCCTTCTTGACTTTCTCGGCGTAGTACCACCAGTCCCATGACGCCAACTTGAAATCGCCGCCCTCCGCGTCGATCATCTGTTGCATCTCGGCGGCTTCCACTTTTGCCCGCTCCAGAGCTGGAGACCATAGTCTCCCCAGGAGTTCGTACACATTTTTGGGCTCTTTGGCCATGTTGTCCTCGAGCACATAGTGCGCATGCGTTTCGTATCCGAGTAGCTGGGCTCGTTCGGCACGAAGAGTCGCCATCCGGACGAGGATCTTCTTATTGTCCAGCTCGTCCCCGTTGTTGCCGCGGTTATAGTACGCCTTGTAGATCTTTTCTCGTAAATCGCGTTTGTCCAAGTACTGCAGAAACGGAATCATACTCGGCTTGTGTAACGTGAACGTCCACTTGCCTTCGTGGCCACGTTCTTTCGCGGTCTCCTTGGCGGCATTGATCACCGCTTCGGGCAGGCCGGAGAGATCGGCCTCGTTCTCGATTACCAATTCGAACCTGTTGTTCTCCTTCAACACGTTTTCACCGAATTGGAGTGACAACTTCGACAGTTCCCCGTTGATCTCTGTGAGTCGAGCCTTGTCATTCTCGTTCAGGTTGGCGCCGCCACGCACAAATCCCTTGTGGTACTCATCCAACAATTTGAGCTGTTCGGGGTTTAGGCCGAGAGCATCCTTTTGCTCGTAGACAGATTTAACCCTTTGGAACAACTTGTCGTTGAGTAGTATCTCATCCTGGTGTTTGGAGAGCTCTGGTGCGACGACTTTGGCGATCCCCTGCATGTCTTCGTTAGTCAGCGACGAGTTCATGGCAAAAAACACGTTGGAGACCCGCGATAACAAAGCGCCGCTCCGTTCGAGCGCCTCAATTGTGTTCGTAAATGTAGGCGCCGACGGATTCGCCAGGATAGCGTCGATTTCCCCGTTGTGTTGCCTCATTGCTTCGTCGAACGCCGGCTGATAATACGCCAGCTCGATCTTGTCAAATGGCGGGACGCCGAATGGCGTGTCCCACTCGACCAAAAATGGATTTGCCAGCTGCTGTTGATCCGGTTGCGACTGGACCTGTTGTTGTTGCTGGTCCTGCTGTTTTGAGCACGCCACCAGTATCGAGAGCGCGACCGCGCCCAATACGAGTAATAACTTCATGAGTACCCCTCCTAAGTGGGACCGGTGCTCGCACCGGTGTGGAATTTGCCCAACAGGATAACACGCATAAACCGCGGGAACAAAGGGGATTATGCGGGTGTACGTATGTTTGGGCGCCGCGATGGGCGCGACGGTGGCGAATGTGGTCGCCGTGGGGATGTTGCGCCCATATAATACGACGGAAGGGAACCCCCAATGCCAACTAACGTCACACCGGAATTCAAAAGGGCCAAGGAGGCGTTTCAGGCCGCACGCGATCCTGCCGAGCGGCTTACGTGCTTGAAGGAGATGCTGCGAACGGTGCCGAAACACAAGGGTACCGAGCACCTCCAAGCCGACATCAAGACGCGTATCAAGGAACTCACCGATGAGCTGGCGGGCCCCCGAAAGAAGGGCGCCCGTACCGGTCCAGCGGTCACGGTTCGCCCCGAGGGGGCGGCACAGGTGGCATTGGTTGGCCCCCCCAACACGGGCAAAACGAGCCTACACGTCCAGTTGACTGGGTCCCACGCGGAGGTCGGACCGTATCCGCACACCACGCGCGAACCGCTGCCGGGGATGCTCGCCTACGAGGACATTCACTTTCAGTTGGTCGACCTGCCGCCGATCTCCGCTTCCTTTATGGAACCTTGGTTCCCCAACTCGCTGCAACCCGCTCACGCCGCGCTGCTGGTTGTAGACCTGACGATCCCTGGGTGCGTAGAAAACGTGGCCGCAATCCGAAAGCTTTTGGATGAGAAGCGAATCACGTTGTCAGAGCTCTGGCCGGGGACTCTCGATCCGACCTGCTTGGTTGCACGCGGGCGCCCGGGTGAAATCCACGATGATGCAGAAGACGACGATCCGTTCCGCGTCCACCTACCAACGCTATTGGTCGCCAATAAGAGCGATCTCGATCCCGACCCCGACGAGATCGAAATCCTCGAAGAGTTAGTCGGCGCCCAATACCCGGCCCTATTTGTGTCTGCCAAAACTGGTCATGGTCTCGACAAAATCGGCGCGCTTCTGTTTCACGGCCTGGACGTCATCCGTGTATACACAAAAGTGCCCGGTCACCCCGCCGAAAGCGACAAGCCGTACACCGTGTTTCGCGGTGACACAGTCCAGGATGTCGCGCGCCTTGTTCATCGCGACATTGCCGGAACACTCAAGTTTGCCCGTTTGTGGGGTAGTGGCAAATTCGACGGGCAGCAGGTAGGAAGGGATCATCCCTTGAACGACGGAGACATCATCGAGCTCCACGCGTAACACTTCCGCATGTGGATTTCAAAATTCGCCGTCGGCATCTCGGACCAGGGGTTTGTCTTGTCGTGTGATTGTTTCATCGTTTGGCGCGGCGCTGGGTAAAACACAATCCCGACCAGGTTTCATCGATCGCACTGATCTTGTAGTCGACCAGTCCGGCATCCAGACCGGTCGACCGTACTACCGCCTGCGTTAGGTCGGTCGGTACGCCGGACGCCTTTTTGGGCCAAGCAATCCACAACCTCCCGCCTTCAATCAGTACACGTGTCGCCACCGGGAAGCGTCGTTCGAGGTCCTTCACGGATTTCGCAAACAGGACGATGACGTCGGCCTTTCCTCGCGCCTGCTTCTTGACTCGAACACCATCTGGGAGTCTGCCCAACGTTTTCTTTATCCCGGCGGGTGCTCCCAGAAGTGCCACCACTGCGTTCGATTTAATACCGAGTTTTTTCGGCAGCGGTGTTCCGGTGTAACCGTCCATTGTACCCGGCACGATCGGGTTTTCTGGCGGGTGATCGATCACCCGGCGGAGGGTGCCTCGTATGCGGCGCCAATCGGTATACGCCGCATCGGGTATCAACTTGCGCGTGATGTTTGTTTTTGCGGGGTCGCCTTCGATAAACACAATCGGCACGTGGCGGGTCGCTTTTTGCTGGCGTAGCCACATCGCCACAGCGCGGCCGTGTGACGGTAAGCGCCCCAAATCTATCACAATAGCGTCTGGTGGATTGCGTCTCACCGACCGGATCGACTCACTTTTTTCGTCCGAGTGGCAATCTACGCTGTACCCTGCGCGGGCCAAACGCCTGGCCTTGTCGTCGGCCTCCGATGAGTTCCAGTGGATTAGGAGGACTCTCTTCATCGCGTCGGTCAGCGGTCCCACTGATACCGCTCCAAAGGCAGTCGGTTTCTCTTGTTGAACACTATCCCCTCTTCCTCCAGCAACGCCCTTTGTTCGAACTCGCTTCCGGGACTGCCGCGCCGGCTGATCTCCCCCTTGGCGTTCACCACTCGATGCCACGGAACACCGCTGTCATCGGGTAGGCACCGAAGCGCGAGGCCGACTTGGCGCGCTCTACCGGGAAGGCCGGCGATAGCCGCTACCTGGCCGTAGGTTGCCACCGTGCCCCCCGGGATCGACATTACCACCGAGTATATGAGATCGTATTTCTCGACCGATTTCATGTGTGTGCGTTAGCCGCCGAGCCTACCGATGTCTAGATGGTAAACTTGCCATCCTTCATAATCGTCCGGCCGTCGGCAATAATGGTCGTGTTCTTGAGAACGGCGTCACAGTGAGCCTCGCTCGACCAATCGGAGCCCGTTTTCTCGGGGTAACCGTGTCCGACTGCAATGTGAATGCCCGGAAACTTTTCGTCCTGAAGTAGATTCCCCACCAGTTTCTCCAAGCCGATGTTAGTGCCCACGGCAAACTCACCGATCCGATTGGCGTTTTCATCCTGCTTGATGTACTCTTCGAATTCTGCGGCTAAGGCCCTATTCGCGCACGACACACCCGCAACACGCGAGTCTTCGATCTCCAAAGTGAGCGGTGTATCTTCGATTAAACCGTACTTTGCCGAGAAATAGTCGCCTAGGATCCCATCAATCACGATGACGCCGCGTTCGACATTCTTGACACAAGTGAATACCTCGCCGTCGGGGAGATTGCTCCAGTCTTCAGCTATGATCATCCCGTCCGATATCTTCCATCGCCAGTCAGGATTAAACTCTGCTGTCATGTTCGTCCCTGCGGGATTCGTTACCGTGATCGACGTCGCCTCGCTCACGATATCGTAAACTTTTCGGCACATCTCCTGGACTGCCGCGTAATCCACCGACATCCCCGTGGTCATGAGAACATCGTTAATGCCCGGCATGTGCGCGTGTCGCAGTTTCGCGTTCGCCACCACCGCATCCAGCATCGGCACGCGAAAGCTTTTGAGTTCACCCTTTTTCCCCGAAGCGCAGTAAAAACTCACGTCGGCCAATGCCAGTTCACGGCCGATTTCCTCCGGAAACACGAGCGGATTGCTTCCGTCATCTGGTCGCTCGCCGAACTCCTCCATTATAAATGTGCGTATGATGCCCGGTGAGATCTCTTCTGCACAACGTGTGATTTCTTTGGCGATATGTTCTGCACCATGATCGGTGATCACGGCTGTTCGCTCTCCCGGCTGCAGACGGACGCAATTCACAACCGCTTGTTTTGCGCCAAAAGCGATACTTCCCATTTCGTCTCCCATCGGTTTTTGGTTCTCAACAATACTGTTATACGTCCGTAGACGATTCACTATCTTCGTACAACCACTTTCTTGCGATTTCTTCGTCTCGAAACACACGGAACTCAACGTTGCTGAGTACCGCGAACGCGGCCACAATTCTTCCTATGCTCCAGTGAAGTACTCCCGTTACCACGACGGCAAACCGGTCAAAATTGGCTTCTTGATACTCCTTGATCAACGTGACCAGATCGACGGACTCCGAAAGCGTCGGCGCATACCTCCCGCCCTTGTCGAAAAGCAGCACCTTTGACTTTTTCCGAAAACGCCCATCTTTGACCACCTCGGCAAAGATGACCTCGTGGTCCTCGTTGGTCACGTCGCCACGGGCCCGCAAAATCACAAGATCGTCTTCTATTTCGTATTCTAA
>CBDVBX010000214.1:0-6264 GCA_965372335.1 uncultured bacterium | reverse complement strand
CACTTTGCATGCCAACGATCGGCATCCGATCGGATATAGCGATAGGTAACCGGCTTCCATGAATCGAGTTAATCGAATTGAATCGTTTCGGCCAGGGCACGAAGTTCGCGTACCAGCGGGTGCTTGGGTTTGCCCGGCGCGAGCACCAACAGGTCGATTGCCCACAACAGTTCGGCCCGGTCGTCGTAGACGAAGTAAGTCTCGTAGTACCCGCCCATCACCGAGGTGTCGTTGAACCAGTATCCCGACATTCGAATCGCACTGTGGGTCCCGAGTCGCACCGCTTCGAACTCCGCGCGATCCCTGTCCATCTGGTCCTGGTCGTAGCGTTTCCAAACGTAGTCCGCCCGTATCTCGAATAACTCGTCTTCGTCGGCCAATGCCGGCGCTTCCTGGCGGTCTACCCAATACACACCCAAAATCCGCGTCGGCGGTTCACGGATGAGTTCTACGCCCGCCGGCGCGGCTGCGCCGGTCCCACCCGATTCATCGCTTAGCAATCGGTAGAGAGACGGCACCTTCAAGTGGAATCCATATCGCTTTCCCAAGTCGGCGGCGACCTTTTCGTTTTGCCGTTTGAGCAGGTATCGGCGAAGCCGCTCGCGGCAACTCGCCTCGAGGATGTCGGCCACTTCGCCTCCCCTCTCTTCGATCGTCTGTCGCAGCGCATCGCCACCGGTAGCGGTCACGATCAACGTGAGCTGGTTGAATGCGGGCTTGTCCTCCATCTTGAGGATTTGTGCACCCTCGTTCCACACGCGCTCGACGCCACCGTCGCCGATCAAGCGAATGATCGCCTGGCCGACGTCGGTGGAAGAATCTAGAACGCCGCAAATGACGATGTTCTTGTACGCGGGGAACTCGTCCATCTCCGATGCTTTGATAGGGGTGACCCGGAACGCTTCCTCTATGTCGACGTAGTAGTCGTGTTCGCGGGCGATCAGCGGTTTGAGGAGTTCCGTCCACTCGCTCCTCGCCCCCTCTTCGGTCACCAGCAACACTTCTGAGTAAGAGCCAGCCGGCGGCATCGCCAGATCACCGCAACCCACCCCATGGCAGCAAACGGCAACGAGCAAGGCGGTGACACGCCCAATGGTCGTGATCGAACGAAAGGACTTCGACATTTTTTCTCCCTCGCCAGTAATATACCTCGAAACGGTGGACGGCGGCAAAAGAAAACGGCCCGCCGGTCTAGGCGGGCCGTCACGCGCGTTTTGGCCTCTGCTACGCGTTCGTCAACTGGTGGTCAATCGATGGGTCCGTTCATTCACCGCTGGTTCGTTCCATACCCTCCGGCTTCGAGTAAACGCATGGATAGAATCCGCATAGAATGATTCAAGTATCGAATCTTTTGCTCGGCCGTCATCCCCTCCAACTGCTCGCCAATGAGTGAGTCGAGTTCGGTGATCGTCAAAACAGCGTGGGCATCGATCAAACCCGGTCCCGGCGCCGATACAATTCCGGCAGGGGAATTCTGCGAAGTCAAGCGTGGCACGTTCGAACGATCGCGAAGATCGAATCTCAGACGCGGGGGGCGGATGCCCGGTTTGGTCGATTCGACGCTCACCCTCGCGGGTTGTTCCACATTGCCCACAATCGTCTGATTGTTGGCCACGTTAAGCCTTTCTCTACCGCCCGCGTCGGCCGCGTCCGGCGTCTCCGCAACATCGATCGAAGGGTCAGCTCCCCAGTCCACAGTCGGTGCCACAAATATCTCCGAATTAACGGCCAACAAGCCCACCGTTAGCACGACAGCAAAAGCCGATACGGCGGTGGCGACATAACGCAGATTCCAGGAGCGGAAAAGCGCACTGCGAGAAACGCTTCTATCCCGCACCGCGTTCCGTTCCTGATTCAACTTGAGGCGGACCTTCCACGCAAAATTCTCGCTGGTCTTTTCCTGAGGTGCCCGGTGGAGGAGATCCATACTCCTGACCAGCTGAGACGCGAGTTTGTCGCATTCGGGGCACTGCACGAGGTGTTGTTCCAGCTCCAACCGGTCTTTGTCGTTTTCCAGGCCGTCGATGAAATCGAAAACTAGCTTTTTAGCATTGCGGCACTTCATTCAGGGATCCTCCTAGAAATCAATTCCCTTCTCGATCAATGGTTCTAGTATCTGTCTAAAACAATTTCTGGCCCGGTTGATTCGCGATCGTACGGTACCGAGTTTGAGCCCCGTGACGGCCGCGATTTCCTCGTACGAGAGTTGGTTGATCTCTCTCAGCACGAAACTGTCGCGATATTTCATCGGAATCCTCTTGATCGCTTCATTGATGATCTCGCTCAGTTCCGTGTCATTGACCTTCTCGTCCGGTGTTCGTCCCGGATCGATAATGTCGATCAGCTTCTCCTCATCCGTGTCCGCCGACGGTTTGCTCCACAGCGAATAGATCTTGGGACCGCGACCGCGGGAACGCATTTTGTTGCGGACCAGATTCGTTGCGATCGTGTACAGCCACGTCGAGAATTTGGCGATTGTCTTGTATTTCCCAGCGTGGATGTAAGCTTTGACTAACGCCTCCTGCGCGATTTCTTCCGCGTCGTCTCGGTTTCCGACCAGTCGAAAGAGATAGTTGAACAAGCGGTCCTTGTAACGACCCACGAGCTCGTCGAAGGACTCGCTGTGACCCCCCTGGACTCGGAGCATCAGCTGCTCATCGGTCAGGTCCCTCAAGACGACCCTTTCGCGGTCGAAATCGGCAATCACGTCGCGACTCCTCTCTGCATGTTTCTACCCCACTCCACCGAAGAAGTTCCCGGTGCCCCCATACACAACTATGGGCCACCACCGGTCGTTACTCATTGCAAATATATACGTTACATTACTTGGCGTCCAGTTTGACCCGCCAACGCCTTCCCTCCAGGAACACCACCACCTGGCGCAACGTCGCTCCGCGAACCGCGGCTTGACCGTTTTGGGCATCTCCGGCCGGATTGACTGCCTCCCACTGGTAGGTCACGTTCATCCGGTCCTCGAAACCCCTCTCTGACGGGACCGGCCAGGACGCCTCCACGATCCGGCCGCCTTCGAACTCGAGTTTGAAACGCCTTGTGTCGAGGCGGCCCTCCAGCCGGGCAGAACCATCGCGCTGTGAATAAGAGACCGTTGAGAGGCGCTCGCAGCCGGGCGGTTGCGCGGTAATCCTACGGATCAGTTGGGCGAGATCCCAGTCGACGTCCAGCCCGTCGCGTACGAGGACGTCGGCTTCGTCTCCCTCGTAGAACCGCGCGCGTTCGCGGTCCAGGATGCGCAGCTCGCCGCCGTGAAACGACACGACGACGTCTTCGTGGTGACCGCCCAGCGCCATCGTGCCGGTGAACTCGAATGTCACATCGCCGTCCCCCGTCGACGTCATGCGAAACCGCCCCGTCACACGGTACTGCTTGACGTCGATCTTCACCCTGCCCGTCATTTTAACCAGTTCCCGCCAACCGCTCGAGGTGAGCGACGAGTCGACGGTTTTGCAGGCCGCTTCACTCGCCGGTTCGAACCGACCCTGGGGTTGGCGCGTTCCCGCACACCCCAGTACAAACAGCAACGCAAATACGACGGCGCGACGACGCAACAAACTCGCGTCGCCGCGCCGGGCTGCATCGCCGTACGCGCGTCTATTGTTGGTTTTTCGGTGTGGTTGACTGGATTTTTTCAATGATTTCCGAATTGCCGTCCTGCAGCCGGTTGGATTTTTGGTACGCCGCCCTGGCTTCGTCGAATCTTCGCATGGCCCGGTAGGCGTCACCGAGATGTTCGAGAATGATAGGGTCGTCGGAGACGCGTAGCAACGCCTTTTCTATCTCGACAACGGCCCTTGCGTATTCACCCATTTGATAATAGACCCACCCAAGGCTGTCAAGGTAGTACCCGTTATCCGGCTCGCTCTCCAACGCCTTCAACACAAGCTTTTTGGCAAATTCCAGGTCTTTGCGCATCTCTGTCAGCAGGTATCCATAGAAATTGCATACCGTCGCGTCGTCGGGATCCAACTCGTACAACTTTGCCAAACACGGCTCTGCGTCTTCGAATTCCTTGAGTTTCTCGTAAACGCTGGCCAGGTTGAGCAACGTCCCTCGATCATCTCCTTTGAACTCTTTGGCCCTCAACAGATACGACTTTGCCATCGCCAACGAGTCCAAACTCAAGTATGAAACGCCAAACAGATAGTTGCTCTCGAAGTCGGTTACTTCGACCAACGCCGACGCTTCATCCAGCAACTCGGCGCGCTCCTGCGGTGACAGGTCGATAGTCAAACCGGCGTCGTTGAAGTTGGGAGACGCGGCGAAAAACATGCCGATGTAGCTCTGGTAGTCTGACGGGTCCATGGCGATGGCCTCGTCGAAGTATTCCTTCGAGCGATCGGTATTTCCTGCTTTTAGGTATATTTCACCCAGTATACGAGCCAGTTCGGGGCTGTTCTTTTCGACTTTCAACAGACCCTCGAAAACCTCGATCGCTTCTTGGTATTCCTTTGCTTCGTAGTACAGCCGCCCGCGCAAGACCTCCGCGTCTCGTGGCAGCGGTGTCCTTTGTCTGCGTCCTTCGACCAGGCGAATTCCGTCGTCGTAACGACCCGTAATCAAGTAGACCTGAGCCAAAGCAACCAGCGCGTCGTCATTCCTCGGGTCGACGGACACGACGTCCTCCAAAATGGGTATTGCTTCGTTCGGCCGTTGCGAACTGATGTAAATCTCGGCCAGCTCCAAAGCCGGTTCGGCGAATCCGGGATCGAGCTCGAGCGCCTTGCGAAATGCCTCCTCGGCATCCGCGTACCTCAACTCCCGAGCAAGCAACGACCCGTACCGGTATTGGATGTACGGATAGGACGAATCGAGACGCAGGCAGTTGTGGTACGCTTCGATCGCTTTACCCGTGTCCCCCGCTTCGTACGCGATATTGCCCAGCAGACGCTCGATCTCGAATCGAACGCCGTGTATTTCTCTGATGTTCTCCAGTATTTCTACGGCACCGCTTCGATCTCGCCTGATATAGTCGAGCTTCGCCTTCATGAGCATCGAATCATAATCGTTCGGGTTCCGCCCGAGAATATCGTCGACGACAATTCCGCACCGCGAGAAGTTCTTCAACAAAAAACACGCCTCGGCGAGCCTCCTTCCGACCGCTACTTCGTGGCCGCTCAATCGCCATGCGGTCTCCAGGTGGTCGACGGCCTTTAAAACGGACCCGGTTTCCATCAGATATACACCGATCGTGTATTCCGCGTAAACGCTCCCGCGATCGCCCGTCGCCGGCAGCGAATTGGATCGACCGTAATAACGGCCGCCGGCGGCGGAAACGGCCGCTATTATCAACAAGCACGAGGCGCTCAGCGCGAGGACCAATTTAAACCCGTTGTGTGAACCAGGGAGATACTTCATTGGGATAGTCCTGACTTCGGAAACAGTGATTCGGTGGGACAGGCGGTCCGAGCAACCGTCACCCGGACCGTCCGACGCCGCAAGGCCCGAGGAGGAGTGCGTACGACGGGAGAAGTCCGTTGCCTGATTTACTGCGCTACCGTATATTTTAGCAGGAAACGGGGTGTAATTTCAAGCGTGTCAACCCAATACCGACCATTACTGCTTGTGGCGGCGCTGCTTAGCGCCACCGTTTTGTCTGGGTGTTACACCCTTCTCAAGCACCCGCGCCTGGCCCAAATGGATTATCAGCGTCCCGACGACAAGCGATGTGCCAACTGCCATTCGAGCGCAGAGGTATGGTCGTTTAACCATACCCCAGGAACACCGACGTATGTAGGGTATTCAGGGAAGTGGGCTGACTACTACGATATTCCCTGGTGGTACCAACGAGTTTGGGATTTTGAGCCCAGCGTCAAGACGAAACCCGTCGAATCCAGGGACGAAGAAAAAGATAGCAACGAAAATAAAAACGCCGAATAAAACTCACGGTGCATTCTGTGCGCTGTTGTATGGCTTCGTAGTCTTGGCGATAACGGTTGTACACCACAACACGGCCCTGTCGCAAGACATCAACCGCACGGTCGAATTCGAAGACCTGGGATTCACGTCTCCGCTAAATGTCGGCGCCCGACCGTCCGGCATGGCCGGCGCATTCGCGGCCGTCGGCAACGACCTCTACTCGCTCGTCTACAATCCGGCCGGGCTGGCAAGGGTCAAGAGGTTGGAGATTTCGCTCGGTGTTCGACAGGAACGCAGCGAGATCAAAACCACTTTCTATGGAAATCCCAACACGATCGATTCGCACGACGGCGGTATCGACGGTGTGGGCCTCGCCTGGCCTTTGACCAC
>CBDVBX010000213.1:0-6348 GCA_965372335.1 uncultured bacterium | reverse complement strand
ACTCAACGTCGAAAAAACCCACACCTACGCGCGCCGACGCGGACCGCCGACCGGGGGCAGCGTGATCCTGATACCAACTGCCGTTCGCCGGTACTCGTTGGGGGAGCCATCCGGCTACCGACACCAACGCGTGGTCGAGTTCGATTTGGCGTCGGTCACCTCCTTTGCCGTCCGGTGGCCGTCGCATTCGCTAGTTTGCCGGCGGACCCCCGAAGCCGGCGAGTGGGAGATCAGCTCGAATGGCAGGGCGTTTCGCGGCAGCAAACGCCGGGTAGAAGAAATCCTCCGTCGCCTGCGGGGACTACGCGTGCGGCAATTCGTGCCTGCCGCCGAAGTACCGGTCGTAAAGCCGTTCGATCCGCTCACCGGGTCAGTCGTCGTCGCGCTAGACGACGGTTCCGAACGTGTGGTGACCGTCGGTCGCCGGCTCGAGGGTTTGGTCTACGTGGGCGTTGGCGCCGGGGGTCGAGTGGTCCTTACCGACACCACCGTTGTCGCAATCTTCGAGTCCGCACCGATCGTTCTGCGCGACCGCAGACTGCTCCATTTCGAGCGGGGTAATATCACCAAGGTAACGGTGGAATCGGATAGCGTGCGTGTGACGCTGGTCCGACCGGGCAGGGAGTGGGGATACCCCAACCCGTCGATGGGCCGGATCGATCAAAGAAAAGTCGGCCGCGCTCTAACCGCAATCTCAGGCCTCGAATACACCGTCGTCGTGGACGAGAATCCCGACGCACGACGATCATATGGTTTGTCAAACCCGGATCTTCGGCTTACCATATTTGGTGCAGACGGCGCGCCCCTCGATTGGCTGGACTGCAAACGCCGCGGATCCCCTCCGGCCGTGTACATCGTCACCAGCAGATCCGCAGGCGTCATCGCCGAGCTGGAGGGGGATGCGCTCGATGCCATCGTCAGCCAATTTAGAAATCTTCGCGATCCATAGGGGGTCGTCATGACCGACATAAGATCGATTCGCAAGCCGGCCGTGGCTGGCTTGTTTTACCCCCGCGGCCGGGACGCGCTGGCCGCCGAGATCGACCAAATGATAGACGCGGCCGACTCGACGGAGCCGCCGGAGGGACAGGTGCGGGTGCTGGTGTCGCCGCACGCCGGTTACCGGTACTCGGGCCAAATCGCCGCCAACGGCTACAAGTTAATCCGCGGCCGGGAATTCCACACCGTCGTCGTAATCAGCCCATCGCACGTCGAACGCTTCGGCTTCAGCGCAGTGTACGATGGAGGGGGATACGAAACTCCGCTCGGCGTCGCGCCCACATCGCAGGCGCTGTCCGATCGCCTCTCGACGCTCAACGAACGAGTTCGCAAGTCCGGGAACGGACACATCCAGGACCACCTCCCGCGGCAAGAACACGCGCTCGAAGTCCAAATACCGTTTCTGCAGCGATCGCTGGAATCGTTCGAGTTGGTTGCCGTGGTAATGGGGGACCAGAACTGGGACAACTGCAAAGCCCTGGGCGAGGCGCTGGAGGTTTTGGTTGCCGACCCCGGCGTTTTGATCGTGGCCAGTACAGACCTGTCGCATTTTTACGACGCCGATCGGGCCGATCGACTAGATCACGAATTTCGTGAAATCCTATGCACCTTGGACACGCGGGCGTTGTACGACGCCGTCAACGACGGACGCTGTGAGGCTTGCGGGGCGGGACCGGTGATCGCATCGCTGCTGGCCACCGAGGGATTGTCCGACCGTACTTGTACATCGATCACACACAAAAACTCGGGCGATGTCACCGGCGATTTTTCAAGCGTTGTGGGATACCTTTCCGCTGCGGTGATCGCACCTGTCGAAACGCGGTTCGATTGATTTTCAATTCATCAGGCAAGGAGGACGAGGTATGTCCGGATCGCTCAACGACGAATCCCGAAAATACTTGCTCTCTTTGGCGAGACAATCCATCGCGTCGAAGTTCGAAGGTAAGGACTATCCGCGCACACCACCGGCGGACCTCTCTCTTCACGAGCATCGAGGGGCGTTCGTCACGCTAAAAAACGCAGGTACGCTGAGGGGGTGTATCGGCAGAATGGAATCGGATCGTCCGTTGTGGGAAACGGTGGCGTTAATGGCGAGAGCCGCCGCCTTCGAGGATCCTCGCTTCGCACCGGTACCGAGGGACGAGCTCGACGGACTGTCGGTCGAAATATCCGTACTCACCCCGTTCGAACCGTTGGAGGACCCCAAGGCCCTCGAGGTGGGCAAACACGGACTCCTGGTCGAAAAAGGAATTTGCCGGGGGGTGCTGCTCCCGCAGGTGGCGGTGGATCAGGGTTGGAACGCCGAAGAGTTCTTGAGAAACGCGTGCCTCAAAGCCTCCCTACCCGTCGACGCGTGGAAAGACCCGGACACCCGATTGTACGTGTTCTCCGCGATCGTCATCGAAGAGTAGGCGCGAATGTCGCCGGCGTTCGTCAGCCCGACTGGCCGTTTGGGCGAAACACGCCGGCCAAAGCGTCCGCCATGTCGGCGAATGCGGTTTTGCCGAGGTTGACCGATGTGCGTTTCCGTTCGCGTGTCTTCACGGACACCGTGTAGTGCCTCAGTTCCGCATCGCTTCCGCCGTTTACAATGATCTCGAAGAACAACCCCTGGGCCGTCGGGTCGGTCCGAAGTACCGCACTCGTGAGCCGCTCGTCGTTCTCGATGCACTTGATCGGACCGTACGGACACTCGACTTCGGTGACGATTCTTTCGACCAGACGCATCAGGCCGCTGGTGTCTCCGTCCATTTGCCCGTCGAGGCCGGTGATGCGGAGTGAATCGAGCATCAAGCCCTCATCTCCTAAGTCGTCGGCAACGATGTGTACCGTCGCTTCACTGGTTTCTAGCGTGAACGAATATGGCCCTTTGTCTTTGGCGGGCGACATGAATTCAAATCGATACTGCCGCTCTGCCTCGCGCTGGGCGTTCAGGTGACGAAATACAGATTCTCCGACTCCCATTGTTGTTCCTTCCTTCGTTCGTCATTACCGCACCATGGCCAACTGTCCGGGCGTACCGTGACAACTGCAGCAAGAAGTATTCCGGAATTTTGGGGGCGTAGGCGGTTGGACCGACTCAGGCGGCGTTCTTTTCGGACATTATTCGTTCCCGGTGATTCTCACCGTCGAATGTCATCAGCGTGGTCTTCTCATCCACGATCGTCTCGATGTGGACGGGTCGGGTCCAGATCTTGAACAGGTTGGTCAGCGTGTCTTTGGCGTAGTCCTGGCGAAGCTCGATTCCCTCGAAGCGGTGCTTGAGGTACAGCTCCCCACGATTCTCGTAGTTGGCGTCTACCACGCAGATATAGGGATGGCCCATGTTGGTGAGAGAATATAGCAGCTTTTCCTTGATCGTGTTGATGTCGCGATCCTGGATCTCGTAGTAGCGAGTCTTTTCGTTGTATCGGTACGTGAACAACTTCTGCTCGCGCACAAAATCCGGCGTGAGAAAATCGTCGATGAACGTCATGTCGTTGTATATCGCCCTGACCTGAAATATCTTCTCCCTCCCCTGACCGGCGCCGGTGTCCCATCGCGCTTTGGCCCCGATGTCGTCGCATTCCTCGTACTCTTTACCGAATCGTCCCTTGTTCCACCGGTATTCGATGTCTTTGTACAACTCATACCCCAGCTTGTACGGGTTGAGCTGTCCCGGCTGGATGGCGAGCGTCGAGGAGTGATGGTCGGCAAAATCGATCAGCTCGGAGGCGTCCATCGCTTTTTCCGTCATGATTTTCTCGTGCCAGTAAGATGCCCAGCCCTCGTTCATGATCTTGGTCATCCCCTGGGGAGCGAAGTAGTAGGCCTCCTCGCGGATCATGGAGAGAATGTCTCGCTGCCAGTTGGGGAGCGGCGCAAACTCGATCAGAAACATCAAAATGTCTTTGGCCGGCTTGGCCGGAAATCGCTTCGCCTCTTCCCTTCGCTTTCGCAGTTCTTCTTTTTTCTTCTCTAGATATTCCGGGGGATTGATATACGGATCCATGTAGGACTTGCTTTTTAGCTTTGGCACCGAATCTTGCTCGACGGGAGGCTCTTCAGTGTTGAAGCGGGTGACGTACTCGTCTTCGAACAGCGCGTTGGGATCGATGAGGTTGTCGATCGATGAGCAGATGTCGACGAACTCCTCGACCACGTCGAAGCCGTACCGGTTGGCATAGCGCTGAATACGGTTGCCGTGGTTGGCCATTTCGTCGATCATCTTGCGGTTGGTATTGGCGAAGTAGGCGTTGTTCTTGAAGAAATCGCAGTGGGCGTATACGTGACCGATCACCAATTTCTGGTCGACGAGTGGATTGCTGTTGAGCAAGTATGCGTAGCAAGGATTGTTGTTGATCACCATTTCGTAGATCTTGTGTAACCCGTAACCGTAGCTTTTCCCCATGTATTCGTACTGCATTCCAAAACGCCAGTGGGGATAGCGAACGGGGAAACCGCCGTAGCTGGCCACCATATTGATCTCTTCCCAGTCGAGCATCTCGAATATGACCGGGAAGAAATCGAGCCCGTACCCGCGAGCGTAGCCTTCGATTCCTTTGATCAGCTTGGCGAGCTCTTCCTTTTCGATCATTTGCCCTTCCCCAGGAATGCCTTGATGGAGTCGTAGATCTCCTCGCGGCTGTTGATCTCTGACAGCACTAAATTGTCGGCCTCTTCGAAAGACGATGCCAGGTCCTTGATGAACGCGCCGCTTCCGTAAGGGCTGGCCACCTGTCCGTAGCAGAATAAATTAACCCGCGGCAACAGATGCTCCTCCAGCACTTTTAGGCATATTTGCGTGTCTCCGCCGCCCCAGTTGTCGCCATCGGAGAAATGAAATACATAGATATTCCATTCGTCGGGGTTGAAATGCTCTTGGATAATCTCAGAGCTCAGCAGATAAGCAGAGGAGATACGTGTGCCACCGCTCTCGCGCGTGTGAAAAAACGTGTGCTCGTCTACCTCGTGCGCCTCCGCGTCGTGAACGATGTAGCGCGTCTCTAATCCCTTGTACTGCGTCTGGAGCCACATGTTGATCCAGAACGATTCATTACGGACGATCTCTTTTTGTTCGTCGCCCATCGAACCCGACACATCCATGATGTAGATGATGACCGCGTTGGTCTCTGGCAGGCGGATCGTCTTGCGCGCCCGATAACGGCGGTCTTCCTTGACGGGTATGATCACCGGACTCTTGCTGTTGTAAGTACCCGACGCTATTTGGCGCTTTAGCGCCTCGCGAAACGTCCGCTTGAAGTGTCGCAGCGACTCAGGACCGCTCTGGCTGATGGTGGAGTATCGGCCAGCGTCTGACTCGATGCTCTGCTTGGACTTGGGCTGGATGTTGGGAAGCTCGAGCTCTTCGGCCATGATCTCGGCCAGCTCCTCGAACGTGACGTCGACCTCTAACATGTGCCGCCCGGGCGCGTCCCCCGCTTGCTGGGACCCCTCTTCTCCTTCCCCCGCACCGATCGGCTGGCCGGCCTCGCCGTCCCCCTGTCCGACACCACTTTGCTTGCGCGTCTCGTGCCGAAACGTGGGCAGCTCGATCTGGCGGATCGGGATCGAAACGATGTTCTTTCCCAGCTTGCCGATCAGTTCGCCCGTCGACATGTATTTGCGCAGTTGCTTTTTGACGACGCCCCGGACGATTTTCTTGAACCGGCCGAGGTCCTGGTCGATGCGCTGCACCATGGAAAACGCTCCTTACGACTCGTCCTTCGTATCGCCCCGCGCAAAGATACTGGCCACGAAGTTGAGTACATCGGTCGCACTGGTGTCGTTGTATCCGAAGTTCCGGATGAGACGCTGTTTGACCACGTCGATCTTGGCTTGCGTGTCTTTGTCCACCACGTTGGACACCAAATTGGTCAGCTTGATCGTGTCCTTCTGGTCCTCGAATAACTTCAACTCCAGCGCCTTCTGCAACCGCACGTTGGTCGAGTAGTCGAACGTCTTCCCCTCGATCGCCAGAGCCCCGATGTAGTTCATGATCTCGCGTCTGAAATCGTCCTTGCGATTTTCGGGGATGCCGATCTTCTCTTCAATCGAGCGCATCATCCTTTCATCCGGTTCCTCGTCGGCACCTGTGAACTTGTTTTTCACCTTCTCCTTCTGCGTATACGCCTTGATATTGTCGACGTAGTTGGAACACAGGCGCTTGATGGCCCCTTCGTCGGCCGATATTGCCCGCTGGACCTCGTTCTTGACGATATCCTCATACTCTTCCTTTACCACCCCCAGCAGCTCCCGGTAGCGTTTGCGCTGATCTTCGGATGTGATGAGAGAGTGGTGGTCGAGGCCGGCCTCGAGCTCGTTCATCACCATGAAGGGGTTGATGCCCCCTTCGGCATCCTCGTCGAC
>CBDVBX010000212.1:0-6351 GCA_965372335.1 uncultured bacterium | reverse complement strand
CGCCCTAGCGGGCCAATTCAATCGGCCAACATTCGTGGTACAGTTCCTTCTCGAAAATCTTCCCTTCCACCGCGTTCCACGACAACAAGGAGTTATCGAAAAACCCGATGTTCAAGCCCCCGCCGATCTTGTTTCCCGCGGTGACGTCGATACAGTACTCGAGGGTTAACTCGGGGACTGTCAGTCCGACGCAGCCCTCCATCGCGACGTACTGCATCATCCAGATGTTGGGCCCGGCCACCGAATACAGCATCGCGCTGAACGTCTCTTTGAGAAACGGCATGACGGTGATGCACGCTTCCACTTTCACGTCCGGCTCCTCACCGACAGAATAGCTGTGGACGACGCGCTTGTTGATGGCCTCGTAATCGTCCTCCCCCCTCCACACGATGCCCGATGTGGTCGTCATGTCGGCCAAGTAGTTGTCCAATGTAAATTCCACTTTCGCGCTGTACTCAAACTTGAGACCCAAGTCGATCTTGAATTCGTAGTCGACCCACACTGGCACGGGCCCGGCCATCGTGACGGCGGTGGATTTCTTCTTAAAGATCGTCTTTGATTGTGTCTCGCTGACCGCCACCTTCATGTTGACCGACATGTCGAGAGCCATCTTGATTCGGCTGGTGGTCACGGTGCGGTGCTCTACGAGCTTCGAATCCTTGATAACGATATCGAGCTTCAAAACTGGGTTGATAATCTCAACGACTCCGCGGTTGATCGTGATGTCGGCCTTTACCTCAGCCCCCACCGTCTTCTTGAGAAGAGGATGATTCGACAGCGTGAGGTTGCCGTTTATCAACTCCACGGTCTCCTCGGGCAGTACGTTGTCGCCGTCGTCCAAGTCCAGCGGAATCGTCTGGTGGATATCGGCGTCTTTGAACACGTCGATCAGGTCGGCTTCGACCGTCTTTACCAAGTAGTAGTCGCGTTCTCTTTGAGTCTTGGTGACCGCGGTCACTTTGTGAAACACGACGAATTGAACTTGCTGTGACGGTTGGCAGTAGAGCACGTCGTTGGTCTCGAACGGCGTGTTAGCCGGGGTATCGACGTAACTCTTCTTGATCCATAGTTCCGGTGTCATGCCGTTCATTTCAAAGCGCATCGTGCGGTCGTCGAGCATATCCTCGATGTCGATCACCTCCACGCCGTCTTGAAGGGTGTATGTGTCCCCTTGTTCCTGCATCTCGGGTCCCGTCGTGTCATCGGAACAGGCGCCGAAAAACGTCATCAATAAAAAGATCGGCAGAATCAAGTGTGCTTTACGCATGGGTGTCCTCCTGATATGGATTTCTCATGAATGTGCTACTCAACTGGGTCTATGAATTCCGCTTCGATCTTCCAATGAAAGGTGATGCAGCAGTAGCATCCCGATCCCCATGTTCCGTGAAGGCAGTCGAAAGTCAGGTCGTCGTAGTTTTTGATCGGGTAATAAAACTCCTTTTTGAATTCCGAAATATCCTCGTCTTTATTCGTCCAATTATCGTCGTCCTTTAGGCCTTCGCTCCACGCGGTGACCTTTTGGCCTTTTTTGACGATAAACGTTTTTGTCTTGTTGAGGGTTTTGGTTCCGCTGGCGTCATTCCAACTGACATCCCAGAGCGTGACCCTCGTTTGACCGTCTAACTGCACGTAGACGTCTCCTTTGAAGTCACTGCCACTGGTGGAAGTAGCCTCGCACTTCCAACCGTCACAGTCCCCGTACTCCACCGCTTTGACGAGTGTGAAGGTGACTTTCTGGTCCCTGTCTTCATCCGTGTCGTCGTTACTATTGTTCTGTGTTGTCTCCGGGCCGCTGGTGTCTTCGCAAGAGACCATCGGCAGGACCCACACGAGCACGAGCAGTATCCACCAAAGATGCTTCATCGGAATACGCCTCCTTCAGGCAGGGCAGAGCCTCGCGGGCGGCATCGTCCCGATTGGAACGGGGCGACGTGAATTGAGTGGCAACTATTTGGATGGGATGGGGATTAGCTGATCATACTGAGAACAATCAGATTTTTCTATCGAAATACTGGATATATAGAGCCTTAATTCTGTGATCGCCACCAACTTGCGATTGGGACCAATACTTGCTCTACCTTCGCAAACCCGTAGATACGGAGTGGGGCGCAACGCGGCCGAGCGCCATAATTGATTGTTTCATAATGAGATAACAGCCACAAGGAGGCTTCTCATGAGGTTCAATCGTGCAATGCTCGCCTGTGCTTTGATACTCGCGCTGTCAGTTTCGGTCGCGAGCGCGCAGGCAAATCTGGGCTTCAAAGGTATCGGTGTACGGGCTGGGATGGTGGATCCCGAGAATCTCGACGCCACACTGGCATTCGGGATCTTCACGGATCTGGGCACGTTTCACCCTAGCGTCTCCTTTGAGACCTACGTGAACTACTGGTCCTGGTCTGAAGACGCTGTGGGATTTGACATGACTTTTCGCGACGTCGTGATCGGCGCCAAGACCGAGTACATGTTCAACGTTTCGACCATTCGTCCCTTCATCGGTGCCGGTCTCAGCCTGCACCTCTTGAAGAGTGAGATGGGGATGGATCTCGGCTCGTTAGGGATCCCGGGAGTAACATCGTTTGACGCGTCCGCCACGGACACCAAGTTGGGTGTTGACGTCGGAGGCGGCTTGCGCGCGAACGCGTCCGACAGAATTGATATCATCGGCGAGGCGTGGTACGGCTTCGTCAGCGATATCAACCAGCTGGGCGTGACCGCCGGCGTGTTGTTCAAGTTTTAGCGAAACGCGGCAATCGCCAGCGTAGAAGTGGTTGAAATCAAGGAGCCCACGGGACCAGATCGCTTTGGTCCCGTGGGCTCTTTATTTTGGAGAACCGTTTTTTTGAGGAAAGTCGTCGGATCTAGCACTTATCGATTAAGGCTAGTCTTCGGGAATTGGCCTCTCGTCGACGAGGACCAGCGTGCCGCCCCGCAGTTCGTACTTCTGAATCACATGATTTGTCGGGCAGCACATCGGGTCGCTGGGACCCTGTGTGACCATGTCGAGGATGATGCGTTCGTTGTCCACCGCAATCGAGTTGATTTTTACGCGGTCACCGATATTGGTGATTGCCACGTTGACCGGCCGGCCGGCCCGCTCCACCACCGCGGCAAGATCGTGAAACACGCCGCTTCCGCCCGTGTTGGTGGCTAGGATCACGGCAGCGTCGGGATGGCCGTCTCCGTTTAGGTCGCCGTAGGCAACGACATTGAGCATCGTCACCCACACGTGCGCCGCTTCGTCAACTAATTTGCCGTCCCGCAACTGCACGCGGCCGCTCTCGGCGGACTCCGAAAGGTACCCCGCGTTTCGGAGCGAACGTGCGTCGAGAGCCTCGCTCGGCATTTCCAGTTTCGCGCCTCTATCCCAACTCAGATACCCGAAGACTGCCACCAAGACGACCAAAACCATCAATATCAGGACGCGTGTTTTCATCGTTCGAACATTACAACCGGGTCGACGTCGGCCTCATAGTCGACGCCGGGAAAACCAAAGCCAAACAGCCTGAGGAAATCGGCTTTGTATCCTTCGAAGTCAGTCAGCTCGCTTAAATTTTCCGTCGTAATTTTTGGCCACCGTTCGTCGACGGCCGCTTTCACATCGTCGCGCATCTCCCAGTCGTCCATGCGTATTCGTCCTGTGTCGTCGAGGGGTGGCGGTTCAGCGGCGTATAAACGCGTGGCGAACATTCGCTGGACCTGCTCGATACATCCTTCGTTGATGCCCTTCTCTTTCATAATTCCAATCAACAGCGAGAGGTATAACGGCACCACCGGAATCGCCGAGCTGGCCTGCGTGACCAGCCCCTTCATGACGGAGACCTGCGCCGATCCACCGCGGCCGTGCAATCGTTCGTCGATCGCGCTTGCCGCCCGGTCGAGGTCCTCCTTCGCTCTGCCGATCGTACCTCCCCAGTAGATGGGCCACGTGAGTTTGGGTCCGATGTACGTAAACGCCAGCGAACGGCATCCGCTGGCGAGGAGCCCGGCGCCGTCCAGCGCGTCGATCCACCACTTCCAGTCCTCGCCCCCCATCACCGACACCGTCTCTCGCGTCTCCTGATCGGTGGCCTGTTCGATCTCGACGTCCTTGACCAGCGCGCGATCGGTGTCGAGCATTTTGCCGTGGTATGTCGTTCCTAGTGGTTTGAGCACCAAACGATGCTTCTCGCCAGTCTTCGGGTGCAGCCGCACCGGTGAAGCCAGACTATAGATGACCAGGTCCACCGGTCCCATGCCGTCTTTCAGCAAATCGACCGTCTGCGATTTGATCTCGTCGGAGAACGCGTCGCCGTTGACGCTGGCCGCGTACAGGCCGTATTCGCGCGCGAATTTCTCAAACGCTACCGAATTGTACCAGCCGGCGGTTGCGGGCCGTTTTTCCGTGGGTTTGCGCTCGAGAAAAACGCCCACCGTGGCGGCGCCACAACCAAATGCGGCGGTAATTCTGGACGCCAGCCCGTAGCCGGTCGACCCGCCGATGACCAGGACCTTTTTCGGCCCATTGGCGATCGGACCTGCGCTCTTGACGTATTCGATCTGCTCGCGGACGTTCGCTTCGCAGCCCGTCGGGTGCGCGGTGACGCAGACGAATCCTCTGATTTTCGGTTTGATGATCAAGATCGAATCCTCGGTGTCGGTGTGATGCAGTATTTGGAGTCACGATTGGACGATCGAGATCATAGCACGGTCGGCTGGGAAAATCGATTCCGAATGAAGGCAAGTGCGGGGCAGGTGATGCGTTCGATCATCCGATCGGGTGCGGTCGGCGTGGGGACAGCAACTCTCGTACCGCCCGCAGCAGCTCGCGACGCTCGATCGGCTTGGCGAACGCCCGATTCGCGCCGAGCGCGGTCGCGGCGTCGAGGTAACTACCCAAGCCGTACTGGCCGCCGCCGGAAATGGCGATGATCTTGACGTTGGGATTGTCCTTGCGGAGATCGAAGATCGTCTTCAATCCCTCTTGCTCGGGCATGAGGATGTCGGTGATGATGAGATCGGCTGGTTTGCGGCGAAAGAACCGTATCGCCTCTTTGCCGTCGGCCGCCGCTGTTACCTCGTAGCCCTCTTTTTCGAGGATAACCGTGAGCATTTCGCGGACCGTCGCGTCGTCGTCAACCACAAGCAGTTTCTTCATTTTTAACACCTTATGTCGTGCAGTGCCGCGTCGGCGGCGGCTGTTGGCCGGAACTCACCGCTGGGGGCAGCGTTTTCCGGCATGTCGTTTACGGTGCTAGCGGCGCGCGATTTCCGCCAGTGCACTTTTGAAGCTCTCCGGGTGCGCCACACTCATCATGACAGAGTAGCCCTCTGTCGTCGGCACGTACACCACTTTGGTCTGATCGGTTACGAAACAAAGGCTTTTTTCGCCGTTTCGCAGCTTGAACCAACCCGCGGCGTAACCGGGCAACCCCGCCCCGTTGGTACGCCACCTCATCTGGTACTCGCGATCGCAACAAAGGTGGAGAACCCTGGTCTGGTCGATCTTGAGCGATGCCGCCGGGATCATGCGTCCGTACATCCCACCCGCGATCCGGAGTCCGTCGGCGGACACTTCAAAGCGCATGTTCCTGGAAGAATAGGCCAACCAGGCGAACAGGCCAACCAAAACCAACAGAAAAATGGTGAGACCGGCCAGCATCCAGAACGGACCGTTGCTGCCGGCGACAATCGTGAATACTTGCGACTTCATCGTCTCTCCTCCTGCGTCGAACCCGTCGGTTCCAACCGCGATACTCATCCGTCGCGCTCGCGTGTTGAACAGGCGCCGTCGGGTTTTCGGCCATGGATACGGATCCTCGAAAGACGAATGCACTATCCGTGCCACGGTAAGAGCCGTCGTCGCGACATCATAAATAGTTGTAAAACAATCGCTTGTAGAAGATGACGTTGCCCGCCATCGGTGGTGGTGAGTGCCGGTTTGCATACGATTTCACCGGCTATCACCGACTTGGGTTCGGAAGTGTAAAGCCCTTTTGACACACACCGACAGCCGCAGCGGTGGTCAGCTAGCGTCTCTCCAGCCGACCGCCGTCAGGCCAGCAAGCTCTTGATAATAAGAATCCGGCAGAACGTTACCCGGCGATTCGTTGTGTAACATGTCGTACATGTGGCGAGACAATACTGAGCCGATCGCGTGAATCGCATCGTGTCTGTCCAGACCATCTGCTATCAATCTTCCCAGAGTTTCCAGAACGGATGTTTCGGCAAGTGCCAGCTGGTTTTCGACCACTACGTGAAACAACGCATGAAGTCTCTCGTTCGGCACTTCCTTGCCAGAGAAAATGTGGTACTCCAGAACCGCTTTTATCCGTTCGACCTCGTCGATCCCGATCCAATCCCGCGGATCGGGAG
>CBDVBX010000211.1:0-6352 GCA_965372335.1 uncultured bacterium | reverse complement strand
TGGACACCGAAGAGAAGACGGACCTGCCGCACGGAGAGGGAGAAATCCCGATTCCCGATACGCCGGGTAGGGAGGCCGACGGGGCCGAGGGCGGCGGCGATAGCGAACTGCCGCGGCTTCCCCAGGAGACCACCGATCTGGGAGAGGCGTTCGAGCGTTCGAAGTTCATCAGTCAGATGAGCCCGAGCCGCGAGCTGTCACTGCCGGAACAGAACCCGGATTTCAAGAACGAAGGGTCGGCGTACGCCTCGCTGGGCGGTATTTCGATCAACACCACGGCGTGGGACTTCGCGCCGTATCTGCTCGACCTCAAGCACCGGGTCAAGCAGCATTGGATACCGCCGCTGGCGTTTACGGCGCTGGGAGCGATCCACGGCTACACGGTGGTTCAGTTTCGGATTTACCCCGACGGCCGAATGGAAGCGATGGACGTGATCGAACAGGAAGGCCACAAGTCGCTCCATCGCGCGAGCGGAAACGCGATAAAAGGGGCAGCGCCGTTTCGGCCGCTGCCCGACGATTTCCCGGAACCGTATCTGGATGTGAGGTTTGGTTTCTATTATCTTTTGCCGGGTGACGCGGAACGGTATTTCAAGCAACGACAGCAATAGATAGCGAAAGGAGTAAGCGCCGATGTGGGCGATTTTTGCAGCGGGTGGGCTGGTGATGATCCCTTTGGGCATTCTGTCCGTTTTGGGGGTGGCGGTCGCGATCGAGAAGATCCTCACCTTGAGGCCCTCGCGCGTAATTCAACGGGACATTGTAAACACCATCGAATCGGTGAATACTCCTTCCGATATTCCGATGGCCGTCAAGATCTGCGAACGGTACAACTCGCCCTTCGCCAACGTCATTCGCTCCGGTCTGGAGAGTGCCGGTGAGCCGCTCACCATCGTGCGGCAGATCATGGAAGACACGGGACGGCGCGAGGTCAAGCGGTTAGAGCGCTACATGGTGATCCTGGAGACGGTGGCGGCGGCCAGCCCGTTGTTGGGGTTGCTGGGAACGGTGCTGGGCATGATCAAGGTGTTTTCCGTGATTAGCATTGCGGGTGTGGGGCAAGCGGGGCTGCTGTCGGGTGGTATCGCGGAGGCGCTCATCACCACGGCGTTCGGGCTTTCTATTGGTATCCCGGCGTTGGTGGCGTTCAACCTGCTAGATACACGGGTCGACACGCTGGTCGTCAAGATAGACACGTACTCGCACCAATTGCTCAAGCAGCTGGCGACGATGGCCGGCGAGGAAATTGGCGTGCAACGAAAGCCGTAAGGCGAAAGAGGCCTGTCCTATGGACATGCGCGGCGGCAGACGAAAACGATCGCTCGTATTAAACCTCACGTCCTTGATCGACGTGCTGTTTCTATTGCTGATCTTTTTTATGATATCGACGACGTTTCTCAGTCAGCCGGCCATCAAGCTGGAGCTGCCAAAGGCGGAGCATTCGGAAGTGGTCCGCCAGACGGCGCTGGTTGTCCACGTCGACCGGGACGGGCGCATTTTTCTAAACGATGAGCCCATTGAACTCCCGCTATTGGAAGAAGCGCTGCGCCGGAGACTGGCGATGGACACGGAAAAATCGGTGGTTCTCAAGGCGGACTCCCGCGTCGCGCACGGAAAAGTGATCGCGGTACTGGATGTTTTCAAAGGCGCTGGTGTTCGGAAGTTGGTCGAAGCGACCCGTCCAGTCGACTAGCCACTGGCGACTCAAATCCCCTGAAGAGTTGAAATTCTGTGACGGACAGGACCCCAGTGAGGGGGGGCGTTAGACGTCTCGGGTCGGGGTTGGGCCAGACGCAACTTGACGGCACGAGGGGGCTGTGATAGAGGTTAGCCTTGGTATTTTAACGATTTACGGGATTTGGGGCCTTTGGTGATAACTCGATCCAGAATCTTCTTGGCCGTGTTGGCGGCCGTTGTCGGCCTCTTGGCGTGCGGCGACAGCGACGACACCCCGCTGGGGTCCGAATTCATCGCCGACGGCCTTTTGGGGAGTAAGCCCGGGGTCGTCTTCGATGACTCCATCGATGTCAGCGGCGACACCGTGTACACTTATTACCCACTCATCGACAGAGCGACGTATCTGGAAACCGGCATACTGAAAGGGTACCAGCGAACCACCCTTTTGAGGGCCGATTTTTCCACAGCCGGGGCCGACACAGACCGGACCGTCGTCCAGGCGGCGTTGCGAATCAATATTGTCGAATTCGTCGACTACGTCAGCCAGCTCCGCGCTCGTTTCCTCCAGTTGGGGATCGAGTACAACGAGGGCGACTCCGTGGCCGTCCTGGACACCACCACCGTGATCCCCGATCCCGACACCGGGGCCAAGGAGCGCGATCTCGCCTTTGGAACCCTCTCCTACGAGCTGCCCAACGCACTCGTCGAGGGGTGGATCACGGGTGACTCGGTGAACAACGGCATCGCCATCGTGTATTCCGACACGGGCGACAAGCTTATGGGAATCGACTCGCGAGAGAGTGCCGAAGACCCGTCAATTCTGGTCAATTTCGATGACGGCGAATCGACCAACTACCGCGTCACAGATGACGGCTTCTACACCAGGCCGATGTCATCTACGTCGGAACTCGTGATCTCCGACGGTTTCGTTCGGCGGATATATTTCCAAGTTGACCTCTCGCAGGTCGACGACAGCGCCGCCGTGCACGACGCGCGCGTCGTGTTCAACTTCGTGCCCAACTCCGTATTCGGCACCAACCAGAATGTGTTTCTCTACGTCCCCAATTCGCCGGACCCTGACGACCCCGGGTTTCTCGTCGGCAGGGGTGTGACGACGCGGACGCTCGACCCATCGTCGGGCGTGCTGGAGCTTCCGCTCACCAATGTTTTGTTGTTGATCTTATCCGGCGAGGTTCCCGACAACGGTTTTGTGCTGCGATGGGAACAAGAAAATATCGAAGTTCGGCAGGCCGAGTTTTACACCAGCGCCCACGCGTTACTCAAGCCAAAGGTGTATCTCACGTATTCCACACCGGCGGATTTCGAGGAGTGACGATGTACGGACCGCGGGCGATGGTTAAGAATTTGAAGCCGTTGTTACTCGGCCTGCTGGTGGTGTCGGCCGCCGCGCATGGAGCGCGTGCCGATTCCAAGTACGCACTCGTGTTCTTGGGTGAAAGATTGTGGGCCGGTGACGTAAGGGCGATCAGCCTGGGGAGCAATATGCAGCTGGTGGAAGACTCGCTGGCCCTCCAGTACAACCCGGCCACGCTGGCTTCGGCGCGTAAGTTTACCTTTGGCGTCACCGGCTATTTTACCATGGACAAGGGAAAATCGGCGGACTACGAAGAGACCGACGCGTCTAGCAAGGTCTCCTCGTTTGTGGTGGGATTTCCCGTCATGTCTCGGATTTCGCTCGGACTGGGTTATCGCGGAAAGACCGATGCTACCGCCAACTTCGTCACCGAACGGGAGACCGAGGACGGAGACGAGTACGGCGAGTTCTTCAACCGATCGGGGGGGCTGACATCTTTCCCGATGTACGCCGCGGTGCGCGTGGCGCGCTACCTGCAATTGGGAGGATATTTTTCTGTCGAGCGCGGGACGTTCGAGAACCGGTGGGACATCATCTTTGCCAACCCCACGTGGAACCCCGCCAACAGCAGCCAACAGTGGAGTCTGAGCGGTACGGGGTTTGGATTCGGTGTAGTGATCAAAGCACCCGGTCGAGTGTCGCTGGGCGCTACTTACGATGGCGAGGTCGAATACGACACCCGGGTGGAGGAACGTTTCACCAATCCGATTTCGGACAAGAACTACAAACAGACGACGCTGGTACCGGAGCGATGGACGTTTTCGGGAGCTTGGCGGTTTCACCGTGTATTCAGTATTTACGGGACGTACTCGACCAGCGATTTTACCCAGTTCGTGGGGCTCTCGTTCCCGCAGGACAGACTGTACCGGGAGGAGATGATGTCGGGTGGTTTCGAGTATTTAAAAGGGGTATCGATCGCCGGCGCGCGCGTACCGATCCGGGTCGGGGGGACGTACATCAAGCAACCCTACGATTCTCCCACTGGGAGCCGTATCGAGACCATCCTGTTCGAATTCGGTCTGGGATTGAAATTGCGCAGCGGTCGGGGTAAAATCGACCTGGCCCTCCAGGGGGGGACGACCGGTGACTTGGCGAATAATCTCATCGAAAACCGGATGTTCAGGGTGTACGTGGGCATCAACGGCGCCGAGATCTGGCAACGCCACCGGCAGGACGATTTTTGATCAAGGTGTTAGATAGCATGACATTCAACGGCAAAAGCTGGACAGGCCCAAATCGGATTCGGCCGGCGGTGCTGACCGCGGCGGTGTTGGCGCTGTGGTTGGCCGCCTCCGCCTTGTTTTCGCCGCCTCGGGCAAGCGAGGAGGACCCGCTGGAGGGATTCGCTGATCGGCTCAAGGCGATGACGCCGCCGGAACAGCTCACTCACTTGAGGTCGTATCTCGCCGACGGCCTCGACGACGCGCGCATTCATTTTTTTATGGGCAACGCATTCTACGCCCTCGAACAGTACGACAGCGCCATTACCGAGTACGAGTCGGCGATCGAGATGGACGAGGGCTACTCGAAGGCCATCGTCAACATGGGGATCGCCTACGACACCAAGGGTGACCGCAACAATGCACGTCAGGCGTACCAACGCGCGATCGAACTGAATCCCAAAGACGTGCTCGCCTACTGCCACCTGGGGTTCAGCTACCAGAATCGGGGGGACCTGGCAAAAGCGATCAAATACTACGACAAAGCGCTGGCCATCGACCCGAACAGCGCCCAGGCCCACTACAATTTGGGCCTGGCGTTCGCCACCGCCAAGATCTTCAACGAGGCCCTGGTCGAATGGAACAAGGTGATCGAGCTGGACAAAGACGGGGACCTCGGCCGAGTGGCCTCCGAAAATGTCGAATTGATCAAGACTTACATGGAACTGGGCAACTAACGTTCAGTACAAAGAAAGGGGGGCGGTTCCCGCAGGAGGACGCGGTCCGGTGCCGCTTGACTTTGGGCGGTGCGGAGGTTAAGTTATTAACCAGTCGTTGTTTGCGGGTGCGGCCATCCTGAGGTATCTACCACGAGTGAGAGGTACGAACAAAATGAGAAAATCGGAATTAATCAACCTCTTTCGAACGCCGTTGGTCATCGTCGGCGTCGCGTGTCTTTGTGGCGGCGACCCGATGTTGGGTCCGCCGGTTCAAGCGCAGGACGACAAAAAAGTCATTCAGAAAACGACCGATGAGAAAGGATTCGAGAAGCAGCTTACCGAGATCGACTTGATGCACCAAACCGCCTCGCAGTTAATGTCCGCCGACCAGTGGTCCGAAGCGGCGGCGGAACTACAGCGAGTCGTGGCGGTGGAAGCCGACCGCGTCGAAGCGTGGTCGGATCTGGCCAAGTGCTACAACAAACTTAAGCAGTACGACAAAGCGGCCGACGCGTACTCAAACGCGATCAAGGTCCAACCTGACAATCTCGACCTGCTGTCGAACCTTGGCTTTGCCCAGCTCAATGCCAACTTGATGGAGGAAGCGGTCGCGACCTACACCCGCATGCTGGAGGTCGACGAGCTGAGCTACGACGCCAACGTGCACCTTGGGTTCGTTTTTCAGAAGGAAGGCGACCACGTAAAGGCGATTGCGTACTACGAAAAAGCCCTCGAGGGGCAGAGCGACGAAGTGGCCACGATGGGTTCGTTGGCCAAGCTCTACGCCGAAACCGACGACATGGAAAAGTCGGTTGCCATGTACGAACGGGCGATCGAGGCGGCGGGCGAGGAAGCGCAGAAAAACCAGCTCCGCTCCAAACTGGGCAAGGCGCTGATCGGCGCGAAAAAGTGGGAAGAGGCGGCGGTGGTGTTTACCGCAATGGTCGAGAGCGACTCCGAGAACGCTGCCAACCAGTTCAACCTCGGCATCTCGCTCACGCAGAGCAAACAGTACAAAGAGGCGATTCCGCATCTGGAGAAGGTAATCGAGCTTCGTCCCGACTATATCCAGGCGTACCAGCAGTTGGCGGGCGCCTACAACGAGGTCGGCCGGTACAACGACGCGATCCGGACCATTCAGACAGCGCTACCCAAGGCAGAGGAGAAGGGCGGGCTTTACTGTACGTGGGGCCGTTCGCTGGAGAAGCAGCAGCTGTACGACGAAGCGATCGACATGTTCCGCAAGGCGGTCAACGACGCGCAGTGGGGTGACTACGCCAAGAAACAAATCACGCGGCAAGAGAATCTGAAGAAACGTGCTGCCATGATTAAAGAGCAGCAGGGGTAGTCTTTTAAAATCCTTTTAATAAGCAATCCTTCTCCCTGCGTGAGCAGGGAGAAGGATTTTTGTTTGACTTCCG
>CBDVBX010000210.1:0-6366 GCA_965372335.1 uncultured bacterium | reverse complement strand
TGCACGACGCCGAGATGCTGGCCAGGTTGAGGGCCGATTTGACCAGTGGCAACTTCCTCGACCATCTGTCGCTACTGCTCGGTTTCCACAAAGATCCCAGATTGATCGAAAGAGCGCAACGGGCAAAGGAGGAGCAGACGGTGACGCGGGACGTCAGCGTCGAAGATCTGGTGCTGAGAAGATTGCGCGGCGTTTTGCGCAAGAAGATACAGGTCGACCGTGTGGGACCTGGACTGTTCCGCGTGTCGTATCTCGACGCCAATCCGGAAGCGTGCTACATCGTGGCTGACGCGATTGTAAAGCTGTACATCGAAGAACAAGCAAAGATGAAAATAATCGGTCTGCGAGAGGTTAGCGATTTTAGCGACGAGCAGCTGGCGGTCTACAAAGAACGACTGGATAACACCGAGCGCCTGCTGCAGGAGTTTCAGCGGCGAACGTCCAGACAGATTCTCATTTCCAATCCGGTGGGCGACATAAATATTGGCGCGGCGGAAACGCTTTTGAGACAACTCGAGATCGAGGCGGCCGACGGGCAGCACGTGGTCGACGGCATCAAAGCAAGATTGTTGGAATTCATCAATTTTGTCCCGCCGGAGAAATTGATTCAGGGTGACCCCGCGGTGAACAACATGGCCGACGAGCTGATTACCCAGCTGGACGCGGAACTGCTCGCGGAACTCCAGGGGGGCGGGACCATGGCGCCCGGGGGCAGCGGGACGACGCATGCGATTGTGGCGCTGCAGGGCGACATTCAGAACCGCCTAAACGACCTTATTCGAGACAGTTACCCGGACATCGAACAAGACTACCGGCCTTTGATCGACGAATATTTCTACCAGGTGATCAAACTCCGCAGTCAGGAGGAAAAGCTGCGCAAGCTCAACCTCTACGTTGATGCGTACCGGGAGCAAGTGCGACTGGCGCCACAGCTGACATCGGAACTCCAGCGGTTGCAGGCCAACGTGGCTGCGGATCGAACCCTGTACGAGACGTTTCTATCGGCGAAGACGTCGAACCAGATCAAAGAAGCAGCGCAAAACACCCAGCTCGGCTCGACCATGTCCATCGTGGAAGACGCGACGTTTCCGTTGACGCCGGTCAAACCGAATAGAACGAAGATTCTGGCGCTCGCCATTCTGTTCGGTCTGTCGATCGGCGGCGGCGGGTTGATATTGACCGAGTTTACCGATACGTCTTTCAAATCGGTGGACGATGTGGAACAACACCTCGAACTCCGCGTGATCGGCACGATACCTCGCGTCGAAGAGGGTGGGGTGGAATGGCAGGGCGACAACCGAAAACGGCGTCTGGCAGTGTGGGGCGCAACCATCGTCGCGCTGACCGCGGTGTCTATATTTGCTTTTTATTTCTACGGCAAATCGACCAAGGAACAGTGGGAAAGCATACAAATCAAACGACCGGGCAGCGTTCAGCTTCGAGGAAACTAGGTGCCAATGCCGTCCACCCAAAAGCATCAAACAATATTCGATAATTACGAGAGCGAGTCGCCCATCGCTACAGAGCTGAGGCGCCTGTACCATAACGCGCGTAAAAGCGTGAATGGCGTGCCGCCGAAGTCGTTTCTGGTCACAAGTTCCGACCGGGGTGAAGGAAAGAGCACGATTGCCTCCAACCTGGCGGTGACCATCGCGGAGTTCCCAAAAAAGAAAATCGTGATCATAGACGCCGATCTCAGACGACCCCGTATTCACGAAATGTTCGGGCTGGATTGCAATGACGGAATGAAGGAATGTCTCGAATCATCCATCGATCCGATGAAGGTCGTGAAGTCCACCGAACTTCCGAATCTGCAGGTGATTACTGCGGGCAGCCGATCGAATTCACCCGGAAAGCTGTTCGAATCGGAAGTGTTGTCGGAAATGTTGAAGAAAGTGTCCTTTTACTATGACGTCGTCATCGTCGACAGCGCGCCGGTGTTGGCGGTCAGCGATACCCTTTTCTTATGCTCTGAAATCGACGCGGTGATGTTCGTCGTGTTAGCGGGTGTAACACCCCGCGAAGTAGCCACCCGGTCGCGCAACGTCTTACTCGATTCCAACGCGCGCATCGCCGGCGTCGTTCTGAATAACGCTTCGGGAGTGCTCCCTTACTACTACGATTACAAATACTATTCGGAAGAAAAGAAATAACCTCGGTGCTTGCGTCCCACGCTGAACATTGACGCAGATAGCCGGATCACGGATGGTGCCGCGCGCGTCGATTCAGAGCTAGTGTCGAAGAACCTCTATGGGAAACAGAAAACAACATGTGAGAGTCGCGCACGTCGTTTACCGTCTAGACGTGGGTGGATTAGAACGTGTGGTCATCAATCTGATGAAACACCTCAGCGCGGATCGGTACGTGTCGTCGCTGTACTGTTTGAAAGAAGGGGGCAGTCAAACCGGCGAGTTGGAAGCTGCCGGGTTTGCCGTTCACGAACTGCACAAGAAGGACGGCGTGGACTATGCCGCTTTTATCAAAATCGCGGGGCGCTTCAAGCGCGAGGGCGTCGACATCGTGCATTGTCACAATATCGGCGGGCTCCTCTACGGATCGATCGGCGCGAAGCTGGCGCGCACCTCCGGTACCTTGTATACGGCGCACGGAACCTATTCGGCCAGGAGACTGGCGAAATTGCGGTTTGGTCGATTCTTGTCGGTGGACAGAATCGTCGCCGTTTCCGACGAATCCCGAAGCGCCATGCTGGAAAACGGACGTTTTCGACCAGAAGATGTGGAGACGTTCCCCAACGGCATCGACACCAAGTCGTTCGAGCTGGACCTCGACGTGGAGGAAATCAAAAGGGAACTCGGAATACCGGAAAACGTCACCGTGCTGGGCATCGTGGCGAGGCTATCGTGGGAAAAGGAACACAAGACGTTGTTCGATGCCGTCGCCCAGTTAAAATCAAATGGTACGAACGTCGCACTGGTCGTCATCGGGGACGGCCCGCTGAAGGAAGAGCTGCACGGCTATGTGTCCGATGTGGGAATCGCTGACGCCGTGTTTTTTCTGGGCGAGCGTTACGACGTCCCGCGGTTGTTACAGGTCTTTGACGTGTTCGTGTTGTCGTCGAGAATGGAGGGGATGTCTCTGACCTTGCTCGAGGCGATGGCCGCCGGCCTTCCCATCGTCGCCACAGATGTAGGAGGCAATTCCGAAGTTGTGGCCGCGGGGGAAACCGGAATCCTGATCGAACCGGGCAATCCCGCCGCGATTGCAAAGGGCGTGGAAAAGTTGATATCCGACCGCGAACTCGCACGCACGATGGGCGAGCGGGGCCGGACTCGTGTGAACGAAATCTTCAGCCTGGGAGCAATGGTCAAAAGGTACGAAATCGTCTATGAGCAATTACTCGCGGCAGCGTAACGCCGACCGGGGCATCGTTGCCATCAGCAATCTGTTTCCCAACGAGCACGAACCGAGGAGGGGACTGTTCAATCTCCGTCAGTTCGAAGCGCTCTCCAAGCTCGCGCCCCTGGTGACGGTGGCCCCAATACCGTTTTTTCCGATGGGAGGGCTGCTGCGTCGCTTTGCCAGTTCTGGCCGCGTGGGACGGGTCCCCGAGAGTGGGCGAGTCGAAGGCCTCGAAGTGCTGTATCCTCGGTATTTCTACCCTCCAGTTGTGGGCCGAACGGCCCAGGGGCATCTATACTACCAGGGGGTTCGTAAGACGGTGGCGCAGGCAGCGCATCGCGTCGGCGCGACGGTTTTGTACGGCACGTGGGCGTACCCGGACGGATTTGCGGTTACAAAGCTTGCCGAAGAGCTGAGTCTGCCGTGCGTCATCAAGGTGCACGGATCAGATATCAACGACTACATCGGTAGCGGTTGGCGCCGGCGGGTGATCGTGTCGACGCTCAACCGGGCCTCGAAAGTGATTGCCGTCAGTCGGGCGCTCAAGCGCAAGATGATTGAGAACGGAGTGGAAGAAAAAAAGATCGAAGTGATCTACAACGGGGTCGACGGAGAGATATTCAACGTCACGGGTGCGAAAGACGTCGAAGCCCAACTGGGTTTAGACCCATCGGAGAAGCGGATTCTCTTCGTGGGGAATCTCAAACCGGTCAAAGGACTGATCTACCTGATAGAGGCGATGCGACAACTCGTCGTCAAACGTAAGACGGCGCACCTGCACATCGTTGGCTACGGCGCTTTGGAGACATCGCTGCGAACGGCGGTCGGGGAAGCCGGATTGCAGGGACACGTTCATTTTGAAGGCGAGAAGGACCCGAATGAGATCGCCTTATGGATGAACGCGTGCGATTTGTTGTGTCTACCCAGTCTCAACGAAGGTGTCCCGAATGTTGTTCTCGAGGCTCAGGCTTGCGGTCTGCCGGTGGTAGCGACCAACGTCGGCGGGATTCCGGAGGTGGTCGTCGAAGACATCGCCGGTATCCTGGTGGATCCAGCGGAACCGGTCAAATTGTTCGAAGCCATAGACGCCGCCCTCGGACGCGATTGGCCTGCATTGGAGGTCGCGAGGTGCGCGGAACGGTATTCGTGGGATACAAACGCGGAGAACGTCTATTCAAACCTGCGAAATGCGATGTGAACCGTCGTGCTGAAGCAAGAAGACATTATATACATATCCAACGCATGGCCGGGTGACAACAAAACCAGCGCCCACCATATCGCCGAAGAACTGGCAAAAAACAACCGACTCCTGTACGTCGAGGCGTCGGGGCAGAGGGCGCCGAGAGCGTCGGCCCGTGACTACAAGAAGATCGTCCAAAAACTGCGCAAAGCGTGGAATCGGCCCAGGAAAATAAAGGAAAACGTTTTTTTGTATTCGCCGTTGATACTGCCGTTTCACAAGTACGGAATCGTACGAAAGATCAATGATCGATTGTTGAAAATGTTTATGAAGCGGTCTTCGCGTCAGTTGTCGTTCAACGACCCGATACTGTGGATCGTTCTTCCACACTATGCCGCGGTGATCGGGAAGGTCAAAGCGAAGGGGATCGTCTACTACTGTGTCGACGAGTACGCCTCGCAGCCGAACGTCGACACCGAGGCGGTCAAGGAAATGGAAGCCATCGTACTCGAACACGCCGACGTAGTTTTTGCCGTATCCGAAGAGCTGGTGGAAAACAAAAGGGCGAAGCACGACAACGTATATCTCAGTACGCACGGCGTCGACATTGATCACTTTTCCCGCGCGCGCGACGGTGACGGTCATCTCCCCAGTGACATAGCCGATATCCCACGGCCAATAGCGGGATTTTTCGGTTTGATAGAAGATTGGATCGATCTGGACTTGATCCGATATCTTTCCGAAAGTCTGCCAGATGTGTCCTTTGTTTTTGTTGGATCGGTGGTGCAGCCAATCGGCGATTTGGCCAACCGGGAGAACGTTTACTTTCTGGGCCAAAAGACATACGAAACGCTTCCGGAGTATCTGCGGGCGTTCGACGTCGGATTGCTTCCGTACAAGTTGAACGAACAGGTGATCAAATCGAATCCAAAAAAACTCAGGGAGTATCTAGCTGGCGGCAAGCCGGTGGTGTCGGTGAGGGTCCGTGAGGTGGAGCGCTACGGCGACGTGGTTTATATTGCCGACGGACGAGAGCAGTTTCGCGACTTGGTGAGAGATGCCATCGATAACGATTCGCCAGATGCGTCCGTCCGGCGAGCCGCCGCCGTGGCGCAGGAGTCGTGGGAAAAAAAGGTGGAGAGAATATCCGACATTGTTTCCCGGCATATCGCGGTGGGCGGGGAGTGATCACGCGTGAGCAAAATGCAAAAACTCAGAGACCTGATCAACTCTGCCATACCCGACAGGTACTTTATAACCCGTTATACTACCACTGGTTATGGTGTTATCTTTACATTTGACGACGGCCCCCACCCCGATTTTACGCCGGCGTCGCTGGATGTTCTGGACGACCTAGAAGTTTCGGCGACGTATTTTTTGGTGGGTCGCTACGCAGAACGGCACAAAGATATTGTAAAAGACATAGTGGGTAGAGGACACCTGGTGGGAGGTCACACCTACTCCCACTGCTCCCTGGCGGGACTGAGTGTGGCCGATCTCCACAAAGAAGTCGTCGACAACGGAAAAAGGCTGAGCGACCTCTGCGGTCAGGAAGTGAAACTGTTTCGCCCTCCGTGGGGAAAGCTGGACGTCAAAAGCGCTTGCTACTTGTTGTCCAAAGGACTACAAACCGTGATGTGGAGCATCGACAGCACCGACTATAAAAAGAGCAGCGCATCAGATATTGTGGTGCAAGTGGAGCGTGTCGGTTTGAGAAATGGCGATATAATACTATTACACGACGATAACGATTATACTATTGAGGCGTTGCCCCTGCTCGCGGCGGCGGTTCGGCAACGAGGCCTCGGTTTTTCCAATCTGGACGC
>CBDVBX010000209.1:0-6390 GCA_965372335.1 uncultured bacterium | reverse complement strand
GGGAGCTCGGGGCAAACAACGCTTGCGGCTCTAACGGCTTTGTCGGTAATATGCTTGCCAAGCGGTCCCGGCGGGTGGTAGCCTGCCATCGAACCGCTGCCGGAATCGAAGGGGACGCGCACGCGGTGTGCAACCACCGCGGTGTGCAAGTGTGGAGGTGGTGGATGATGTCGGAGGAATTTTCGGTCAAGGAGCTCCCCGACCAGGAGCGGCCGCGGGAGAGGTTGTATCACGTAGGTGCACGCGAACTGTCGCTTCAAGAGTTGGTGGCGATCGTCGTAGGTGGAGGTTCGAGGGGAAGCGGCGGACCCATCTTGGCGTTGCGGGTCGTCAGAGAGTTTGGAGACCTGGTCTCGCTGGGGCGCGCGGGCGTCGACGAACTCTCACGTATACCGGGTATCGGTTTTGCGAAGGCGTGTCAGCTGGTCGCGTCCTTCGAGCTGGGAAAGAGGTTTGCCAGAGAATCGCGCTCCAACGGCAATACCATCAAAGCGCCGCAGGATATCGCTCGGTTGTTCATGGACGAGATGAGGCACTACGACCGAGAGCATTTCAAAGCGGCGTTTCTCAACACCAAAAACCAGCTGATAAAAACAGTGACGGTTTCGATCGGGTCGTTGAATGCGTCGATCGTGCACCCGAGAGAGATATTGAAGCCTGCGATCTCCGCCAGCGCTGCATCCATCGTTCTGGTGCACAACCACCCCACCGGAGATCCGACGCCGAGCAAGGAAGATATCGACTTTACCAGCAGGTTTGCGAAGTGCGGAGAACTGATCGGAATCGAACTCCTCGACCACGTTGTCATCGGCGCGGGCCGGTATTGCAGCCTCAAAGAAGGCGGGTATTTCTGAGGTGACGTAACGCGGTTTTCGGTTACGGGAGTATCGAGAAAGGATTCATTGGTGTTTTCCAGAATTTCGAATTTTCTAACGAACGATGTTGCGATCGACTTGGGTACAGCGAACACGCTGGTATTCGTAAAGGGCAACGGCATCGTTCTGAACGAGCCATCGGTCGTGGCGGTCGACCAGTCGAGCCGAAAGATGTACGCGGTAGGTCTCGAGGCCAAGCAGATGCTGGGCAAGACGCCGGACCACATCGCCGCCGTCCGTCCGATGAAAGATGGTGTTATCGCTGATTTTCAGATCACCGAGATGATGCTGCGCGAGTTCATCCGCAGATCGCAAAAGAAGAAGCTGTTTATCCGTCCCAGGATCGTGATCGCCGTTCCCTCGGGCATCACCGAGGTCGAAAAACGCGCCGTGCGCGACAGCGCCGAGCACGCGGGGGCAAGAGAGGTTTTCTTGATCGCTGAGCCCATCTCGGCAGCCATTGGCGTGGGGCTCCCCGTGGACAAACCCTCTGGCAACATGATCATCGATATCGGCGGCGGCACGACCGAGATTGCCGTCATTGCCTTGGACGGAATCGTAGCCAACAGTTCGATCCGCGTCGGTGGTGACGAGCAGGACGAAGCGATCGTCAACTACGTCAAACGCACGTACAACCTTTTAATCGGTGAACAGACGGCCGAACACATCAAGATCAAAATCGGCACGGCGATCAAGTTGGACAAGCCGTTGGAAATGGAAGTCAAAGGCCGTGACTTGGTTGCTGGTATACCCAAAAACATCAAACTCACCAGTGAAGAAATCCGCGAGGCAATCAGCGAGCCTATCTCCCAGATCGTCGAATCGCTCAAGTCTGCGCTCGAACAGACGCCCCCCGAGCTGGCGGCCGACATTGTCGACCGTGGCATCGTAATGACGGGCGGCGGCGCATTACTGCGGGGCCTGGACACGTTGTTGAAGGAGGAGACCAACCTGCCGATCAACGTAGTGGACGATCCACTGCTTTGCGTCGTCCTCGGTGCGGGGAAGGTGCTTGACAACGTTCACACGTACGACCGGATTTTGATGCAGGGTGTCAACGACTAGACATGCAGTTCGTCGCAAACTTTTTACAGAAGCACCGTGACAAAGTAACTCTCGGGTTTCTCGTCCTTCTATCCCTGACGCTTCTACTTCTCCCTGAAAGCACTCAATTTGACTTCGCCCGGAGCACGCTCAACACGTTGCTTTTTCCCGTCTCTTACGGTACGAACTTCGTCGAGAACCACGCGTCGATGGCGGACGAGAACCGCCGGCTCAAAAGGTTGGTTGCCAGCCTCATGTTCGAACGCGAGCGGCTATTGCACTACCGAGACGATCGGGAGCGTCTGCGGCGACTGGCGGCATTCAAAGAAGAGCAATTTTACAACCTCGTGGCGGCCGAGGTGATCGGCGGCAACCTGGATCGATTCCAGACGGTATTGGTTATCGACAAAGGATATCGAGACGGACTCGAAGAGCGGATGCCTGTGCTCTCGTACCAGGGGTACGTGGGGCGGTTGTACCGAGTGTTCGAGAATTCTTCGTGGGTCCGGCTGATCTGCAGCAAAAACAGCCCGGTCAGCTGCATCGACAAGCGGAGCCGCGTCGTGGGTATCCTCGAGTGGCGGGAACGCAACTACTTCGACGTCACCGGCGTAAGCGCCGTGGACGACGTGCAGGTGGGCGACACACTACTGACCAGCGGTTTCGGCGGTGTGGTGCCAAAAGGATTTCGGCTAGGCGTGGTGATCAAAGTGGCGACGGCGCGGGACGCCCTTAGCCTCAAAGTGGAGGCGCTCAGCAAAATCAAGTTCCGATCGTTGGAAGAAGTGTTTGTCATGACGGACGATATCCCGTGGGAACGCGCGATCTTTTATGACGATTCGGACAGCGTCCTGGTCGATTCGATTATCGAGGGGTCGCGATGAGGTGGTTCCACTACATTCTGGTCACACTGGTGTTCATTCTCATGCAGCTCGTGGTAGCCGACCGTATCGCCTTGGGTCCGGTCGCGCCCGATTTCCTCATTCTGATCGTAGCGTTTTTCGCGTTGTACCGCGGCGCGAGCCAGGGATCGGTATTTGGCTTCGTGATAGGATTCCTGCAGGATCTCACCAACCCTGGGTTCCTGGGGCTCAACGCAATGACAAAATCGATACTGGGATACACCATCGGGACAGCGGGCACAAAGACGTTTCCGGAAAACGCGCCGTTTCTTTTTGCATTGTTCATGGCGGCTTCTTTTGGGCATGATGTGATTTATCTTGTATTTTATACATGGCCCAACGTGGGGGGTGCGCTGGTGGCGATATTTACAATCGCCCTGCCGTCGGCGGCTTATACGGCGGTATTCGGCGTCTTGACTCACAGATTTATGTCACTGGCCACACCGAAGGCTGCGGAGGCGTATGGGAAAGAGGGATAGTAGAGAACTCGTCGTGGGTAAGACCCGCGAGCGCGTTTTGATCGGTCTTGTTCTCGTGTTCTTCGCGATACTTGCAGGACAGTTGTTTTCTCTGCAGGCGATCCGTCACGACAAGTACGCGCAAGTTGCCGAGGAGAACCAACTCCACCGCGAGAGGGTTCCGGGACCGAGGGGTTTCATCACCGACCGCTCGGGCAACATTCTGGTCGACAACGTATTGAACTTCAATGTCGTCCTGCCGTGGAAGAAGGAGAGCGAAGTCGCCGAAACGGTTTCGAGACTTTCCTCCATGGGCATCCCGATCGACTCTGTTCGAGTGCTCGAGCGTTTCGAGGCGTGGAAAAAGAAAAACGGAATGTTACCGTTTCCGATCGTAAACGACGCCGACAAGGTGATTATTTCCTTCGTTCGCGAGAACTCGGATCTATTCCCCGATCTCCGGGTCATGTCCCAAGCGCGCAGACGATATCGCTACGATGAGATGGCTTCCCACTTGCTCGGATACGTTGGAGAGGTGGGCGACGTCGAGCTCTCCCGGCAAGGAGTGAAAAAGTACTACCAGGGAGATTTGGTGGGTAAGACCGGCGTGGAACAAGTGTGCGAAAAGAACCTCCGTGGCGAAGATGGTGTTCGAGCGCTGGAAGTCAATGCCACAGGCCGTATATTGGGAGAGATTACGGAATTGTCTATCGCACCGGAAATCGGGAAGAAAGTCGTGCTGACCCTTGACCTCCACCTTCAAAAACACTTGGAATCTCTGATGGCCGACAAAGGAAGCGGTGCGGCGGTGGCAATGAATGTATACGACGGATCGATATTGGCCGCGGTGAGCGTCCCCGGTTTTGATCCCAACGAATTTGCCGCAGGGATTTCATCCGAACTCCTTCAAGAGTTATTCGATGACGAAACCAAGCCGCTTTTCAACCGGATCCAACAAGCGCGCTACCCACCGGCGTCGACACACAAGATCATTAGCACGTTCGCCATTTTGACCGAAGGGTTGGTCAATCCGGGAGAAATCCTGGTGTATTGCAACGGCTCGTTACGGTTCGGCAACCGTGTTTTTCGCTGCTGGCGGCCAGACGGGCACGGCGCGATGAATCTGTATACCGGGCTTGTCCAGTCGTGCGACGTGTTCTTCTACAAGGTCGCCGAGTTTATGGACGTAGACGTCTTAGCCAACGCCTCGAAGGCATTTGGATTGGACACCAAAACCGGTATCGACCTGCCCGGTGAATTGCCCGGGTTGGTGCCCAGTCGTGAGTACTACGACCGGAAGCTGGGGAAGGGAAGGTGGACGCAGGGACACGTCCTGAACAACATCATCGGCCAGGGGGAATACTTGGTGAACACGCTGCACGTGCTCACAGTCTGCGCGGCAATTGCCAACGGCGGGTTTCTGGTGCGCCCCCATATTGTCAAATTCACCGGCGACGAGTTGCCGGTGGTGTACGCGAAAAAAAGAGTGCCGGGATTGTCGGGTCGTACGCTGGAGTTTCTCCGGCGCTGTATGGAGGGAGTCGTACAAGACGTCGACGGGACGGCGTACTGGACGCGTCTGGACTGGGTCGACTCCGCAGGCAAAACGGGGACAGCCCAGAACCCCCACGGCGAGCATCACGCGTGGTATACGGCTTACGCGCCCGCTGACGCCCCTGAGATCGCGATTGTTGTGTTGATAGAACACGGGGGCCACGGCGGCGAAGTGGCCGCACCCGTCGCCCGCGACTTCTTCAGTGAGTATTTCAGTTCTGATCTGGCGCAAAAAGACGGCGTCGAAACGGGAGACGGGCGTTGACCAACGGGCGTGATTTCGATTGGATCGCTTTGCTGACGGCGCTGGTACTTTGTGTCGTCGGACTGGCGATGATCTACTCGGTTTTCCAGCCGCCGGAAACCGGCGGGGATGCCGTTGCCGACGACTTTTTCTATTTCAACCGGCAGGTGCTGTGGCTGGTATTTGGATTGGCCGCGATGCTCGCCGGTTACCTGATACCGCATCGTGTGTACGAGTCGCTTGCCCACGCGTACTATGCCGTTTGCGTCATTTTGTTGGTCGCCGTTCTATTGGTGCCCAGCGGGCAAGATACGCAACGCTGGCTGGTGCTGGGCCCGATCCGGCTTCAACCATCGGAGTTCACCAAGATCGCCGTTGTGTTCGTATGGGCGCGCTTGTTGACCGGGCATCGAGGGGACCCCAGACGAGCGAAGAACAAGCTCGCCATTTTCGTAGTCTTTCTGATTCCTTTTCTGTTGATCCTCAAGCAGCCCGATCTCGGAACAGCGATCGTCTTCTTTGGATTGTTGTTGCCGGTCTTGTATTGGCGCGGTGTCAAAGGGATTCACATTCTATACATCCTCACGCCGCTAGTGACGGCTGTATTGGTGATGTACGGAGACTACACTCCTGGGATGACAGGCGGCACCACGGACCCCGCCACTCGCGGCGGGAGCGCGTGGCCGATCGGCCTGTTCGTCGTGTTCATCTTCTTAGTCGCGTATTGGCGGCGAGCGCATATCGCGGAGAGTGTCGCGCTGGTCGTGGCCAATTTGGGCGTGGCGTTGATCGTACCGCTTGTGTGGGGTGATCTGAAGGCATACCAGCAGAAGCGTATTCTCTACTTCCTTCAACCCGAACTCGACCACCTCGGCACGGGTTGGCAGGTAATCCAGTCGAAGATTGCCATCGGTTCTGGGGGAATCGGCGGCAAGGGTTACCTTGCCGGCACGCAAAAAGCGCTTGAGTTTCTCCCTGCCAAACACACGGATTTTGTTTTTTCGGTATTGGGTGAGGAGTTGGGTTTTGTCGGTGCGGTCGTGGTGTTGTTTTTGTTTTTGGTGTTGATAATTCGAGCGCTCGGTATCGCGCAAAAATGTAAGAGCGATTTTGCGAGTACGGTGTGTGTAGGAATAGCGGCGTATTTTTTTATTCAGGTGCTGGTCAACGTGGGAATGACCACGGGAATCGCGCCGGTCACGGGCATCCCGCTGCCGTTTATCAGTTATGGCGGCAGCTCGCTGGTGGTCAGCTGCTTCTTCGTTGGCTTTCTGCTAAACTGCAGCACTCGCTGGTACGAATATTAGCGCCCT
>CBDVBX010000208.1:0-6453 GCA_965372335.1 uncultured bacterium | reverse complement strand
TGGCACCTCAATTATTGCTCGCCGACAAACGGCCTGCTCAACCCAGCGGCGACCTACCCCTTGACCCTCGGAGGTCAGAGGACGGGCGATCGCGAGATTGAGCAGGACCTTAGTCGGCGAGCACAATAGAGGGTCCAGTCGGCGAGCCGACTACCAGCCCTGTGTCCTGCGCCTACCAACATTCGGCGCGGGAGGAGGCGAGCGGCAGGTTCCGAGGTGCTACGTGCAAGGTAGCCGTCAGCGAGCCGTGCCACCCCGCGTTGCGGGGCCAGAGCGGCGAAACTCGCGATTGTCCGGCCCAATACCGCGGAAGCCCCGCAGCGGACTTGGAGTCCGTGGCGCATGGCCCATGGAGGTTCGGCTCGTGTCGAAAGGGAGAAAGAGGAGATTGCTAAGCCGTTGGTGATTAACTATATTAAACGAGTGAGGCGCATGAATTTCTCCCTGAAAACTATGATTGGATTGGTCTTCCTTGCCACGCTCTGGGGTGTGATGCCGGCGCACGCGGGCGAGGCGGTTGGGCGGGGCGATTTTACCTTCTATCTGGACACCGCGGCGTTCAGGGGCCCGCAAGGCCGCGTCCTTGAAGAGATCTACGTGAGGATTCCCAACAACGAAGTAACGCTCCGCGAGAGCAAGGAAGGTTTCGCCGGCAAACTGAAAGTGAGTGTCATCATCGATGACGTGGAGGGTAACCGCGTCGTTCAGGATACCGAAGAAATCAGGATCAACGAGGACGACGAGACCCGCGTCGGCAATTCCCTTTACTTTCAAACCGTGATAAAGCGCTACCTGCTCGATCCCGGCATTTATCTGCTCTCTTACGCCGTAGAAGACCTGGAAACACCCAAGAAAACCGTGTTCGGAATAGTACGCGGTAAGTTCAAGACCTCGGCGGTCCGGAAAATTCGCATTCACGCGCCCGAGATGCCAGATGATGTCCCGTCGTTCAGTCTGCCCATGTTTGTGTGGGACATCGAGGATGTCGATGGAAAACCCCTGTACCACCCCAATCCGCCGAGGATTTACGGTCTCTACAAGGACACGTTGGCGGTGTACGTCGAGCTGTATCTTCCCGACACGATCGCCAAAACGCCCACATTCGAATTCAAGTCGTACATCCTCGACGTGGATGGAAACACGATGGCAGAAAGAACCGTGTCGCTGCCCAATCCGAACCCGTCTGGACGCGGCGGCGGTATGCAGGCATACCCCATCATCGTTCGCGAGGACCTGGCCACGTTTCCGGCGGGGGCCTATTTTCTCAATTTCGCGTTTGGCGTGGATAACCGGACGCTGAGCCGCGTGCGTGCGGGGAAATTCTCGGTCGCCTGGGACATCCGTACGTGGGAGGTCACGTGGCGGAGCTACATGGCCGAGGCGAGGTTTCTTCTCGGCGACAAGGAATTTGGTGGCTTTCAGCAGTTGAGCGCGGGGGAGCAGGAGAAAAAGCTGGATGAACTGTGGAAGGCAGAGGACCCGGCTCCCGAGACGGGGGTCAACGAAGCGTACGAGAAATTCCTCGATCGGCTGGCCTACGTGAACCAGAGTTTCACCGAAACGGTGCGGGAGCCGATTTTTACGGACCGGGGGCAAATCTACATGAAATGGGGACCGCCCGACGAGTTCGTCGAGGACGTAATTCCGGTCAACCGGGAGACGATTTCAGAGGCTTTCGCCAAAGTGGAAAACAAATACCATTCTGTCAACTACAGTACCCACGGGGTCAAACCCTACCTGACCCCTGTCCTCCCCACCATCAACGATCCTCGGCGAATGAGCCAGGTGGGCGAAGGAGGTAACACCGCTTTTCCGTTCGAGTTGTGGATCTACAGCAATGCGGGGGACCCCATCCTCGCGCGCCACCGGGTCCTCGACCCCGATATCGGGATGCGATACCTGTTTGTTGACAGGGAAGGGTTTGGGGTGTATAAACTGGAGACGAGTACGAAAATCAGCGACAGATAGCCGCCTGGGGCCCATCGCCGGCCGGCGCCGTCGGGAATGGTGCTAAATCCTTATTTTACATTTGACACCGGTCGTGATGTCCTGTATGGTCGCATTGGAAAACGCGTATAACAGGGAATTATTTCTTCAAGCTGAAAGATCCGTAAAAACGGACCGTTTTCAACTTCCCCACAAAGCAATAACTCAATTTCAATAAAGGAGTATCTCGCGATGCTTGAGTTGCTCAGAGAGAAGACGTACTTCGTGCTGATAGGCGCAGTGGTCGTTTTAATCGCTTTCGCCGGAATCGCCGGCGCTCAGGAAGAACAGCCCGCGCAGGAAACGGAACAAGTCACTGAACAGACCGCGGGAGAGACCACCGATGTTACGCCGACGTCGATGACGGCAATTGAATTCATCAACGCTCCCAATGACTCAGCGGAGGTCGCTGCCGGAATCCAGGCGCTCATCAAAAAAGAGCGAAGTGGCATAGTAAACCGCATCAAGCGAAGCGGTATCGGACAGAACTACATCAAGGGTGGGTTCTTCATGCACTTTCTGCTCGCCTGTTCTCTGATAGCGCTCGTTTTTATCATCGAAAGGGCATGGACGCTCTCCCGTGCGCGCGTCAACGTCAAGGCGCTCATGATGAGGGTCGTTCGCGCCCTCAGGGACGACGGCGCGCAAGCGTCGCTGGAAGTCTGCCAACAAACACGCGGTCCGATCGCCGCGATCCTTCATTCGGGCCTCTTGAGGGCGTCGCGCGGGCCGGCGGCTGTGGAGAAGGCGATCGAAACCTCGGGTACCATCGAGATGTCGTTCCTCGAACGCGGGTTGGTAGCGTTGGCCACCATTGCCAACGTCGCTCCGCTGCTGGGATTCCTTGGAACCGTATCCGGTATGATCAGCGCCTTCGCGGCTATCGCAGCTGCGGAGCAGGTGAGCGCGAAACTGGTGGCGAGGGGCATCCAAGAGGCGCTCATCACCACGGCGACGGGTCTGATCATCGCGGTACCGGTCACGATAGCTCACAGCGTCTTCGTCCAGCAGATCGACCGGTTCATAATTGAAATGGAAGAGGCCAGCGCTGAGCTCATCGACGAGCTACTCGAACTCGAACACGAGAGAGGAGCCGCGTAAATCGAATGAAGTTCGATTTGACGAGGTTTGACGTATGAAAAAGCTAGGTGCAAAATCGCGGCCTTCAACCGAGTTCTCGGCCTCTGCCATGTCGGACATCGCGTTCCTTCTGCTGATCTTTTTTCTGGTCACGACGATTTTCGCTCTGGAACGTGGAATTCCGATGTTACTGCCCGGCCAAAAGTCGGATAACGTCAAGGTTAAGCGCAAGAACATCATGACCGTCAAGGCATATGCCAACGGATCGGTCACGATCGATGATGACCCGGTGAAGGTGAGCGGGATACGCCCGATCGTCGAGGAGCGACTGGCCCGGAACGACAAGACAATTATCGTGATCGAAACGCACCCGGACTCGGAATACGGCCTAATGGTTGATATTCTCGACGAGCTGCGCTTGGCAAAGGCGCGAACGATATCGCTGAGGACGATGGCCGGAGGAGGCTAGCCGAGCTAGAAAACAGCCATGAATTTCGAAAGACAGCAAAAAGTAACCAGCAAGGTGCCGACGTCGTCGATGGCGGATATCGCCTTTCTGCTTTTGATTTTCTTTATGACGACCACCATTTTCAAAATGGAGGATGGGTTGCCTGTGACCCTCCCGCGTGTGGAAACGTCTCAGAAACAAAAGCGGGAGATGATCTCCCGGATCTGGATCAACCGCGCGGGCGTAATCTCTATTAACGACAAGCTCGTCGCGGTCGAGAACATCGAGGCAATCGTCACCAACATGTTGCAAGAAAAGCCCAACCTGATCGTGGGGTTCAATGCGGACGACCGCTGCCCGTACAGCGTCGTCTCGGACGTGATGGAGGAACTCAAGAAAGCGAATGCCGTTCGGGTTTCGTTCACGAGCGATCCGGAGAGTGCATCGCAACCGAGCAGACGAAAGTAACGCAGAATGACGACGACAACGGAAATCATTACCACGGCCCATTCGCTTACCGCGAATACGCAGTTCAAGGCCAACTACCACCGTTATTTGCGCAACGCGCTCATCTGGGCTGTCGTCTTGCACGTAGCGGCCTTCGTGCTTTCGCCAGAGTTTACGTTCAAGCCGTACAAACTCAAGGACGAGACCTTCGAGGTCGTTGAGCTACCGCAGAATATCGAGATTCCCCCGCCGCCCAAGGAAATCGCCCTGCCGCAGGTGCCCGTCGAAGCCGCCGAGGGGGACGATGACACCGAAGACGAGATGGCACCGACGACCTTCGATAGCTTCGAAGACATGCCGCCACCGCCACCACCTTCATCCGGGGGGGGGGACGTGTTTCTTGCGTTCGACGAGCCGCCGGAGTTGCTCTATTTCGAAATGCCGACGTATCCGCCGTTGGCCAGAGAAGCTGGCATCGAGGGCACCGTCGCCATCCGGGTCCTCGTCGATGAACGTGGCAAGGTGGTTTCGGCCGACGTATTGAACTCGGACGTTACGCCCGCGATGGAAAAGGCCGCGCTGGCGGCGGCGAGAAAATGTAAGTTTCGTCCGGCCAAGCAACGGACAATTGCGGTAAAAGCGCACGTTATGATCCCGTTCCAGTTCCAGCTAACCAGCCACTAGTCTCCTGTCCCAGAAGTTCCTTGTCTTTTTCGCGCGGGTGGCGCCGATGGCCCCCCGCCGCGCGCAGCCCTGCGCCGAATATTGATAGGCGCAGGACGCGGCCAGAACATTGTGATAGGGACTTCCGGGACAGGAGACTAGGGCCGGTAACGCGCGGGTCCTGACACGATTTGGCCCCGACAGGGATTTTGCCTGGCCGGGGCTTCAATTTTCTTCCCCTGAGTTCCGCTACCGCTTATACTCGCAACATATTGCGTTTGCCAACGTATATTCTTCAAACGATTTCATTTTACTTCAGTCAAGCGCCCAATCCTCGCCAGGGAAGGTGGAGCATGAATGGCCGTTTTTGTCTCTTTTTTGTACTGATTTTGGTTTTGTCGGCCCCGATGGTGATGGTCCAGACGGTACAGGCCCAGGAATACACACTGGAGCGATGTATCGAGATTGCCCTGGATGTATCGCCGGCCGTGGGCATCTCCAGGGAAAACCTAGCCAGGTCGCGAACGAACGTCCTGCAAAACTACGGAAATTTCCTCCCCAACGCCGTGGCGTCGTTTCGGGTGGGGCGTAGTTTCGCCGGGCCGACGTCGGGCGTGGTCGTCGACGCGCAGGGTCGACCCATTCCACCCACGGGATTTAACTACGACACCTACGTCCTGTCGTTTTCGGGGGGTATGACGCTGTTCAATTGGGGAACCAACCGGCGGCAGCTCCAACAGTCGCAGGCTTCCGCGGAGGCGGCCGTCTACAACCTGGAGTACCAAAAGGACTTCATCAAAGCGATAGTGATTCGCGAGTATTACAACCTGATCCGGCAGATCAAGCTGGGAGACGTGAGCGAGGAAAACGTCGAGCTGAACAAGCGAAACCTAGAGCAGGTGGAGGCGTTCTACAACATCGGCTCCCGAACAAAAGCGGAATTTCTGCAGGGGCGAGTCACCCTGGCCAACAGCAAGCTGGAGTACTTGAATGTCCAGAACGCCGAAGTGCTGGCGCGCCAGCGCCTGTTGTCGAGACTAAACCTGCCGCGCGACACCCCGCTGGATCTGGACGAATCGCTGAACATCACGCCGGGCGAGGTAGAGGTGCAGGCAGAGATTGACTACATGATGGGCCACCGGTCCGATTTGTTGGGCAGCCGCGAGGAGGTGGCGGCGGCGAAATACGCCGTGTCGGCATGGAAAAACAGCCGCTATCCGGATCTGACCGGCTTCTACAGCTACTCGTGGAACCAGCGCGAGTGGGACGACCTTGCCGCCATGTTCGATGAGAACTACGTTTGGTCGCTCGGATTGGGTCTCAACTGGAACATCTTCGACCGTTTCCTCACCAAATCTAGTGTCATGAATGCGGAGGCAACCACGAGAATTGCCGAATATAATCTCCAGCAGGCGGAAATCGACGCGTTGCTCGAGTTGGACCAGATTGTCGCCAATCTGAAGCAGGCGAAGGAACGCCTGGAACTAGCACGAGAAACGGTGACGCACGCCCAGGAAAACGTCCGGCTCGCCGACGAACGCTACCGCGTGGGCGCGGGAACGATTTTGGATACGATTGTGGCGAACGCGTCGCTCACGGACGCGCAGGCGCAGTTGGTAGAGGCGGGAATCGACTATTTGATCAATCGGGCGGATCTTCAACGCGCCACGGGCCGTCCAATCAGTACGGAGTAATCATCACCACACCCCTTACCTGGCACGACGGCCGGGCCCCCGGGCCCGGGCGTTTTTGTCTAGTGCGCCCGGGATGGCGCACCCAATTGGAGGTGGTAGTACTATGCAGAACCGACAGGGGGAACAGATAGGAAT
>CBDVBX010000207.1:0-6505 GCA_965372335.1 uncultured bacterium | reverse complement strand
GCCGTGGCGCTGACCGCGTCGGCGGCACAAAAAACCATCGTCATTACCTACGATGACGAACGGAGCCCAGAGACCGTATCTGCCTGGACCCTTCCTGCCGAGGGGAAAATGGTCTACCTGCGGGCCAGCGATGTCGCACGCCTGTTTCGGGCAACTCAGTTCTGGAACGCCACCAGCCGAAAAGTCGTCCTCGGCGTCGGACGGGCGAGATTCATCCTCACGGTGGACACTCGCGTGGTGGTGATAGACGGCGAACCCGTGATGCTGCGCTCGCCGGTCCGATACGACAGCGGATACGTCATGATACCGCTGGAATTTATTCTGGAAGTCGCCGCGCACTACACTCCATGGACGTTTCACTGGGATCCGGGACAGCGCACCCTCGCCGTGAGAGGGTTCGGCTACAACGTCGAAGGTATTGCGTTCACGTCGGCCGCAAACCGGACGACCACGACCATCACGCTGACCGAACCGCTACCGTACCACATGGACGCGAATACGCCCGGCCTTATTCGCCTGAAACTGTATGGAGGTCGCATCGACACACGCATTTTCGCCCGGCGAGAACCGCACGGTCTGGTCGACGGTGTGCGCGCGGAACAAACCGACAGAGATGCTTATATTTACTTCGACGTCAAGCGAACGGCCGCGAGAATTCGCATCGACCGCGAAGAAACCCCCCATCGAATCGTACTCGTGTTGGAGAAGGGCGAACTCCCAGAGATACCCGATGCCGAGTTCGAAGGCACCCGAATCGTCGAGATCGTAGACGAGACGACCGCCGAACGGCGATCGATTGAGATAAAAACGGTCGTCATCGACGCCGGTCACGGGGGCAAGGATTACGGAAAAACGAGCGCGGGGGGGCTTCTGGAGAAGGACGTCAACCTGATGCTCGCCCGGGCGATTCGAGACCGGATCGAGCGCGAACTGGGGCTGGAAGTCGTTTTGACGAGAGAAGACGATCGACTTTTGTCGCTCACGCAGCGCACCGAAATCGCCAATGAGGCAGACGGGGATCTGTTCGTTAGTATTCATTGCAACAGCTGGTTCAGCGAACGCAGCGGCGGATTCGAAGCTTACTTCCTCTCGCCAGCGAGAAGCGAGTCCGAGCGCGCGTTGGCGCGTTACGAGAATGCAGCCAACGGGTCGCAAGCGGAGCGCAACTCACCCGACGGTGACGTCGATTTCATCATCTGGGACCTGGTGCAAAACGAGTACATCAACGAGAGCAGCACATTTGCCGAATTTGTACAAAAGGCGATGAGCGACAGACTTTCGATCCGCAACCGAGGCGTAAAGCAGGCGAATTTCGTGGTGCTGCAGGGCGCAACGATGCCGGCCGTACTCATCGAGACGGCGTTTCTGTCCAACCGCCACGAGGAAGCCCTTTTGGCCGATACCGATTTTCACGATCAAGTCGCCGACGGAATGGTCGAGGCGATACGGAACATGCAGCGGCGGTATCGTTAACGCGGCCGGTGTGCGAACGGAGCGAGGTATGCACGACGAAGACGGCACCTATGCCTCGAGCGGCGCGCTGAAGGGGCGCCATTTGATCGCCATCGCTGTGGTGGCGGTATTGGCGGCCACATTCCTCTACTTTTTCTTCTTTGCAGAACGCAAACCCAAAACCGGCCCCATCGGCGCCGGTACGGTGACAGAGGTGCCGGAGGGGAGCCGGACCGTAACGCTTTATTTCGCAGACGTTGACGAATCGGTGCTCGTTGTCGAAACGCGACAGGTAGCCATCGGCCGCGGGTTTGTAGAACAGGCCGAACAGGTCATACGCGCGTTGGTCGCCGGACCCGAGCACGAAGCCGTCAACGCGATCCCCAAAGAAACCAAGGTTTTGAACGTGTTCTACGACACAGAGACCGCAACCCTGTTCCTCGACTTTAGTAGCGAGTTTATTGCTGGTCATCCCGGTGGGAGCTCGGCGGAATACCATACAGTGTCCGCTATCATGAGGACGATGTCCGAAAACTTCCCCGAGATCGTGGCCATCCAGGTGCTTGTGGAGGGTTCTCAAGTGAGCACGATCGCGGGACACATCGACGCGTACCGCCCGTTTCTGGTGCGCGATTGGAGATAACAGACGATGGGCGACGCTCCGATTGGTGTTTTCGATTCGGGAATCGGCGGACTCACCGTGCTCAAAGAACTACTCGCGCACCTGCCGGGCGAGGCGTTTGTTTATTTCGGTGACACGGCCAGGGTACCGTACGGTACCAAGAGCGCAGAAACGGTCCGCCGTTTTTCGCGCGAAAATGTTCGCCTCTTGCTCGACCGTGGCGTGAAAAGTGTGGTGGTGGCGTGTAACACCGCGTCGGCAGAAGCACTCGCGATGCTGCAGCGGGAATTTGCCCTGCCCATCGTCGGCGTCATCGAACCGGGAGTGCGTGCGGCGGTCGCGGCGAGCGGCAGCGGCAGGATCGGGGTCATCGGTACCGCGGGCACCATTCGTTCCGGAGCCTACCAGGCGGGAATACGGCTCCTGAAAGAGAATGCCGACATCACGGCCGCGCCATGTCCGTTGTTCGTCCCTTTGGCCGAGGAGGGGTGGATCGACCATCCGGTCACCGAAATGGTCGCCCGCGAATACTTGAACGAGTTCCGGACTCGGGACATCGACGCGCTGGTACTCGGGTGCACACATTATCCGTTGCTCAAGTCCGTGATAAGCCGGGTGATGGGAGCGTCGGTCGAACTGGTGGACTCGGCGGTAGAAACAGCGCGGGAGATGAAAAGAATCATCCAGAGTGAAGACATCATTGGCGGTGGTGGAAACGGGAATTTTTCTGTTATTCTAAGTGATACGTCGCCGACATTCGAAGAGATCGCACAACGATTCCTGGGGCGGGATATTCCAGAAATCGAGCTGGTCAGTGTGTAGTACGACGACGGGCTTGCGCCCGCTTGCGCCCGCTTGCGCCGGCTTTGGCTATCAGAAAGGTTGATCGATTCTCAATGAGAAAAAACGGCAGAAAAAGCGATGAGATCCGGCCCGTCAGAATCGAACGGGGCTACCTGCGACACGCGGAAGGATCCGCGCTCATCGAGATGGGAGAGACGCGTGTCCTGTGCTCGGCGACACTGGAGAGCGGCGTACCTAGATTCCTGTTTGGAAACGGTTCGGGTTGGATTACGGGGGAGTACGGGATGTTACCGCGGAGCTCGAGCCAGCGAATCGTCCGTGAGGCGGCCAAAGGGAGAAGCGGGCGCACCTACGAGATCCAGCGACTCATCGGGAGGAGCTTTCGCGCCGCCGTTCAGCTGGACATGCTGGGTGAGATCACGATCATCATCGACTGCGACGTCATCGAAGCCGACGGCGGTACGCGAACGGCGTCGATCACGGGCGGGTGCATCGCGCTGCACGACGCCATAACGTCGTTGGGGCTAGCCGAGCACCCGATGAACTTCATGGTTTCCGCGATTAGTATCGGCATCGTCGACGGTACGCCGCTGCTCGACCTCGACTACGATGAAGATTCAGCGGCGCAAGTCGATCTGAACGTCGTCATGGCGGAGAGCGGCGCGTATATCGAGGTTCAAGGCACGGCCGAGAAATACCCCTTCACACCCGAGCAGTTGCAACAGATGCTCGATCTGGGCAAAAAAGGCTGCGATATACTGTTTCGGGCGCAGAAGGAAACGTTAGGATTGTAATCGTTGAAACTCGTTCTCGCTACGCATAACAAAGACAAGATCAAAGAGATCCGGCGTATTCTCACGGGGATGAACTTGGAGATTACGACGTTGGACGACTACAGCGACGCCCCCGAGCCTGACGAAGACGGTGAAACGCTCGAGGAGAACGCGCTCAAGAAGGCGCGGGAGATTCGGGAGTTCACCGGACTATCGGCGCTGGCCGACGACACGGGACTGTTTGTGGATGCGCTCGACGGTGCGCCGGGCGTGCACGCCGCTCGGTTTGCGGCGGCCGAGGGTGGTGGGAACGCCGAGTACATCGAAAACTACGAGAAGCTTCTCGAGGCAATGAAAGACGTCGCCGACGCCGGCCGGACGGCGTCGTTTCGGACGGTGATGGCGATCGCGTTCGATACGGAGTCCGCGGGCTGGGCACAGGACACGATTGACTCCCACCCCGACACGGTATTCGGCGCTCGCCTGGACGAGCGCCGCGTCGCCGAAGCGCTGGTGACAGACGGGGTCCTCCACGGAACGATCACGCGCGAGCCCAGGGGAAAGCACGGGTTCGGGTACGATCCGATATTCTATCTGCCCCAATACAGACGGACGCTGGCAGAAATGACACCCGACGAGAAAAACAGGATCAGCCACAGGTATCGTGCGTTGGTCGAAATGCGCGAACTGTTGATCCGTTTAGAGCTAGCGAAAGAAGAGTAGATGCAGACCGAAAACGTCGTCGAAGCCGACAAAATCGTAAAATCATACGATGGCGTCAAGGCCGTCAACGAGATTTCATTCGCCATACCGAAGCGGTCGATCTACGGCTTGTTGGGCCCAAACGGAGCAGGCAAAACCACGATGATCCGCATGATGATGCGGATCATCTTGCCCGACGCGGGCGACATTCGCATTTTTGGCGAACCACTCGATCGGGTCGGCAAGGCCCGAATCGGTTATCTGCCCGAGGAACGCGGCCTCTACAAAAAAATGAAGGTGATCGAACAGCTCACCTTCTTTGGCGAGATCAAGCACATGGATCGGAAGACGGCGAGGGACAAAGCCGCCGGTTGGCTAGAGCGGATGAGTCTTTCCGATTTTGCCGAGCGAAAAGCGGAAGACCTCTCCAAGGGGATGCAGCAAAAGCTACAGTTCATCGCCACCGTTCTGCACGACCCTGACCTGCTCATACTCGACGAGCCGTTTTCAGGGCTCGACCCGGTCAACACCAACCTCCTGAAAGACATCATACTCGAGTACCACAACAAGGGTCATACGGTGGTCTTTTCCACGCACATGATGGATCAGGTCGAGAAACTGTGTGATAACATCTGTCTCATCGACAAGGGGCGGGTCGTGTTGTCCGGCACGCTGGAGAGTGTCAAGAAGGAGTACGGCCAGAACGGAGTCACGCTCCGCTTCGACGGCGACGGATCCTTTCTTACCGAACTGCCGGAAGTGGAGAGCTTCAACGATTACGGCAACGAGGTGTTTCTGCGCCTGCAGCCGGGCGCCGACCCCGGCGATGTGCTGGACGCCGCGCGCGCGCGCGTGACAGTAAAAAAATACGAGGTGGCCGTCCCATCGATCCACGACATCTTTATTGAAAAGGTGACGTCCAGCTAGAACTCATGAATGCGATTCTTATCATACGCCGCGAGTACAAGGAGCACGTCAAAAAGAAGAGCTTCGTCATCGGCACGATCCTCGTCCCTTTTCTCATGGTGGCGTTTCTGATCGTGCCGATACTACTGGCGTTTCTACAACCAGACGAACAACTGTTGGTGGCCGTGGTCGACCACACTGGCCAAATCGGGGAACGTTTCGCAGCGGCGGTCGACGATACCACGAAGGACGGGGAACCCAGGTATGTTTTTCGGCAGGAGCCGCCAGACGAAGAACGCAAAAAAGAACTGATCGCCGCGCTCAACGACGATGATCTGGACATCGTGTTGGAGATCCCCGAAGACGTCCTCGAATCAAGCGACGTGAAGTACATCACCCGTGATGTACGCAATTTCCAGGTCCTTGAAGATTTCGAAAGCCACTTGACCAACATCGTCATCGAGCGGCGGCTGGCGCGGGAGGGGCTTCAATTCAACGAGGTGGCAAGCCTCACCACGCGCGTGAAGCTGGCCGTCAGTCAAATTACCAAGTCGGGCGAGGTGGAGAAGAAGAGCATCCTGGGCGAATGGGGGCTGGTGTTTATATTCGTCATGATCCTGTACATGTCGCTTTTGACGTGGGGGATCACGATCTCCCGGTCGATTCTCGAAGAGAAGGGATCGCGGATCATCGAAGTGCTGTTGAGTTCGGTCGAACCGCGCGACCTGCTTCTGGGCAAAGTGGTCGGCATCGGGTTGGCTGGGTTCACACAACTGGCGATATGGTCGGTGGTGGGAGTGGCGATGACCGCCTTCGGCGGCGCGGCGACGATCGAGGTGCTCGCCGACGTGAAGCTGTCGTATTCGGTGTTCGTTTATTTCATCTTGTACTTCCTGCTCGGTTTCCTGCTGTATGCGTCGATGTTCACCGTGATCGGTTCGATCTGCAGTACGGAGCAGGACGCGCAGCAGCTGCAGGGTCTGGTGACGATGCCGCTGATCGTTCCGATCCTGGTGTTGATGTTTATCGTCCAAAGCCCCAACAGTACGATGGCGGTGGTGCTGTCGCTGATCCCTCTGTTCACTCCCATGGTCATGCTCGGCCGGATCATCGTCCTCCAACCCGCCGCTTGGGAGATCGCGCTGAGCATCGTGCTAATGGTCGCCTCGATTTACCTGTCGGTGGCGTTTAGCGCGCGTGTGTTCCGGGTGGGCATTCTGATGTACGGCAAGCGGCCCAGCCTGCC
>CBDVBX010000206.1:0-6533 GCA_965372335.1 uncultured bacterium | reverse complement strand
CGGAATCGGCTGGGGAGCCGGTGGAACAACGGTTTCCTCGGCAACGGTTCCACCCGATCCCGTCCGTTCCTGTGCGAACACCGATGGAGCTGGCAGTACGCACACAGCCAGCGCGGCCATCAGCAGTAACAATGAGATCCGGCGTGTCGCGACGACAAGATCTTTACGCTGAGATTTCATGCGTACCAGCATACCGTAAAACCCATTGATTTCAAGCGATTCTGAATTTACCCTGGAGCGACCGTTTAGTTGGGCTTCCGCCGATGTCGTCGGGCGCACGGGTGTGATACAATTGTGAGAATGAGAGACACGCATAACAATCTCGCCCAATACGTTTTGGTCGCGATCATGGCGACTTTGCCGATTGGGTTGGTGTCTGAGGCCGCGGCTAATTGGCGAGCGCCGTTGCACATCGAAGTCGACGGCGACGCCCGCATGTACCTCGACGGCGCACGTGTGGATACGCTGGCAGTGTACCGCGGTCAAATTATATACTGGGAAAAACGGGACAAAGACGGACCCGATCTCACGGTCCTGTTTGGGCGCAAGCTGTTTCACCCGAGGCATTGGATACGCGTCAAAATTACGGACGAGGGACGCCCTCGCTACGTGCGCGTGGATGATCGGGCACGGATGAGGGGGTACACGGGAACGCCGGAAAAAGGGTTTGTGGCCGTCAAATCCGGCCTGCCACCGTTGCGACTACGGGTCATCCCACCACCAGAAAACTAAACTCAAAACGGGAGAAGCATTAATATGTTTGACCTCAATAAGATCCAGGGTGCATTGAAAGAATTCGGTTTCGACGGCTGGTTGTTCTTCGACTTCCACGGCGCCAACGTTTTGGCGCGCCGGATTCTCGATTTCGAGCCCACCTCGCTGGTCACCCGGCGCTTCTATTATATGGTGCCCGCCGAGGGTGAGCCGACCAAGCTGGTGCACCGCATCGAATCAGGTACCCTCGATCATCTCCCAGGCGACAAACGCATATATCTCAAGTGGGAGGAGCTGGAAGCCGGGATCGCCGAGCTGGTCAAGGGCATGAAGCGAGTTGCCATGGAGTATTCGCCGCGAAACGCGATTCCGTATGTCTCCAAGGTGGACGGCGGAACGATCGATCTGGTAAAGGGCGCCGGGGTCGAAGTGGCATCGTCGGGCGACCTGATCCAGTTCTTCGAAGCCACGCTCAGCGATGAGCAGTGGCAATCTCACGTAGAAGCGGAAAAGCTCACCACGCAAGCATTCGACCTGTGCTGGCAGACGATCGCCGAAGGCGTAGGGGCCGGTACGCCTCGCACGGAGACGGAGGTTCAAAAAGTCATTCTGGATCACTTCGAGAAACACGACCTCATCCCCGACCACCCGCCGATCGTGGCGGTTGGCCCGCACAGCGGCGACCCGCACTTCGAACCCACCCCCGACCGAGACGTACCGGTCGCCGAGGGCGAACTGGTCATGATCGACCTGTGGGCGCGATTCAACAAGCCGAAGGCCGTGTTCAGCGATATCACCAGAATGGGCTACGTGGGATTGTCGGTGCCGGAGAAATACGCAAAGATTTTTGACATCGTGGCGGCCGCGCGCGACGCGGCGATCGATCTAATCCGCGATCGCTTCGCCGCCGGCAAGGAACTGCGCGGTTGGGAGGTTGACGACGCGGCCAGAGAAGTCATTGAAAAGGCCGGCTACGGTCAGTACTTCGTTCACCGAACCGGTCACAGCATCGGTGAAGACCTGCACGGGAACGGTACGCACATGGATAACCTCGAGACCCACGATGACCGCCTGGTGCTGCCCAACACGCTGTTCTCGATAGAGCCCGGGATCTACACGGACGAATTTGGCGTGCGCCTCGAGGTCAATGTGTTCGTCGACGGCTCGGGTGGGGTCCTCGTCACCGGCGGCGTGCAGAGCGAGATCCGACGGATTCTGGGATGACACCGGGGTGCGAAGAGCGTGGACCGAATAAACCCTCATCGCTGTCGTGGAGACGCGCCGTGCGAATAGCGTGCTTAATTTTGATTTCCATCGCCATCGTCGCGACGACGAACTCTGCCACCGCTGCCGAGACGGTTCAGGCCGGTCTGGCCGGGATACCCGGGATACCCGGGATACCCCCGGTACACAGTGATAACTGCGGCGGAGTAATCCGATCGGCCGACGTCGACGACGCGTCGCCGGTTCACCGCTCACCAAACGACTGGATAAGGGACTTCGGCGTATTCGCTCTGCGAATGGGGCCCCCAGCCGAGCAGGAGGATTTCGATTACGTCGGCGACTTGTTGGAAATCATTCTACCCTCGATGGTGGAGGTACTCGGCTCCCCGGTTACTCTGGACACTCTGATCGTGACATTCAGTAACGAGCTGCAACACTACAAGTGCTACGCCAACACCATCGTCATGCACCCCATAACGCCGGATCCCGACACCGGTACCAACACGGGTTGGGACAATCTCTTCATCCACGAACTCACCCACGCATTCCACGACGACCTGTTGTGTGACTCTTCGTCCCCTTCGTGGCTCACCGAGGGGATGGCGGAGGCCGCGCGATATTTCGTGTCGGGAATCGCCAGCGAGGCTTCGGGAAGAAACGTGAGACGCCGCCGTTTCGACAAGCGAATGGCGGTATACGACATGTATGACAACGCCGGGGAACAAGTCCTAGGGGGCTGTTGCATGATCGCGTGGCGGATCGATTTCGACATGTTGTATCAAAGTGCGGCGGGGACGCTGATCGTGCCGGCCATGGCACAGATCGCGGCGGGACTAAACTCGCCGCATCCGCTGGCGAAGCTCACTGCCGAATTGAGGGCGGAGGTGGCGAAGACCCCCGCCCTTATGTACGAGGCAATCGACCGGGCGTGGTCGGCGCCGGTCGACGGTATTGCGCCGCCCAGCCGTTGGATGAGAAAGCGGTCGGTCACCTGTCCTTCAGTGCGCGACGGCGAATTCATAGCGCTCATTCCGGCTTACTCGTCCAACAATGTCAATCCGCCCAAGCTGGGAATTTTGCGATTCACTCGCACCGGAGGCCAGTACGAATACGTCCAGCCGACGGCCGGTCTGCGATATACCGGCGTCGATATTTCAGAGTACGTGCCGGCGAACCATTTTTTCTGGCCCCGAGTGCCGGACCTGAGTGAGGGAGCTTATCGCGTCGATATCGAGACCACCGGACAGAACGGCGAGGCGTTGCAAGCGCGAACGTGGATAATGGTTGTGGGTCCGCACTACGTACAAGAAAACCTGTGGCAAGGCGTCGCCGTCGTGATCGTCGACGATAACGGCCGTCCTGTGGACATTCCTCGTAATAATCTCACCGTGAACGGTCGAATCACCGCGCGGGTGCCCGGCGGCGTGATGGCATTGCCGTACGAGGGAAACCTGGGAAGCTTGACTTTCAAATGGAACGGCCGGGTGATCGGGACGGTGACTGCCACAGGGGACTTGCCTCGGCTGGTCGTGTTGCCGGTGGGCGGTGAATCGCCGCCGCCAGTGGTGTCGTGGACGCCGTATCACCCGACACTCGGTGAGAGGGTGACGGTTACGCTGCGGCGCGATCGCTCTTCGCTCGACCCGGCCAGCTCGGGGGCGGTCGATGTGATTTTGTACGATGTAGGGGGGAACGTGGCCGGCGGTGCCGAGATGTTAGCGGTACCGGAAGACGGGGATATACTACAGGCCAATCTCGTCGTGCCGCCCGATCTGTCGCACGGCGTACTGGCCTTCGGCGTGGGGACGTCTATACACCAGGGGGCATGCCGGGGGTCACCCTCGTGTCGTCCGCTGTGGGGCTATGAATTCGAGACCAAACGCGCCCCCCACCTGGATCCGATACGCGTGCTGTTCGACGGGAACTTCCTCGTCGTCGAGTTCGAACGCGTTATCGATCTCGCCGACGTGTCGCTCAGCACGTCGTCGAGTCCCGGAGGCCCGTGGACGGTTCAATCGGAAACACCGGTCACGCGGGTGGAAAACACCGTGAGGTGGGATGTGAGCGGCCTAATTGGGGCCGGCACGTACTTCCGGCTGGCGGAAGCCGGTTCCGGCCGAGTCCTATTCACAGAGTACGTCATGTCCGCACCGAAGGTCGTCCGGCTGGTACCACAACATCCGTTCCCAAATCCCGGTGCCGGCGTGGTTCGATGGCCGTTCCAAGTGGCGGCGCCGACCAGCGCGACCTTCGAGGTATTCGACGTCTTGGGACGGCGGGTGTTTTCGCAGTCGTCGACGCCGCTGTTCACCGGCATCGAGGTGTTTCAGTGGGACAGTTCTGCCGTTGACAGGCGTTCTCCCGCCGGTGTGTACTTCTTACGCGTAAAAGGTGCGGGAGAAACGTTCTCCCGGAAAATCGTCATTGTCCGATAAACGAGTTGGGGTTTTAACGTGAATCTCCAATATATAACCGGCCGTATGGCCGTCAACGTGGATGCCATCCAGAGTCTGTTACGCGGTGTGACCGATGAACAGGCGTGCTGGAAACCCGCTCCGAGAAAGTGGTCGATCCTCGAAGTGATCAATCATCTCTATGACGAAGAACGGCTGGACTTTCGTCCGCGAGTCGATTCGACGCTTCATAACCCGGGCAAAGCATGGCCGCTGTTCGACCCGAAGGAACTTGTCATCGAACGTAACTATAATGAGCGCGATTTTGCCCGGTCGATCGATGAGTTTCTCGGCGAGCGTCAAAAGTCACTCGATTGGCTGGGCGGACTATCATCACCCGACTGGAGCCTGAGCTACGAACATCCGACGATCGGCGAGCTTCGGGCGGGCGATCTGTTGGCGGCCTGGTTGGCACACGATCTTCTCCACATTCGTCAACTGGCGCGTCTGCACGTGGACTATGTCTCGTTTCTATTGAAGCCGTATCACGTGGGATACGCCGAGCCGTAATGCGGGCCGTTTGGGTCACCGATATTCACCTGGACTTCCTACCGGAAGTTGAGGTGGCCGGATTTCTGCAGACGATCGCCGCCGAGGATCCGAACGTTGTGTTACTGGGCGGCGACATCTCGACGGCCACATCGATCGAGCGCCATCTGTCGCAGATGGAAGGTCTCATCGACACACCCATCTGTTTTGTCCTTGGCAACCACGATTTCTACCACGGATCCATCGCTGCGGTTCGCGGCGCGGTAGGCCGTTTGACAGAAAACTCATCCCGTCTGCACTGGCTCAATACCACCGGCGTGTATCCGCTCACCGACACGACGGCGGTCGTTGGGCACGACGGATGGGGCGACGCGCGCCTGGGCGACCCCGACGGCAGCCCCGTCGAATTGAGCGATTTCTTTCTCATCGACGAACTGCGGGGAATTGATCGTGAGGAACTGATCCGAGTACTCCGGGGACTGGGTGACGAGGCCGCCGAACATCTAAAGACCGTGTTACCCGAAGCGCTTGCGTCGCACCGTCGCGTAGTCCTTTTGACACACGTACCGCCATTTCGCGAAGCTACGTGGTACGACGGTGAAATCTCCAAGGACGACTGGTTGCCTTTCTTTTGCTGCAAGGCGGTGGGCGATGTGTTGATCGAAAATATGTCGCATCGCCCTGACCGGGAACTTATCGTTTTGTGCGGGCACACACATGGCGGGGGAGAGGCGCAAATACTGCCCAACCTGCGAGTGGTGACGGGCGGTGCCCAGTACGGGCACCCGCAGATACAGGTTGTCTTGGATATTGAATGAAGTTCGCAGCGATTCTCTCATTATAGCAGGGCGCGTTGAGTTTCAACGAATCGGAGGAACGATGATCAAGAACACGAAACAGGTGATTTGCTGGGTGGTCTTGGTATTGGTGGTGGGAGCCGTCGGCCCGAGCGAAGCCGAGCACCGGGAGTTCAAAGTGGGCGGGTTCGTTGTCGAGCACGAACTGGTCCTGCCGGGCGCGCCGGAGACGATCTACGACGCCATCACCGGCGACATCAGCGGCTGGTGGGATCATTCGTTCAGCGAGTCGCCAAAAGAACTATACATCGAGGCAAAGCCGGGCGGTGGCTTTTGGGAGATTTTCGACGACTCGGGTGACGGCGTACGTCACGCCACCGTGATCTACGCCCAGCGAGGGGAGTACCTGCGCTTCCAGGGGCCGCTAGGGCTGTCCGGCCAGGCGATACTGATGGTCCACACCTACGAGTTCACGCACGCCGGCACGGATTCGACCCGGCTGAAAGTGTCTGTCCACGCGAGCGGCGAGATCGAGGACAATCTGGCCGAAACCGTGGACAAGGTGTGGTGGCATTTTCTCGTCGAGCGGTTCAAACCGTATGTCGAAGCGGGCGAGCATTTGAAATCGAAAAATCAGTAGTTGGCAACTGCGCACGATAAGGTTTATTTACCGTAATGAGGAACAAGCGTCCATAACAAAAGCCCGTTCCGGCCACGCCGAAAGGAAAAACGACATGACGATCCGAATCCGCCGCGCTGTAATAGCGTTCCTCCTGTCCGTCGTGATAAGCATCATCGTGATCGCGCAGGTGCCCGCGCAGGACGAGCCACTCATGACGCTCGGCCGCGCAGCGAC
>CBDVBX010000205.1:0-6599 GCA_965372335.1 uncultured bacterium | reverse complement strand
TACGTGCAAGGCAGTGGTCAGCGAGCCGTGCCGCGAAACCCGCGGTCGGTCGGCCCAAAAACCTGCAAAGACCCGCATCGATGATCGTTGCCACGATCAGATAAATAAGAGAGAGAGATGGATTATCCACAGGAAATACGAGAGCAACTGGCGGCTTATCTGAGACAGCTACAGAGAAAAGGTATAAGATCGATATACATCAGTGAAGATGCCAAGCCTAGCGGCGAGGAAGAAACCGTGACGATAAAGCAGGAAGGAACCATGCCCAAGACCCAGTCGCCCGGCAGCGCACTCGACGCGCTGGCAGATACCGTGAGCGGTTGCATCGCGTGCCCGCTGTACAAGTCGCGGACTCAAACCGTTTTCGGCGACGGTAATCCCAGAACCAAGGTGCTGTTCATCGGCGAAGCGCCCGGGCGCGACGAGGATCTACAGGGGATTCCCTTTGTGGGTCGGGCCGGTCAGCTGCTCAACAAGATACTGGCGGCGATCGAGCTTCGAAGAGAAGACGTTTATATCACCAATATCTTGAAGTGTCGGCCGCCCAGCAATCGCGATCCGCAGGAACCTGAAGTTCGCCAATGCGAGAACTATCTCAAGCAGCAGATCCAGCTGATCCAGCCCAAGGTGATTTGTGCGCTGGGGCGAATCTCGGCGCAATGGCTATTGCAGACCAACGCACCGCTTGGGACGCTTCGCAGCGGAGAGTACTACTACGAGGGCATCCGTATCCTTCCGACATACCACCCAGCAGCGTTGTTGCGAAATCCCGCTTTCAAGAAGCCGGCGTGGGATGATTTCAAACAACTCAAAGCAATGCTGGACGACAGTTAATCGGGACGCCGGGACGCGTCGTGTGACCGCGCACCGGCCGCAGCGAAACGACAACCAGGTGAGGGGGAGTTGACGTGGCAGAAGCAGCACCTTTCGGATATACCGATAGATTACCGCCCCAGTCGATCGACGCGGAGATGGCCGTTCTGGGCGCCGTGCTCCTGGACAACAACGCGTACTCGATCGCAACCGAGAGCATAACAATCGAAGCGTTTTACAAGAAGGCGCACTCCGACATCTTCGGAGCGATGACGTCGTTGACCAAGCGCGGCGAAGCCATCGACATGATCACGCTCACCGAGGAGCTCAAGAAGTCCGGAACTTACCAGTCCGTCGGCGGCGCGGCGTACTTGACCGCGATCTTGGACAACGTCCACACGGCCGCCAACGTAGAGTACTACGCCAGCATTGTTCTGCAAAAGTACATCATGCGCCGGTTGATTACCATTTCCAACCAACTCGCGACGGAATGTTACGCCGGCGAGCGCGACGCCGCCGAGATTTTGGACGACGCCGAGAAACACGTGTTCGAAATTGCCCAGCAGGGGATGTTCAAGGGTTTTCAGCCCATCGGATCGATCATCAAAGACAAGTTCAAGAACATCGAAGAGCTATACCAAAGCGGCAAACACGTCTCGGGCTTGGCGTCTCCCTTCGAAGAACTCGACTCATATACGTCCGGATTCCAGAACTCCGAGCTGGTCATTGTTGCCGGGCGCCCGGGTATGGGCAAAACCAGCTTTGCGCTAAACCTCGCGCAACACCTCGCCATCAAAGAGAAAATCCCTGTGGGCGTGTTCAGTCTCGAGATGGCGGCGGACCAGTTGGTGATGCGGATGATGTGCAGCGAGGCACGGGTGGACAGCAACAAGTTGCGCACCGGTTACCTAAAGAGCAACGAATACGCCGAGCTGGCGCTCGTGGCGGGGTACCTGGCCGAAGCGCCAATATACATCGACGACTCCGCCGCCATTTCGACGATGGAGATTCGCGCCAAGGCACGCCGTCTCAAAGCCGAGGCGAACATCGGCATGATTCTGGTCGACTACCTGCAGCTGGTGAACGTCAAGGAGCGAATGGAGAACCGGCAACAGCAGATTTCGTTGATCTCGCGCATGCTCAAAGCTCTCGCCAAAGAGCTGGAGATCCCGGTGGTGGCACTCTCGCAGTTGTCGCGCGCGGTGGAATCGCGCGGCGGTGACAAACGCCCGATGCTTTCGGATCTTCGCGAAAGCGGCAGTATCGAGCAAGACGCTGATGTGGTGCTGTTTCTATACCGGCCCGAGGTGTACGAAGGGGAAGACTCGGAGAAAGCCGGCACCGCAGAGCTGATCATCGGCAAACAACGCAACGGGCCGACTGGTACGATCAACCTGGCATTCTTGAAAGAATACACCCGGTTCGAACCACTCTCACCAATAGCAGACGAAGAGTTCTAGGCAGCCGTGGTAGGCGCATTTCGACCAGTCGGCATTCTCATCCTGAACTTCCTTCAGGACGTGGGAGGAATGTCCATCCTCCTTGGGCGCGTCCTCTTCAAATTCAGAGAATTGCCCCGCACCGCCGAGCAGACACTCATACAGATGCAACAAATCGGGATCGGGTCGCTCCCGTTGGTGTTCATCACCTCCCTCTTCGTCGGTGCAGTGGCGGCCGTGCAGGCGGCGTACCAATTTCAGGACTACGTGCCGATGGTGTTTCTCGGCACGGTCGTCGGTAAGTCGGTGATACTCGAACTGGGGCCGGTGCTCACCGCGCTGGTCGTCGGCGGGCGGGTGAGCGCCTCGATCGCCGCCGAGTTGGGCACCATGCAGGTCACCGAGCAGATCGACGCGATGGAGATGCTCGCCATCGATCCGGTGCGTTATCTGGTTCTGCCCAGATTCGTGGCGTGTCTGGTGATGATGCCGGTACTGGTAACGTTTGCGGACCTGCTGGCGATACTGGGCGGGATGGTAGTGGCGAATATTACGGTCGGCGTTAGCTACACGACTTTTACCGAGGGCTTGCGGCTTTTTTTCTACGTCGACGACGTTATCAGCGGCCTAATGAAGGCGGTCACCTTCGGCGGGATCATTGCGTTGATGGGTTGCTTCAACGGTTTTCGCACGCACGGCGGTGCGCAGGGCGTCGGCCGGTCGACAATGCACGCGGTGGTCTCCAGCTGCATTTTGATACTCATCTCCAACTATTTTTTGGCGACGGTGTTGTTTCGGATCATTTTTTACAAAGAGTCGTAGGCAGAAATAGCGGCGGGTCGCCGGAGGAACGAGCGTTGATTCACATCGCCTGCAGAGACGTCTATAAACGGTTCTCTATGAACCGCGTGCTGAAAGGCGTCAGCTTGATCATCAACCCGGGCGAGACTTTGGTGATCATGGGGCAGAGCGGCTGCGGAAAGAGCGTGCTTCTCAAACACCTGGTGGGGCTCATATCCCCCGACAGCGGACACATCTACGTCGACGGCGAAGACATCACGCACTACCGCCGCAAAAAGCTCTTCGAGATGCGAATGCGCTTTGGTATGGTTTTCCAGGGCGCGGCGTTATTTGACTCGGCAACCGTTCGTGAGAACGTCGGGCTGGCGTTGCGCGAACACACAGATAAGTCGGGCGAGGAGATCGCTGAGATCTGCGAGCAGAAGCTCCGCATGGTTGGCCTGCACGGTGTCAGCAACAAACGCCCCGCGGAGCTAAGCGGCGGCATGAAGAAACGGGTCGGGTTCGCACGGGCAATAGCGATGGAGCCCGAGTGTGTGCTGTACGACGAACCGACGACCGGGTTGGATCCGATCATGGCCGATGTGGTCAACAGCCTGATCATCAAACTCAACGACGAGCTGGACATCACCAGCGTCGTGGTCACGCACGATATCGCGAGCGCGTACAAAGTGGGCGACCGCATCGCGATGCTTCACAAAGGCAAAATCATCTTCGTCGGCACGCCGGAGGAAGTACAAGAGAGCGATAACGAGATCGTCCGGCAGTTCATAGAGGGAAGTGCCGAGGGCCCGATAGTAACGGGAAACAACTGAGGCCAGGAGTGAACGATGACCCGCAGAGGGTTGGAAATCAGGGTCGGAATTGTAGTGGTGCTCGCCAGCGTTGTTCTGGTGTTGGGTGTAATGTGGTTTCAGAAGTTCAAACTGGTCGAGAAACGGTACCACTTCTTTGTGCGATTCGCCGAGGTGGGTGGTCTGCAGTCGAGCGACCTTGTGTTCATCAACGGTGTCGAACGAGGACGCGTGGCGTCGGTGGACTTGGATGGAAGCGGGGTGGTAGTTGAAATGGGAGTGAAAGAGGGCGTGTTCATACCCGATGATTCTGGCGTAGCGCTAACAAGCGTGGGAATCATGGGCGAAAGGTTTGTCGCCATCACCAAAGGCACATCGTCGCGAGGCGTGGCACGGGGCGATACGCTCGAAGGGCGGTTCATGATGGGACTCTCCGAAGTGATGGGTTCCGCCGGCCGCGTCATGACCGACCTGGCCGAAACCTCGCGCAATCTGCGAGATATAATGGAGTCGTTTTCGAGCGAGGGCACTTTGCAGTCGGGCATCGAAGATCTATCGGCGGCGAGCGCCAACCTGCGGGCAATCACGGACGACAACCAACCCAAATTGGCCAACGCGATCCTGGCGATCGAGCGAGTGTCGACTCGCCTGGACAGTTTGACGGAAAAACACTACGCGTCGCTGGACTCGTCACTGGCCAGTATCGGGCGTACGGGCCAATCGATCGAGACCGCCGTTCAAAATCTTTCCAAGTCATCAGAGGACCTAAGGGAGATTACGCGCCGCTTGCGCGAAGGCGAGGGGACGATGGGTAAGTTGCTGGCCGACGACGAACTGATCGACCGCCTCAATACGACGATTTTGAAATTGGATTCGTTGATCACTGATATTAAACTCCGTCCCGGGCGTTACCTCCGCTTCGAGTTGTTTTGAGCTGGGTGGAACTATGTCACACATTGTTGCAATGATCATGGCCGCTGGGCGCGGCGAACGTTTCCAGGGCGGGGCACCGAAGCAACTCGCGCTGGTGAGCGGGCGCCCGATGGTGGCGTGGTCGATAGAGCGATTCGCCGCCTGCCCCGACATCAAGGGTATATATCTGGTCGTACCGCCGGACCAGACGGAGGCGTGGATGGCGGCGATGGCCGAACCGGCCGGCGAACACGTGAGCGAATTGGTGGGCGGCGGTGAAAGACGACAGGACTCGGTCCGGCTGGGGGTGGAAGCGCTCCCGCAGTCGGTGACACACGTTCTGGTCCACGACGCCGCGCGGCCGTGCTTGTCGGACGCACTTATCAATCAGATTTTGAAAGCGCTCGGAAATAGTCCCGCTGTGGTACCGGCCGTCCCGGTCGTGGATACGCTCGTGGTCGACGCCAGCGGTGGCGTCGATGCCATGGTGGACCGAGCCAATATCGCCGGCGTTCAGACGCCGCAGGCATTCGAGCGCGAACTGCTGCTGCGCGCCCACCGCAAAGCCCACGCCGACGGGCTACAGTCGAATGACGACGGATCGCTGGTACTCGCACTCGGTGAACCGGTCAAGACGGTTCCCGGCGACCGGTTGAACTTCAAGGTCACCTATCCCGAAGACATTGCCATCGCCGAAGCCATCCTATCGCAGACCAGTTGACGGAGGCCTCTCTTGTACGCAGTTGGAAACGGTTTTGACGTCCACACCTTGAAGGAAGGACGCCGGTTGATGCTGGGGTGCGTCCACTTCGCCGACTCGACGGCGGGTCTGGTCGGGCACTCGGACGCGGACGTGGTGGCGCATGCCGTTTGCGACGCGCTGTTGGGCGCGGCGGGCCTGGGCGACATTGGAGACCACTTCCCCGACAGCGACCCGGCGTACAAAGATTTCCCCGGCGGCAGTTTTCTCTCTCGCGTTGCGGAATTGGTCAAGAACGCCGGCTGCGAAATCGTCAACCTCGACTGCGTGGTGATGTGCGATGCCGTCAAACTGGGAGAGCGCAAAAGGGTAATGGCGGTGACAATGGCGGGTCACTTGGGTATCGACGCCCGACTGGTGAATGTGGGCGCCACCACGTACGAGGGCCACGGCCCCATCGGGCGCGGCGAGATGATCGCCTGCCAGGCGGTGGCGATGCTAGAGCGCGCATGACCGGCGCAACGAGTGCGGCGCGCTTAGAGATTAATGGTATAGCGCCTTGACCCCGCCCCACGTCGTTTGCTCGACTGGTACGGGCAACTGGTCGCACGGCACCCAACTCCCGCACGCCGGGCATATGACGGCCGTTCCCGATTGTCCGTAGATCAACTCCAGGTCCGGCCACCTGACGGCTCGCAGATATCCGGAACCCGGATAGACGTCGAAGCAAATAACCTGGTTCATATTCGGCGAACTGCAATCGTCGCACATCCACAAGAATGAGATACTCACGATCAAAGCCGACGAGAAGGCGTTTAGCGGTTGCGGAAATGTGATCCCGATGCCATCCCGGGTGTTCCCGATGGACAGGTTGCCGGGATCAATGGTGTCGCCAAGCCACATTATCTGCGGCGGATAGTCAATCCTGAACTCGATACCGCTGAGCCACGCACCAAAATCATGCGCAACGACGTACATCGTCCCGACGACGGTCCCAATCGGCGCCGGGGGACAATCCTCCCACGTATATGTGAGACCGGGGTCAAAGTAGACTTGCAGGTACGGCGCCTGCGCGTTCGCGTTTCCCGCGAACGTTGTCAACATCAGAATGGCCAGTAAGGTCAAAAACAGTTTTCTCAT